>CAZWRQ010000024.1:4995-28655 GCA_964636395.1 uncultured Holophagales bacterium
GAGGATCGCGGCCGAGACCGACCCGGAGCGCTTCGGCGTGAAGGGGATGTGGCTCGTCGGCTCCTCGCACGACGGCACGGCGGGGCCGGGGAGCGACGTCGACCTCGTCGTCCACACCGACGACGACCCGGGCCGGCGCGAGGCCCTCGCGACGTGGCTCGAAGGGTGGAGCCTCTGCCTCGGCGAGGTGAACTACCTGCGGACGGGGCTCCGGACGAAGGGGCTCCTCGACGTCCGCTTCATCTCCGACTCCGACATCTCCCGCGGAACGAGCTGGGCCGCGAAGGTGACCGCGGTGAAGGACCCGGCGCGGCCGCTGCCGCTCCGTGGCGCGGCCCGAGCCGCGCCGGCGCCCCGAAGGGGGCGGGGCGCCGGGAAGAACGAAGGAGGCCCCCGATGAACGTTCCCGTCCCGTCGCTCGCCGTCGCCGGTCTCGCGCTCGCGGCGCTCGCGCCGACCGCGGCGGCGCAGCCGCGGCTCCCGTTTCCGAGCCCCGCGGCCTCGGTCTCCCAGGAGATCGGCACCTCGCGCGTGACCGTCGAGTACCACCGTCCCGCCGTCCGCGGCCGCACGATCTGGGGCGTGCTCGTGCCGTACGGCGAGACGTGGCGTCTCGGCGCGAACGAGGCGACGACGCTCGCCCTCTCGCATGACGGGAAGGTCGCCGGCCACGACGTTCCGGCCGGCACCTACGCCCTCTTCGCGATTCCGGGGAGGGAGCGATGGACGCTCGTCCTGAACCGGAAGGCGAAGCAGTGGGGCTCCTACTTCCACGACCCGAAGGAGGACCTCCTGCGGTTCGAGGTGACTCCCGCCGCCGCCCCGCACGCGGAGTGGATGACCTTCACGCTCGACGCGGTCGAGCCTTCGGCCGTTCGCGTCTCCTTTGCCTGGGAGAAGCTCGCCTTCTCCTTCCCGGTCGAGTTCGACGTCGCGGGGATCGTCTGGGCCGGCGTCGACGCCGCTCTGAAGGAGAAGCCGGACGACATGGGGACGCTCCTTCAAGCGGCCCGCTGGGCGCTCCAGAGGGAGGAGCGGCTCGTGGAAGGGCGGGCCTGGATCGATCGCTCCGTCGCGGTCGAGGAGAGCTTCTGGAACCGCGAGCTCCTCGCGAGCTATCTCCGGCACGAGGGGAAAACGGCCGAGGCGATCGTCGCGATGAAGAGGGCCATCGACCTCTCGAAGGGGAAGGCCCCCGAAGGCTACTGGAAGGCGCTCGAGGCGACGGTCGCGGCGTGGGAAGCGGAGAAGGCGCCGTGAGCGCCGGACCGCAAACCGGGGCCTGTCCCGAGGAGGGCGGCGTCCGCCTCCTCGACGGAAGCGTCCTCGACGCGCTCACGGCGGAGGCCCGGAACCGTCCGCGGCGCCGCGCCAACGGAAACCTCCACGCGATGGAGGACCCGGTCCACCGGCTCCTCAACGCGGTGGAGCCCGGCACCTACATCCGCCCCCACCGGCACCTTCACCCGCCAAAGGACGAGACCTACGTCGTCGTCCGTGGCGCCCTCGGCCTCGTCCTCTTCGACGCGTCGGGCGAGGTCGCGGCCGCGCGCCGGCTCTCCGCCGGAGCGGGGGAGACTTTCGGTGTCGACATCCCCGCGGGCGTCCTCCACACAGTCGTCGCGCTCGAGGAGGGGACGGTCTTCTTCGAGGTGAAGGCCGGCCCCTACGTCCCGCCGTCGGGCGACGACGTGCCGTCCTGGGCTCCCGCCGAAGGGGAGGCGGGCGCCGCGGCGTACGAGGCGTCGCTGCGAGCTCTCTTCGCGCCGGTCGCGCCGTAGGACGCTCGCGGCCGGTCACCTCGGCCCCGTCGCGGCCCGGGGGTCAAAGAGAACGGGGGGCCTTTCGGCCCCCCGTTTCATTCCGGACCGTCCGGAAGGATCAGTAGGTCAGGCGCGCGCCGAGCCGGATCTGCCAGCGCGAGCGGAGGTCGTTGGTGCTGTACTGCCGGCCTTCGGCGAGGTTGCCCGAGTTGACCGTGTACCGCGGCTTGCCCGTGGCGGTGTCGATGCCGGAGTAGTTGAGGGCGCTGTACGTCTGGTTGGAGACGTAGCGGAGGAGGCCCGAGTTGTTGTCGACGAGGTTGATGAGGTTGAGGACGTCGAACGTGATCTGGGTCTTGACGACGGAGATCGGGAGCTCGAAGTCGTAGTGGAAGTCGAGGCTGCGGATCCAGGGGGCGTCGAGCCCGTTGCGCTCGGCCACGCGGCCGCGGTACTTCTCGAGGCCGGTCGTCGCGAGGAACGAGTTCCACTCGGCCTCGGTCGGAGCGCCGGTGCCCAGCCACACGATGTCGCTGTAGTTCTCGGGGACGAAGAGGAGGTCGTTGCCGGAGGCGCCGTCACCGTTCGCGTCGCCGCCCATCAGGATCGAGTAGGGCTGGCCGGACTGCGCGGTGTAGACGAGGCCGATGTTGTGGGCCAGCGGGCCGGTGCGGAAGTTCTGCGAGAGGATGGCGGTGAAGCGGTGCGGGACCTCGAAGAACGAGCGCGTGAGCTGCTCGGTGTAGATGTTCCCGTTCTGGGTCTGGAACTGCCAGTTCGAGTACGCGACGCTCGAGGTCGCCTCGAAGGCCGCCTTCGCCTTCATGTAGGCGTAGGAGCCGGAGAGGGAGAGGCCGAAGGGGAAGCGCTTGTCGAGCTGAACGGTGAGGTTCTGCTGCTCGCCCTTGGAGGTGTTCGTGAGGTAGGTGACGCTGGAGAAGCCGGAGTTCGCGGCCTTGTAGATCGGCGCGCCGTAGAAGGTCGTGTTGCCGCTCTCGACGCGGCCCCGGTTCTCGTAGAAGACGTCCTGGAGGGTCTTCGTGAACATCCCCTCGACGCTCGCGCGGATGCCCCACGGGAGCTCGCGGTCATAGGCCAGCGTGGCGCGGAGGACCTGGGGGAACTTGAAGTCGGGGTCGATCGTGTCGACGGAGACGGCCGACGTGCCGGGGGGGAAGTTCTTCGGCGGGTTGAGCGGGTCCGGGTTGAAGGGGACGTTGCTCGAGGAGAGGCCCGTGATCTCGATGCCCGTGCCGCCGAACGCGTTCGAGATCCAGACGAACGGGGTGCGGCCGGCGAAGACGCCGACGCCGCCGCGGATCTGGTCCTTGCCCGAGGCGGTCGGCGTCCAGTTGAAGCCGAGGCGGGGCGAGATCATGACCTGGTTGTTCGGGACGTCGGTGGTGTCGATCCCGAAGACCGACTCGACGGCCGCGTTGTAGGTCGGCTTGTCGGTGAGGCGCGGGATGTCGAAGCGGAGCCCGAGGTTCAGGGTCAGCTTGTCGTTGACGCGCCACTGGTCGCCCGCGTAGACGCCCCACTGCTGAGCGCCGAAGGCGGTCGGCCGGCGCGGGTCGTCGCCGTTCGCGAACTTCACCTGGTAGCGGTCGGCGATCCCGTTCTCGAGAGCGTCGAGGCTGCGGAAGAAGTACGTCCCGGTGATGTCCTGGATGAAGAGGTTCTCGAAGTCGAAGAACTCGTTGTGCGTGCCGATCGTGATCGTGTGGTTGCCCTTGATCAGCGTGAAGTCGTCGGTGATCTCGAGGATCTTCTGGTCGAGGCCGTTCGCCCCGGAAGAGCGTTCGGTGCCGGCGAGAAGGGTGTACGTGTTGTTGCCGGTGCAGAACGAGTTCGGGTTGTTGCAGATGTAGACCGAGGGGAAGAGCACCGGGACGTCGCGGCTGTCCGCGATCGTCTGGTAGCCGACGCGACCGGTGTTGAAGGAGCTGGAGCCGAAGACGCTGTTGACCTGGAAGACGGTGGAGTTCGTCTCGTCGGCGAACCCGTAGCCCGCGGTCTCGAAGCCGTAGACGTTGAAGTTCCGGGCCGGCGTCGCGTCGCGAATGGCGTCGACGTAGTTGTGCCGGAGCGTCGCGTTGTGGCTCTCGTTGACGTTGAAGTCGAGACGGCCGAAGAGCAGGTTGCTGTCGGTCCGGCCGTTGTAGTCGCCGAGGCCGCCCGGGTCGTAGCCGTACTTGCTGATCAGGATGTCCCGGAAGCGGGCGGCGCCCGCCGGGTCCTTGTAGGCGTTCGACGTGGAGCCGTCGGCGGAGCCGCTCGTCGGCTCGGAGCGCTTGTTCTTCTCGCCGCTGAGGAAGAAGAAGAGCTTGTCCTTGAGAATGGGACCGCCGATGCGGGCGCCGTACTGGTCGTAGTCGAACAAAGCGTAGGGCCGGTCGACCGCGTCGCCCGTGGCGCGCGGGACCTTGCTGCCGATGAAGTCCTCGTTGCGCGTCGAGCCGTAGACCGATGCGGAGAACGTGTTCGTCCCGCCGCGGGTGATGGCGTTGATCGCGCCGCCCGTGAAGCCGCCCTGCTTGACGTCGTAAGGGGAGACGACGACCTGAAGCTCCTGGATGGAGTCCATCGAGATCGGCTGGGTCGAAGCCTGACCGCCCGGCGTGCCGGTGGCGGCGAGACCGAAGAGGTCGTTGTTGACCGCGCCGTCGATCTGGATCGTGTTGTAGCGGTTGTTCTTTCCCGAGACGGAGATGTTCGTGCCGGACTCGTCGTAGGCCGCGACGTTGACGTACGGGTTCGTCCGCGCCATGTCCTGGAACTGCCGGTTGATGGTGGGCAGCGCCTTGAGCGTCTCCTCGGGGAGCGCCGAGCCGGAGCCCATGCGGTCGGGAGTGATGAGGGGCGTCCCCTCGGCCGTGACGACGACCGTCTCGGTGACGGACTCGAGGTCGAGCCCGAAGTTCACCTGACGGCCCTCGCCGAGGGCGAGCGAGATGTCCTTCTGCGTCGAGGGGCGGAAGCCGCTGATCGTCGCGGTGATCGTGTACGGTCCGCCGACGCGGGCGTTCAGGATCGTGTACCGGCCGTTCGCCTGGGTGAGCGCCGTGTATCGCGTCCCCGTCGGAACGTGGATCGCCTCGACCGAGACGCCCGGAAGCGGGCTCTGGTCGGACTTCATCGTGACCGCGCCGAAGAGGCGCGCCGTGGTCTCCTGAGCGATCGCCGCTGTGGCGGCGCCCAGGGCGAGGACGACCGTCAGGACGGTCGACGCCCAACGGACCCGGGAACGACTGAGTCTTGCCATATGGCCTTTCCTCCTCCTCAAATCGATTGAGGACACGTACATCCTGTCAGGAAGCACACCCGATGATTGTGAATTCGATGAAAAAGCTTTGAAACGGCGAGCGAGGAAAATCAGGCACCCCCAGAGCGGCTCCGTGGAGCCCTCCGCAAGCCGCGGGGAAGTCTATAGGAGCGGGAAGGGGAGCGTCAACGACGGAAAGCGGCCGGAGCGCGTCTCTCCGACATTTCCGCCCGGCAGTTCCGTGGCCGGCCGGCGACGCGCCGGTCGCTCCCTTCGCCCGACGACCGCTCGGGGCGGGGCCGACCCCTCGGTGTTTCGTTCTATCCTCGCCCCGCAAGGAGTGACCGATGCCCACAGCCGATGCGGCCGCCCCCGTCGTCCCGCCCCTGTCGATCCTGACGGAGTCCGAGCGGGAGATCGCCGAGAACGTCCACCAGTTCGCCGTCGAGACGATCGGCCCGCGCTCTCTCGCCATGGACCTCGCGAACCGGATGGACCCGGAGCTCGTCCGCCAGTTCTTCGACCTCGACCTGATGGGGATCGAGATCCCGGAGGAGTACGGCGGCCTCGGGCAGAACTTCTCGACCGCGATCGCGGTGATCGAGGCGCTCGCGCGCGTCGACGCAGCCTGCGCCGTCTGCGTCGACGTCCAGAACACGCTCGTCGACAACGCGATCCTCCGCTGGGGCTCGCCGGAGCTGAAGGCGAAGTACCTGCCGCAGCTCGCGAAGGAGAAGGTCGGCTCCTACGCCCTCTCGGAGGCCGAGTCGGGCTCCGACGCCTTCGCGCTGAAGACGCGCGCCGAGAAGAAGGGGGACCGCTGGGTCCTGAACGGCGGCAAGCTCTGGATCACGAACGGCCTCGAGGCCGAGATCTTCCTCGTCTTCGCGAACGTCGACTTCTCGAAGGGGTACAAGGGGATCACCGCCTTCGTCGTCGAGTCGGGCTGGAAGGGCTTCACGAAGGGGAAGAAGGAGGACAAGCTCGGCATCCGCGCCTCCTCCACGCTCGCGCTCGCGTTCGAGGACCTGGAGGTTCCGGAGGAGAACGTCCTCGGGAAGGTCGGCGAGGGGTACAAGATCGCCATCGAGACGCTGAACGAGGGGCGGATCGGGATCGGCGCGCAGATGCTCGGCGTCGCCCGTGCGGCCCTCGACTACTCGGCGAAGTACGTTCAGACCCGTGTCCAGTTCGGGAAGCCCCTCTCTGAGTTCCAGGCGGTCCAGCACGAGCTCGGCCGGATGGACATGGAGCTCGAGTGCGCCCGCCTCGCCGTCTACAACGCCGCCCGCCTGAAGGAGGCGGGGAAGCCGTTCGCCCGCGAGGGGGCGATCGCGAAGCTGAAGGCCTCGGAGGTCGCGGAGTACTGCACCTCGAAGGGTCTCGAGCTCCTCGGCGGCTACGGCTACGTGAGGGAGTATCCGCTCGAGAAGCTCTACCGCGACGCGAAGATCGGGAAGATCTACGAGGGGACCTCGTACATGCAGCTCTCGACGATCGCGAAGGACGTCCTGAAGCGGAACGCCTGACCCCGGGAAGGCGTCTGGCCCGCCGGACCGCCCGCTGCTAGAATCCGCCTCCCAGGGCGACGTACCCAAGTGGTTAAGGGAAGGCTCTGCAAAAGCCTCATTCGTCGGTTCGAATCCGACCGTCGCCTCCAGAATGAAAACGCCGCCGCGTCTCCGGGCGCGGCGGTTCTCTTTTCGAGGCCGGGCGCGCCCCGGTCTACGATCGACCGTCCGGGTCGACCGGGCCGGAGTGGCGGAATGGCAGACGCAGGGGCCTTAAAAGCCCCGGGCCCCGAAGGGCCGTGAGGGTTCGAGTCCCTCCTCCGGCAGACGCCCGAGAGCCGGGCGGGCCGGAGGGCCTCTCGACGCGAGCGATCCTCGCGTTCTGGCTGCCGCTGGCGGCGACGTGGCTGATGATGTCGGTGGAGGGGCCGTACCTCTCCGCGATCGTCGCGCGCCTCGTCGACCCGGTGCCGAACCTCGCCGCGTTCGGTGTCGCATTCACGCTCGCGTGGCTCGCCGAGTCGCCGATCATCATGCTCCTGACGGCGACGACGGCGCTGGCGAAGGACCGGGCGTCGTTCGTCGCGTTCCGGCGCTTCGCGACGCGCCTCAACGGCGCCGTGACGGCGACCCTCCTCGTCCTCGTCCTGCCGCCGGTCTTCCGCTTCGTCGCCGAGAGCCTGCTCGCCCTCCCGCCGGAGGTCGCGCGGCTCGCGCACCTGGCGACGGCGGTCCTCGTGCCGTGGCCCGCCGCGATCGGGTACCGCCGCTTCTACCAGGGGGTCCTCGTGCGGAACCGGATGACGCGGCGGGTCGCGTACGGCACGGTCGTCCGGCTCGCGACGATGTCCGCGACGGCGGCCGCGCTCGCGACGGCGACCCGGCTCCCCGGGGCGCTGACCGCCGCGGCGGCGCTGAGCGTCGGGGTCGTCGCCGAGGCGGCGGCGAGCCGGTTCATGGCGCGTCATCTCGTGGCGGGGCTCCTGTCGGAGAACGGGGACGCCTCTCCTCCGCCGCAGCGAGAGCTCGCGCGCTTCTACTTCCCGCTCGCGCTGACGTCGATGATCTCGATGACGACCGCGCCGCTCCTGACGTTCTTCATGAGCCACGGCCCGAGCCCGGTGCCGTCGCTCGCGGCGTGGCCGGTCGTGAGCGCCCTCGTCTTCCTCTTTCGGAGCGGGGGCGTCGGGTTCCAGGAGACGAGCGTCGCGTTGAGCGGGGAGGCGGGGGAGAACGTCCCGTCGGTTCGCCGGACGGGGGCGCTCCTCGGAGCGGGGGCGTCGCTCCTCCTCGCCGCGGTCGCGTTCTCGCCGCTCCTCGGGCTCTGGTACCGCGTCGTCGTCGGGCTGGGGCCGGAGCTGATCCCGGTCGCCGTCGTCCCGACGCGGATACTCGTCCTCCTCCCGGCGCTCGAGTACGCGCTGTCGTTCCTTCGCTCCCGGTGGGTCCTCGCGCGACGGACCCGCCCCGTGACGGTCGCCACCGCCCTCGAAGCCGTCGGGATCCTGTCCGGCATGGTGTTCTTCGTCGTGGTGGTGAGGCTTCCGGGGACGATCGCCGCGGCTCTCGCCCTCCTGCTCGGGCGGCTCGCGTCCTGCGCGTTCCTCGCCGGACTCGGCGGGACGCAGCGGGCGCGGAAGGCGTTCGCGTCCGCACGCCCCTGAGACGCCCGAGTCCGGACGGTGGCGCGGAGACGCCCGTCGTGGTATCCCGGCTCGTCAAGGAGGCTGCGATGTCCTTCCGCGTGCTCGCCCTGGTCCCGGCGCTCGCCCTCGCCCTGCCCGCATTCGCCCAGTCGAAGCTCCTCGTCGTCCTCCGGAACGGAGAGGTCCGGACGTTCGAGCTGGCCGACGTGGAGCGGATCGATTTCGCCGGCACATCGCTGACCGGAGGCGTCGACCCCGCCCGGCCCGTCTTTCGGGACCCGGTCGGCACTTGGGACTGGGTCGATGGGCAGACGCTCGTCCTCCGCTCCGACTCGCAGTTCGCCCTGTACAGGAGCGACGGAACGATGATCAGCCAGGGGCGCTGGGAGCTCCTCGAGAGCGCCACGCAGCGCTACCGCCTCGTCCACGCGCGGGGCGGCTACATCGACACCGTCGCGCTCTCCGCCGACGGCTGGACGCTCTCCGGGGCGTCGAACACGGGCTACCGCCTCGAGGGACGGCGTCGCTCCGACGCGGGCACGGGCTGGGGCGGCGCCGCGGAGGCGCAGCTCGCCGGGACGTGGGACTGGGCGGACGGACGCGTGCTGGTGCTGCGGACCGATCGGACGTTCCTCGTCTACTCGGGGAACCGCCAGACGGACGAGGGACGCTGGCAGGTGCTCGACACCGCCGCCCGCCGCATCCAGCTGACGCACCGGCTGGCCGGGACCACCGACACGCTCGTCCTGTCGGCGGACGGGCGGATGCTCGACGGGACGAACAACCGGGGTGCCCGCGTCCGGGGGCAGAAGAGGTAGAAGAGAACGCGCCGGGCCGCGGGTGGGGACGCTCGCGGCCCGGCGGCCGGAGAGCCGAGATGACGAGACGAGAAGAGGACCTCGGGCGATTCGAGGAGGCGCTCGGGTTCCGGTTCGGGGACCGGTCCCTGCTCGAGCGCGCGCTGACGCATTCCTCGTACGCGAACGAGGCTTCGCGCGCCAGCGCCGTTCGCGATAATGAGACGCTCGAGTTCCTCGGCGACAGCGTCCTCGGCTTCCTCGTCGCCGAGATGCTCCTCGAGCGCTTTCCCGACTTCCGGGAGGGCCAGCTCTCGAAGGCCCGGTCGCACCTCGTTTCGGAGGGGAGCTTCGCGCGGATCGCGCGCAGGCTCGGCGTGGGCGAGCTGCTCCTCCTCGCGGCGGGAGAGAGCCGGTCGGGCGGCCGCGTGAAGGAGTCGCTCCTCGCCGACGCGTTCGAGGCGGTCTTCGCGGCGATCACGCTCGACGCCGGTCTCCCGGCGGCTCGCGAGGTGGCGCGACGGCTCTTCGAGGGGCCGGTCTCCGACCTCGACCCGGGCGAGCTCTCGTTCCACGACTACAAGACGGCGCTCCAGGAGCTCGTGCAGGGGGAGGGGAAGCCGCTTCCCGTCTACCGGCTCGTCTCCGAGTCCGGCCCCGACCACCGGAAGGAGTTCGTCTTCGAGGTGCTCTTCGACGAGGGGCTCTCGGCGAGAGGGACCGGCGGGACGAAGAAGGAAGCCCAGCGGCAGGCGGCGAAGACGGCGCTGGCGGCCCTTCTCGGACGCGCGACGAGCGCCTGAGAGGCGGGGCGCGCGGGAGAGGGCCGTCCGGCCCGCTCCCGCGCGCGGGAGCTCACTTCGGGAAGCGCGAGAGGAACGCTGCCGGATTCTCGAACTGGACGACGCGCGGGAGCGACTCCCTCCCGTCCGGGCCGAGGAAGACGATCGTCGGGACCCCCTGCACGTTCCACCGCGTCCGGAGGGCGGCCACCTCGGGGGAGGCGCTCTTCGTCAGGTCGGCCTTCAGGAGGACCCACCCGTCGAGGGCCGTCGCGACGGCCGGATCCGTGAAGGTGAACTTCTCGAGCTCCTTGCAGGGGAGGCACCAGTCGGCGAAGAAGTCGATGACCACCGGCTTCCCGGCGGCCGAGGCCTCGGCGAGCGCCGCGTCGGAGTAGGGCCGGAAGGCGAGGCCGTCGGCATGCTTCGACGGGACGGCGAACCAGGCGCCGACGGCGAGAAGCGCGAGGCCGAGCGCGACCTTCAGCGCGCGGAACCACCGGACCCCGGCGCCCGCCTTCTCGAAGAAGAGGAACCAGACGCCGCCGGCGAGGAGCGGGAGGGCGACGGCCCAGGCGAAGACGCGCTCGGGGAGGAGCGGGCGGAGGAACCAGGCGGCGAGGGCGACGAGGACGAAGCCGAAGACCTTCCGCACCGCGATCATCCACTCGCCGGAGCGCGGCATCGCCTTCAGGCTCCCCGAGACCGTGCCGAGGACGAGGTAGGGGAGGCCGAGGCCCATCGCGAGCGTGAAAAAGAGGGCGAAGCCGAGCGGGGCGGAGCCCTGCTGCGCGACGTAGGTGAGGAGAGAGAGGACGAACGGCCCGATGCAGGGGGCCGCCACGAAGCCCACGAAGAGGCCCATCGTGAGCGCGCCGAGGACGCCTCCCTTGCTCCCCGTGCGGTCGGTGATGAAGTGGGGCGCCTGGAGCTCGTAGAGGCCGAACATCGAGAGCGCGAGCGCGAGGACGACGACGGCGATGACGACGAGGACGGCGGGCTTCTGGAGCCACGAGCCGAAGAGCGAGCCCGAGAGCGCGGCGAAGACGCCGAGCGCCGAGTAGGTGACGCTCATTCCGAGGACGTAGGCCACAGCCAGGCCGAACGTGCGGCTCGTCTTCCCCTCGCTCTGCCGCGAGAAGAAGCCGACGGTGATCGGGATGAGCGGATAGACGCAGGGGGTCAGGTTGAGCGCGAGGCCCGCGAGGAAGACGAGGCCGAGAATCGCGGGGAGGGAGCGGCCGGAGAACGGACCGGACTCGGGCGCGGCGGCGGGGGCCGCCTCCGCCGCGCCTCCCGCCTCGGGCGCCCGGGCGCCGGCGAGCGGGAAGAGCGCGGCGTTCGCCGGGGCGACGGGCGTGCCGGCCGGGACGACCTCGATCTCGAGCGTCGCCTCGGACTGGTTCGGCGCGAGGCACTGCGCGTCGTTGCACGGCTGGTAGTCGAGCGTGGCCCGGAGCGTCCGCGGTCCCGGTGCGGCAGCCGCGTCGGCCGTTCCCTCGAAGACGATGACGGTCTCGCCGTCGTAGAGGGCGAGCGGCTTGTCGGAGAAGGGGAGCTTCGCTTCGCGGTAGGCGGGGTAGGCGGGCGGGCCGAGCTTCAGCCCTTCGGCCGGCGCGAGGGCGGCCTCTGTCGGGATGAGGTAGTCCTCGAGGGGCGTGTTCGCGTTGACGTGCCATCCCGGCGCGATCGTGGCGACGACGGCAACGCGGAACGAGCCCCCGGCGACGATCTTCTCGGTGTCGGCGGCGAGGCGCAGGGAGAGGACCTCCGGTGGGGCGCCGATCTGGGCCGCGGCGGGGAGGGAGAGGAGGAGGGCTGCGAGCGCGGCTGCGAGGCGGCGGGCGAGGCGTGGCGTCATTCGGGTTCCCTTCACGGTCGGGCGGTGGCCAGGAGGCGGAGGAGCTCCTCGGCCTGGGCCTTCAGCGGGGACTGGGGGTGCTTCTCGACGAAGGCGTTCAGTCGCGCGGCCGCCTTCTCGCGGTTTCCCCGTCCGATCTCCACGTCCGCGAGGCGAAGCTCGGCCCGCTCGAGGAGCGTCGGGTCGGTCGAGGTGGCGAGGACCTTCTCGAGGGTCTTCGCGGCGTCGTCGAAGCGGCGGGCCTCGAGCGCGAACGTGGCGAGGTAGGCGAGCGACTTCGCGCGGAGCTCGGAGGGGGCCTGCTCGTCCTCGGAGACCTTCCGGAAGCGCCGTTCGGCCATCACGTCGCCGTAGCGCCGGTAGGCCTCCTCACCGACGGCGAAGGCGCGAGCCGGGTCGGCCGGGTTCGCCTTCTCTTCGTCGATCGACTGGAGGAACGCCGCCCACGCCTTCTCGGTCTCGAAGAAGCGTTCGATCCAGGTCGACTGGTTCGTGTCGCCTTCCTGCTTCCCGCAGAGCATCAGGTCGGTCGAGAGGACGAGCCAGGCCGGCGTCGTCCGCAGGCGGTAGCGCGCGAAGAGCTGGTCGGCGTCGGGCGTCCCGCGGAGGAGACGGACCGGGACCTTGTCCTTCAGGAAGCCCCGGAAGGACGCGGACGGGTAGAGGAGCTTTTCCATCCGCTCGCACTCCGGACACTGCGCGTCGCGGATCTCGACGAGCAGGCGCCCTCCGGCGAGGGCGCCTGCTCGCTTGAGGGCGTCGGGCATCGTCGTCGCCCAGTCGAGGGGCGCGTCCGTCCCTTCGGACGGGAAGGCCGTCTGCGGCCCCTGGGCGAAGAGCAGCGGCATCAGGAGGACGGCGGAGGCGAGGAAGGTCAGGCGCAGTTTTCTCATTTCGTCTCGGTCGTGGGGGTGGCGGCGCGAAGGGCCGCGTTGACTATTCTAGTGGGCGCCGGTATAACGCCCGCCGTCGCGCCGAGGGGCGGATCGCAAGGTGCGTGCCGCGGCGCCGGGTGCCCAGGTAGCTCAGCTGGTAGAGCACGCGCCTGAAAAGTGCGGTGTCGACGGTTCAACTCCGCCCCTGGGCACCATCTCTTCTCTCTCGCGGCCCGGAGCTTCCGGGCCGTTTCCGTTCCTACGCAGCGGCGTCCGGTCTCTCTCCCCGCGCGGAACGGGGGCCGCGAGGCCCGGCCCCGGTTCGCGCCTAGAATCCGTCTCGGGAGGGCTGCTTGGCGATTCTCAAGGTGATGAAGCTCGGGGCCGACGTGCTGCGCCGCCCCGCCGCGGAGATCGAGGCGAAGGACCTGAAGCGCGGTCGCTTCAAGGGCCTGTTCGACGACCTGCGCGAGACGATGGTGGAGTACGCGGGGACCGGGCTCGCCGCGCCGCAGGTCGCCGCGCCGGTACGCGCCCTCCTCTACATGGTCGACCCGGAAGGGCGCCGGGCGAGCGCCGCAGCGGTGCCGCCCACGATCCTCGTCAACCCGTCGTTCGAGGTGCTCGACCCGAAGGAGGTGGAGGACTGGGAAGGGTGCCTGTCGGTGCCGTTCCTCGCGGCACGGGTCCCGCGCGCCCGGAAGGTGCGGGTCCGGGCGCTCTCGGAGACGGGGAAGCCGCTCGACTTCGTGGCGGAGGACTTCCACGCCCGGGTCCTCCAGCACGAGGCCGACCATCTCGACGGCGTGATCTACCTGGACCGCGTCCGCGACCGCGCGTCGATCCGGTACACGGTCGACTTCTGAGGCCCGTGGACGACGCCCCCCTCTCCGAGAAGCACGCGCGGATCCTCCGGAAGTACAAGCCGGTCTGCATCTGCAACGGGATCAAGTTCCCGCGCGTCGAAGAAGCGATCGAGAGCGGGGCGCGAAGCCTGGAGGACGTCGTGCGGGCCACGGGCTGCACGACCGGCTCCTGTCACGGCGAGCGCTGCGTCCCGGTCATCCTCGAGATGCTCGACGGAAAGCGCTGAGAGCCCCTTACAATCGCGCTCGTGATCGGTTCCACGAGCACCGGGAGTCCTCGATGAGCGACAAGAAGTTCCCCCTGCCGGCCGCACGGATCGAGCCGCCCCTCGCGCCCGGCGTCCCCTCCACGACGGGCTTCGACTTCCTGACGACGAAGCTCGACTGGTTCGTCCAGTGGAGCCACAAGAACTCCCTCTGGCCGATGCCGTTCGGCACGGCCTGCTGCGCCATCGAGTTCATGTCGTCGGTGTCGTCGCACTACGACCTCGCCCGGTTCGGGGCCGAGGTCGTCCGCTTCTCGCCGAGGCAGGCCGACCTGATGATCGTCTCGGGGACGATCACCGACAAACAGGCCCCGATCCTCCGGAAGATCTACGACCAGATGCCGGAGCCGAAGTGGGTCATCTCGATGGGCGTCTGCGCCTGTACCGGTGGCTTCTACCGCGCCTACCACGTCGTGCAGGGGATCGACGAGATCATCCCGGTCGACGTCTACGTCGCGGGCTGCCCGCCGACTCCGGAGAACCTGATCTACGGGATCATCGAGCTCCAGAAGCGGATCCAGTCGGGCGACCTCGCCCGGCATCGCGAGGCGAAGACGTACGTCCCGATCCGCGTCGGCACCGACCCGCAGGTGGAGTCGCTCCCGGCCTACTCGAAGGCGGTCATGGCGCCCGGCCGGAGCTCGGAGTCCGGGTTCTCCGAGATGGGCGGCCCGGCGGAGGCGGGGCAGGCCGCGAAGGGAGAGAAGCGATGAGCGCGACTCTCGCCCCGGCGACGGGCGTCTCGTTCGCCCCGGTCCTCTCGCGGACGTTCCCGGACGGCTCGGTCCGCGTCGAGCCGCGCCCCGCCACCGACGTCCCGACCCTCGTCGCGACGCCGGAGTCCTGGCACGCCGCCGCGCTCTTCCTCCGGGACGACCCGGCTGCGGCCTTCGACCTCCTCCTCGACCTCGTCGCCGTCGACCGCTTGAAGCTCGACGGCCCGGCGGCCTTCCGCGGCGAGGGGCGCTTCCAGCTGAACGCGCTCCTCTACTCGACCCGGCGGAACGAGCACCTCCGGCTGCGGGTCGCCCTCCCGGCCGACGACCCGCGGGTCGCGACGCTCGTGGACGTCTGGCCGGCGGCGAACTGGTTCGAGCGCGAGGCATGGGACCTGATGGGGGTCCGCTTCGACGGCCATCCGAACCTCGCGCGGCTCCTCACCCACAACGGGTTCGTCGGGCACGCCCTGCGGAAGGACTACGAGGCGGGGCAGCGCTGGCTCTGCACGGAGGAGGACGTCCTCCAGACCCGACTCGCCGCGAAGACCGACCTCCCCGAGGACGTCTTCGAGACGACGACGCTGAACCTCGGCCCTTCACACCCCGTGACGCACGGGACCCTCCGGATCGTCGTGCGGCTGGACGGCGAGAAGATCGTCGCGGCCGAGTCGGAGTGCGGGTACCTTCACCGCTGCTTCGAGAAGATGTCGGAGGAGCACACGTACACGCAGGTGATCCCGTACACGGACCGCCTGAACTACTGCTCCCCGATGATCAACGGCAACGGGTACGCCCGCGCCGTCGAGCAGCTGCTCGGGGTCGAGATCCCGCCCCGCGCGAAGGCGGTCCGGGTCGTCCTCTCCGAGTTCTCCCGAATCATGGACCACATGGTCTGCATCGGGGCGAACACGGTCGACCTCGGCGGGCTCACGGCGTACTGGTACGCCTTCCAGGCGCGCGAGGAGATCTACTCGCTCCTCGAGGCCTGCTGCGGCGCGCGGCTCACATCGAGCTACGCGAGGATCGGCGGCCTCTCGATGGACGTGCCGCCGAACTTCGTCGAGTGGTGCCGGGAGCTCTCGAAGAAGGTCGCGAAGAACATCCAGGAGGTCGACACCCTCCTGACGAAGAACCGGATCTTCCACAAGCGGATGATCGGGACCGGCGTCGTCACGAAGGAGCAGGCGATCGCCTGGGGCTTCACGGGGCCGTGCCTGCGCGGCTCGGGCGTGGGCTACGACCTGCGCAAGGACGCCCCGTACGACGGCTACGACGAGGTCGACTTCGACGTCCCGGTCGCGACGAGCGGCGACAACTACGCCCGGTTCCTCGTCCGGATGGAGGAGATGCGGCAGTCGCTCCGGATCGTCGAGCAGGTCGTCGCGAAGCTCCCCGGCGGGCCGGTCGTCAGCGACGACTACCGCGTCGTCCTGCCGCCGAAGCAGATGGTCTACAACGAGATGGAAGGGCTCATCTTCCACTTCAAGAACGTCTTCGAGGGGATCCAGGTCCCGGCGGGCGAGATCTACTCGTACACGGAAGGGGCGAACGGCGAGCTGGGCTACTCGATCGTCTCCGACGGGAGCGGCCGTCCCTACCGCGTCAAGGTGCGCCCCCCCTGCTTCCCGCTCTTCGCGGCGTTCGAGAAGATCATCGTCGGCGGCATGATGGCCGACGCCGTCGCGACGCTGGGCGGGCTCAACATCATCGCCGGCGAGCTGGACCGGTAGGAGGGACGAGATGCCCGGCAAGGTCGCCCTGATCGATCCCCCGGCGCCGACGCTCGCCGTCCGGCTCTACCTCCCGCTCCTCTCGGGCATGGCCTTGACGTTCCGGAAGCTCGTCGCGAACGTCCTCTCGCGCAAGGCGCGCCCGACGATCGAGTATCCCGAGGAGCGTCGCGCCTACTCCGATCGCTTCCGCGGCCGGCACATCCTGAAGGCCCGCGAGGACGGGACGCTGAAGTGCGTCGCCTGCTACATGTGCGCGACGGCCTGCCCGGCGGACTGCATCCACATCGAGGCGGGGGAGCACCCGAACCTCGCGTACGAGAAGTACCCGACCGTCTTCGAGATCGACCTCCTCCGGTGCGTGATGTGCGGCTTCTGCGTCGACGCCTGCCCGAAGGACGCGATCTGGATGACGAAGGACTACGAGCTCTCCTACTTCTCGAGGAAGGACGCCGTCTACGGGATTCCCGAGCTGACCGAGAAGCCGTCGGACACGGCGCCGGACGGGCCGGGCTACGGATATCGCCCCTACTACGGCGAGAGCCCGGCGAAGAAGGCCGGCCAGTTCGAGCCGTCGGGCCTCGCCGTCCTGCCGATGACGCTCGCGAGGAACGCGGCCATCAACCGGATGCCGCCCCCTCCGCCGAAGCCGCCGGCCCCGGCGCCCGCCCCGGCGAAGCCGGCGTAGCGGACGATCTGACGCCTCGAAAAGCCGAACGCCCCGGGATCTTCCTGGGGCGTTCGCGCTTCGGGGCGTCCCTGGCTACCAGACGAGGCGGGCGCCGAGACGGAGCTGATAGGGGCGTCCGGTCGCGTCGACCGGCTGCCAATCGCCGCCGGCCCGGCTCCGGGTGTCTTCCGGGCGGACCCGCGGGTCGGGCGGGATCAGCTTCAGCACGGCCTCGTTCACCTCGATGGCAAAGCGAAGGCGGGGCTCGCCGGACGGGACGGGCCCCCCGAGCGTCAGGACGGAGTCGGGGTCGCCGGGGAGGCGAATGAGGCTCTCCTCGCTGAAGACGCCGAGCTCGGGGGGGAAAGGCGTCGAACGGAAGAGACCTGCGGGGAGGACGAGCCGGAAGCCGGGAGCCTCGGCGGCGCGCGCCTTCACTCCGGGATCGGCGACCGCGAGGCCGGCGAGGAGGGACGCCACCATCACCAAGGCTCTCCCGCAGGGAACGAGCACGAAGCCATTTTCTCCCGAAAAGGTGCTCGGCCGCACCAACTTTCTCGCCGGCCCCGTTCGAACTGCATCCAGAAGCCGACCACCCGGTTCAGTGAAGGAACGAGCCCCCGTTCAGCCCGAGCGCCGTCCCGTTCGCATAGGAAGCGAGCGGTGAGAGGTAGAAGAGGATGGCGCGGGCGCAGTCCTCGGGTGTCGCGATCCTCCCGAGAGGGACCTCTCCCTCGATCTCGGCCTTGCGGGCGGCGACGTCCGGACGCGCCATCGCAGTGTCGACCCACCCGGGGCAGATCGCGTTCGCCGTGATCCCGTGCTTTCCCTCGTTCCGCGCCAGGCAGCGCGCGAGGCTCACCATCCCCGCCTTCGAGACGGCGTAGCTCGCGGCGTCGGTCTCGGCGCGGAACGCGGCGCGGGAGGCGACCATCACGACGCGTCCGAAGCGGGCGGCGCGCATCGCGGGAAGCGCCAGGAGCGTGAGGTGCGCGGCCGCCTCGAGGTTGACGGCCTGGGTCGTCCTCCACCGGGAGAGGAAAGCGGCGTCGTCGACCTCCTCGAACGGGTTCCGGACGTAGATGCCGGCGTTGTGGACGAGGAGGAGCGGGTCGCCGAGGGTGCTCGAGACCTCGCGATGGAGACGCCGCCGCTCGTCGTCGCTCACGAGCTCGGCCTGGAACAGCGCGGCGCGAGGTCCGCCGGCCTCCGCGATCTGAGCGGCGACCCCTTCGGCGCTCTCGCGGCTGCTGCCGTAGTGGATCGCGACGCGCGCCCCGCAGCGTCCGAGGAGACGGGCGGTGGCCGCACCGATGCCGCGGGAGGCGCCGGTGACGAGGGCGACCCGGCCTTCTAGGTCGAGGAGCGGGGACGTGGCAGGCGGCGTCGTCGCGTTCATCCCGGGAGTTTCGCACCCGCGAGGCCGGGCGTCAGGTTTCCGCGCGCGCCCGGGCGAGGGCGCCGAGAGCCCCCGTGAACTCCCCGAACGGCAGGAACGAGGCGCGGGCGCCGACGAGAGCCGTGACGTTCCCGAGGATCTCGACGAGGAGGGGGTTGTTCCGGAGGGTCGAGCCCGCGTACAGGACGTCGGGGCGGCGGCGGGGCGGCTCGCCGCCCGGAGGCGTCGCGAGCGCGACGGCGATCTGGCCCGCGAGGAGCGCCACGTTCTCGCCGACGAGGCCGAGAAGGGCGTGGGCGACGTCGGCGGCGCGCGGCTCGTGCGCCTTGCCGAAGTTCGCGGCGGTCAGGTCGGGCATCAGCGCGATCCCGCCCGGGCGGTAGAGGTCGCCGACGAGGAGGTCGACGTGCCGTCGGTCGCCGGCGGCCGCGAGCGCGACGAGCCGTTCGTGGTCGTCCGTGCCGAGGAGGAGGCGGCCGAGGCCGCGGAGCGTGCCGCCGCCGAGGGCCGTGCCGCCGACGCGGGCCACGCTCCCCCGGGCGCCCATTCGGAGGATCGAGGTGCCGGTCCCGAGGCTCACGAGGAGGTGGGGCGAGTGGAGCTCGAGACCGGCCCGGCGCGTCAGGAGCGGCTCGCCGGCGCCCCAGGCGGCGAACTCGTCGATGACCGTCACCGGCCGGCCCTCTCCGAGGCGGTCGGCGAGCGCGGTGGCGCCGCCCCCGGTGGCCGCGAGGTGGCGGAGGGAGTGGCGCAGGAGGAACGCGTCGAGGATGCGCTCGTCGCCGGCGGGCGCGACGAACGTCTCGAAGGCCTCGAGCGGTCGGCCGGAGGGAACGGCCACGGCCTTGGCGAGGGTCGCGCCGAGGTCGACGCCGGCGTCCCAGAGGCTCATCGCGGACGCATTGTCGCCCGTCCGGGGCTCCGGCGGAGCGGCCGTCGGCGTCCGGGGGTCGGGGTAACATGGCCGTGCTGCCGGCCGCCCGGCCGACAGAGGGGCCGATGACGCCCGCCGGGCGCAGACGACCCGGCCGACAGGGAGACCCCGAATGCACGACTCCGTCCTCGATGCCATCTCCGATTCGTTCGGCGACAACGCCGCGTTCGCGCTCGAGCTCTACGCCCAGTACCGGCTGAACCCGGGCACGGTGGGCGACGACTGGCGGCGGACCTTCGAGAAGCTCGAGAAGGCCGCCCGCGTCGCCGCGGTCTCCGGCCCCAGCGCCGCGACCGAGGCCGCGGCTCCGGCGCACGCGACCCCGGCGCCCGCCGCCGCCTCGCGCCCCGCGCCGTCGCTCCGTCCGGGTGAGACGCTGCAGCCGCTCGTCGGCGGGGCCGCGACGATTGCGCGGAACATGGACGCCTCCCTCTCCGTCCCGACCGCGACGTCACAGCGCGTGATCCCGGTCAAGGCGATGGAGGAGAACCGCCGCATCCTGAACCTCCATCGCGAGGCGGTCCGCCAGTCGAAAATCTCGTTCACGCACCTCGTGGCGTGGGCCGTCGTCCGGGCGCTCGAGAAGCACCCGTCGATGAACGACGCCTACGCCGAGGCGGATGGGAAGCCGCAGCGCGTCCGCAAGCCGCACGTGAACCTCGGCATCGCCGTCGACGTCGCGAAGAAGGACGGCAGCCGCTCGCTCCTCGTCCCGAACATCAAGCTCGCCGAGGGGCTCGACTTCGCCGAGTTCGTCGCGACGTTCGACAACCTCGTCGGGAAGGCCCGCCGCGGCGCGATCGAGCCGGAGGCGTTTCTCGGGACGTCGATCTCTCTGACGAACCCCGGGACGCTCGGCACGACGTCGTCCTCGCCGCGCCTCATGCCCGGCCAGGGCTGCATCGTCGCGACCGGAGCGATGGGCTATCCGCCCGAGTACCTCGCGATGCCCGACGAGGTCGTCTCGGGTCTCGGTGTCTCCCGGATCATGGCGGTGACGTCGACGTACGACCACCGGATCGTCCAGGGTGCGGAGTCGGGCGCGTTCCTGGCGACGCTCCAGGAGCTCCTCGTCGGCGGCGACGAGTTCTACGAGCGGATCTTCCGCGACCTGAAGGTTCCCCATCGTCCGGTCCGCTGGGAGCCGGACCGCAACCCGCCGTTCCTCGGCCGGGGAAACCGCCTCGAGGCGGTGGAGAAGCAGGCCCGCATCCTCCCGCTCATCAACTTCTACCGGGTCCGCGGCCATCTCCTGGCCGACCTCGACCCCCTCGGCGTCGACTCCCCGAGGTACCACGCCGAGCTCGACCCGGCGACGTTCGGCTACACGATCTGGGACCTCGACCGGAAGTTCATCACGAACGGCCTCGCGGGGCGCGACCAGGCGACGCTGCGCGAGATCCTGGAGGTCCTCCGCCAGACCTACTGCGGGAAGATCGGCGCCGAGTTCATGAACATCCAGGACCCCGCCCAGAAGGCGTGGCTCATGGAGCGGATGGAGTCGAGCCGGAACCGGGCGACGCTTACCGTCGACGAGAAGCGGCGGGTCCTGGCGAAGCTGGTGGAGGCGGAGAGCTTCGAGAAGTTCCTCCACGCCAAGTACGTCGGCCACAAGCGCTTCTCCCTCGAAGGGGGCGAGGCGGCGATCCCGCTCCTGACGCGCCTCCTGGACCGCGCGGCGGAGGCAGGCGTCGAGGAGGCCGTCATCGGGATGCCGCATCGAGGCCGGCTCACGATCCTGACGACGGTCGTCGGCAAGGCCGTCGACCGGATCTTCGCGGAGTTCGAGGACGTCCTCGACCCGCAGTCGATCCAGGGCTCGGGGGACGTGAAGTACCACCTCGGCGCCGTCGGCGTCCACGAGGCCCCGGGCGGCCGGCGGGTGAAGCTCGGCCTCGCGCCGAACCCGAGCCACCTCGAGGCGGTCGACCCGGTCGTCGAGGGGATGGTGCGCGCCAAGCAGGAGCGCGCGGGCGACGCCGCGCGCGAGAAGGTCCTCCCGATCCTCCTCCATGGCGACGCGGCGTTCGCGGGGCAGGGGCTCGTCGCCGAGACGCTGAACATGTGCCAGCTCGAGGGGTACCGGACGGGCGGCACGATCCACGTCGTCGTGAACAACCAGATCGGGTTCACGACGAACCCGAGGGACGCCCGCTCCTCGCCGTACTGCACGGACGTCGCGAAGATGGTCCAGGCGCCGATCCTCCACGTGAACGGGGACGACCCGGAGGCGGTGGTCCAGGCCGTCGACCTCGCCATGGAATACCGGAAGACGTTCGGGCACGACGTCGTCATCGACATGGTCTGCTACCGGAGGTACGGCCACAACGAGGGGGACGAGCCGAGCTACACCCAGCCGCTCCTCTACGCGAAGATACGGAACCATTCTTCCGTCGCCCGCCTCTACGGCGACGTCCTCGTCCGCGAGGGCGTCCTGACGGCGGCCCAGGTGGAAGAGGTCTGGGTCGATGCGAAGCAGGCGCTCGACCGGGCCTACGACGCTTCCGCGGCGACGCGGACCCGCGGGGCCTTCTCCGATTCGCTCGTGGCGCCGGCCGCACCTCGCTACCCGGTCGAGGGGAGCGTTCGCGAACGCCTCACGGAGGTCGTGCGGGCCGTCTCCACGCTCCCGCCGGGCTTCGAGGTCCACCCGAAGCTGAAGCCGCTGCTGAAGAAGAGGGCCGACTACGCGAGCGGCCGCCCCGAGATCGACTGGGCGGGCGGCGAGATGCTCGCGTTCGGGCTCCTCCTCCAGGAGGGGACGCCGGTCCGCCTGTCGGGGCAGGACTCCGGGCGCGGGACGTTCAGCCACCGCCACTCGGTCCTGGCGGACCCGAGGACGGGAGCCGAGTGGATCCCGCTGAACGCGATCCGCCAGCCGCAGGCGCGCTTCGAGGTCATCGACTCCTTCCTCTCGGAGGCCGGCGTCATGGGGTTCGAGTTCGGCTACGCCGTGGCGGACCCGTCGACCCTCGTCCTCTGGGAGGCGCAGTTCGGCGACTTCGCGAACGGCGCGCAGGTCATCATCGACCAGTTCATCTCGGGCTCGGAGCAGAAGTGGAGCCAGACCTGCGACCTCGTCCTCCTCCTGCCGCACGGCCAGGAGGGGCAGGGGCCCGAGCACTCGTCCGCGCGCCTCGAGCGCTTCCTGACGCTCTGCGCCGAGGACAACATGCGGGTCGCGAACGTGACGACCCCCGCCCAGTACCACCACCTGCTGCTGCGGCAGATGCGGGACGACGTGCGGCGGCCGCTCGTCGTCATGTCGCCGAAGAGCCTCCTGCGCCACCCGAAGGCCGTCTCCCGGTTCGACGAGCTCGCGGAGGGCTCGTTCCGGCCGGTCCTCGACGACGCGGCGTTCGAGGCGGGCGGGGCGGACGGCGTCCGCCGCGTCGTGATCGCGAGCGGCAAGCTCGTCTACGAGCTGCTCGCGGCGCGAGAGAAGGCCGGACGCACCGACGTCGCGATCGTCAGGCTCGAGGAGCTCTACCCGTTCCCCGGGGAGGAGCTGGGCCGAGCGATCGCGCGCTACCCGAAGGACGCCACGCTCGTCTTCGCCCAGGAGGAGCCGAAGAACATGGGGGCGTGGCGCTTCGTGATGGAGCAGTTCCTCGACGGCGCCGTGCCGACGGCCGGAGGTCGACCGCTTCGCTACGCGGGCCGGCGCCCCTCGGCCAGCCCGGCGCCCGGCTCGCACCACGTCTTCGCGACGGAGCAGGAGGCGATCGCGGCCGACGCGCTCGGCGTCGAGGCCGAGGTCCCGGTCCGATCCTGACCGGGCCGACGGACCGCGGGCCGCCCGGCCCGCGGTCCGTCACGAGGTGGCGTGGGCCCCCTCGCGAAACCCGGCGAGCTACTTCCCGGCCGTCGGACGGATCTCGCGGGCGAGGCGGCGCGCCGTGTCCTCGATGGCGAGGCTCAGGGCCTGCGATCCCATCTGCGAGCTGTCCGGTCGGTCCTGCCTCGGGCTGTCCCAGCGGCCTGTCTTCTGTAGCGTCGCGATCGTCTTCCCCTCGGGGTCGAACGCGGTCAGCTCGGCCGTGCACTCGCCCCGGAAGAAGTAGACCGTCACCTCTACGGCGCTCGCCCCGGTGCCGCGCCGCTCGGTCTCCCGCTGCTGCCCGGCACCGCACCCGAGGAGCTGGACGCCCAGGTATGCGTCGGCGGGGAACTTCTGCCGGAGGGCGGCGCGTGCGGCGGCGTCCGTCGCGAGGTTCGAGACGTGCATCGAGCCGCGCGCGTCCTTCAGGTCGTAGACGCCGACGGTCTTGAACTGGTGGATCAGCGAGTCCGCCATCCGGGTCATCGGCGTCGCCTCGCCCGTGTCGAGGACGACGCCGCTCATCCGCATCTCGGGATAGGTGACCTCGACCAGCGCGAGGCTCTTCCCGGGGACGACGGTCGCGGTGGTGGCGCAGCCCGCCGCCGCGAAGACGAGGACGGCGAGGGCGAAGCCGGGAAGGAGAGGCAGCTTTCGGCGAATCATCCGTTGATTATGCCGCGCGGGGCGGACTGAAGACAGCCATTCCGATCCGCGCGCGCGCCTCACCGGTATTCCTCCAGGATCGTCGCGAGG
>CAZWRQ010000025.1:0-14792 GCA_964636395.1 uncultured Holophagales bacterium
GTGGGAAGCGCGGGTCGACGGCACCCCCGTGCCGACGCGCCGCGCGCAGCTCGCCCTCCTTGCCGTCGACGTCCCCGCGGGCGAGCACCGCCTCGAGCTCCGCTACCGCCCGCTCTCCTTCCGGGTCGGCCTCGGTCTCTCCGCCGCGGGCCTCGTCGGCCTCCTCGCGCTCGCCCTCGCCTCTCCTCCCGGCCGGAGGCGGGCGTGAGGCCGGAGGAGGCCTTCGCCCTCCCGCTCGTCTTCGTCCTCGGGGCGGTCGTCGGCTCCTTTGCGAACGTCTGCATCCACAGGCTCCCCCGCGGCGAGTCGGTCGTCACTCCCCGCTCGCGCTGCCCGCGCTGCGGCCGCGCGGTCGCCGCGTGGGACAACGTCCCCGTCCTCTCGTGGCTCCTTCTCCGGGCCCGCTGCCGCGCCTGCGGCGCCCCGATCTCCCCGCGCTACGTCCTCGTGGAGACGGCCGTCGGAGCGATCTTCTTCGCCGCCGCCTACCTCCACGGGCTCACGCCCCTCGCCCTCGCGGGCGCCCTTCTCGCGACCGCCGCGGTCGTCCTCTCGGCCACCGACCTCGAGGCGCGCGTCCTGCCCGACGAGGTCACGCTCGGCGTCCTCGCGCTCGGGCTCCTCCTCGCCGCCGCACGAGACCTCCCCGCGGCCCGCACGGCGGGCCTTTCCGCGTTCCGCGGGCATCTCTTCCCCGCCCTCGCCGGCGCCGCCTTCGGCGCGGCGCTCGTCTGGGGCGTCGGCGCGGCCTACCGGCTCGTCCGCGGAGCGGAGGGGATGGGACTCGGCGACGTGAAGATGATCGCGATGATCGGGGCCTTCGTCGGCCCCGCCGGCGTCCTCCTCACGCTCTTCGCGGCCTCGCTCGCCGGCACGCTCGCTGCGGGCCTCCCCGCCCTCCTGCGCGCGGCGGCGTGGAGGCGGGCTTTCTCGCGCGCCCGCGGCTCGGCTCCCGACGCCCTCCGCGAGGCCGGGCTTCGCGGCGCCCTCCTCGACGAGGCCGCCCGCGTCGCCGCCGCCGGCCCGCGCTGGCGGGAGGTCCCCGGCGCGCCGGCCGAGGGCGCCCCGCTCTCCGCCGCGGGCCCCGTCGCCCGCCCGCTCGCCGCCTTCGCGCGCCTCGGCCGCCGCCGCGCCGCGCTCGGGAAGCCGACGGCCTTCTCCCGCCTCGCCCTCGAGGACGAGACCGGCGATTTCTTCCGCGTCCTCTCGGCCCGGGCCGAGGCGGTCCCCGGCGGACTCCTCGTCCTCCTCGCCCGCGTCGACGTCCCGTTCGGGGTCTTCCTCGCCCTCGCCTCCGTCGTCGTCTGGCAGTGGGGCGGGCCGGTCGTCGACCGGATCGCGGCGGGCCTCCCGATCCCGGGACGGGGGCTGCTGCCGTGACCCCGGCCCCGGGCCCCTGGGAGCGCGAGGTGCGGCGCTTCGTCCTCTCGGGGCTCGTCTTCGTCCTCTTCCTGGCGATCGCCTCCCTCGTCGCGCTCCGGATGACGACCCGCTGGGCGGTGGCGCAGATGGAGACCCGCCTCGCCGCGGAAGCGCGGGCCCTCGCCACCGGCGTCGAGGCGAACGGCGACCTCGTCTCCGGCCTCACGACCGACGCCGGCGTCGTCCGCCTCGTCCGGGAGTTCGCGCCGCTCCAGGTCGCGCTCTTCGACGCGAAGGGGCGCCTTCGCCGCAGCGTCACCTGGCTCCCCGACGCCGCGCGCGTCCCCGACGGCCTGCCGCCGGAGGAGGCGCCGCGGGGTCCGCAGGCGCGGGTGACACGCGGGAGCGAAGGGGGCGCCCCGGTCGTCGTCGTCGCGGTCCCGCTCGTCTCCTCCGGCGCCGTCCTGCGCACGGTCTACGACGCCACCCCCCTCGTCGCCGCGGAGCGGATGCTCCGGATCCTCACCGTCGTCGTCCCCGCCGGGGTCGCGCTCCTCGTCGCGCTCGCCGTCCCGTTCCTCCGCCGCTTCACGCGCCCGATCGACGCCCTCGCCGAGACCGCGCGGAGCGCCGACGCCCTCGTCCCGCCCGGGCCGGCCGGCGCGGGCGAGCCGATTGCGGCGGTCGCCGCCTTCGCCCGGACGATCGAGGAGCTGCGCGCGCGCACCTCCGAGCTCGAGTCGCTCCGCCATCGCGAGCAGCGGCGCGCCGACGCCCTCGCCGTCACCTCCGAGACCCTCATCCGCTCGCACCCGGGCGGCCTCCTCGTCCTCGGCCCCGGCGGCGAGCTCGCGGAGGCGAACGCTCCCGCGCTCGCCGCGCTCGGCCTCGGTCGCGAGGACCTCGGATCTCCCGCCGCCGCCCGCCTCGCCGAGTGGCCCGTCCTCGCCCGGGCGGCCGAGGCGGCGCTCCGCGGCGAGCCGACGCTCGGCGCCGACGCCGCCGGGGGCGACGCCACCGGCGCCCGCCTCCTCGCCGTCACCGCCGTGCCGGTCGCCGACCGCGACGGGCGCCACCTCGGCGGCCTCGTCTTCCTGGAGGACCGGACCGCCGTGAAGCGCCTCGAGCGCGAGCTCTCGTTCCGGCGCGAGCTGGCGGCGCTCGGCGAGATGTCGGCCGGCATCGCGCACGAGTTCCGGAACGCGACCGCGGCCATCCTCGGCTACGCGCGCCTCGCGGGCGCCGCGAGCGACGCCGACGCCCGTGCGCGCCACCTCGCGCGGATCCGGTCCGAGGCCGAGCACGTCGCCCGAGTCACGGGCGACTTCCTCCTCTTCGCGCGTCCCGAGCGCCTCCAGCTCGCGGAGGTCCCGCTCGCGCCGCTCGTCGAGGAGATCCTCGCCGAGGGGCGGGCGACCTGCCCGGGCGCGGCGTTCTCGGCCGAGGGAGACTTCCCGCGGGTCGAGGCCGACGCGGCCCTCCTCCGCCGGGCCCTCGTCAACCTCGTCCGGAACGCCGCGGAGGCGGCCGGCGACGGCGGCCGCGTCGCCGTCCGCGGCGAGCCGTCGGACGGCGGCGGCGTCGCCCTCGTCGTCGAGGACAGCGGTCCGGGCGTCGCCCCCGAGGCGGCCGAGAAGCTCTTCGTCCCCTTCGCCTCCACGAAGGAAGGGGGGACGGGCCTCGGCCTCTCCCTCGTCGCGAAGATCGCGGCGCTTCACGGCGGCACCGTCGCCGCCTCCCGCTCGGCCGCGCTCGGCGGCGCCGCGTTCCGGCTCGTCCTTCCCCCGCCGGCGCCGCCGCGGCCCTGACGGCCGCAACCCCCTACGCCGGCAGCTCCGGGTTCCGCTTCTTGTCGACGAGCGAGCGGAAGTACTCGCGGTCGACGGCGTACTCGCTCGCCTCGTCCGCCTCGACGAGGTCGGCCACGACGAGGTCGGCGAGCGACTGGTCGAGCGACATCATTCCCTGCGACCTCCCCGTCTGGATGAGCGAGGCGATCGTCCCCGTCTTCCCCTCGCGGATCGCGTTCGCGAGGGCCGACGAGCCGCGGACCACCTCGAACGCCGGCACGCGCCCGCCCCCCTTCTTCCGGAGCAGGAGCTGCGCGACGACGGCCTTCAGCACCTCGGAGAGGACGATCCTCACCTGCTCCTGCTCGTCGGCGGGGAACCCGTCGATCAGCCGGTCGATCGCCTTCGAGGCCGAGTTCGTGTGGAGCGTGCCGAAGACGAGGAGGCCCGTCTCGGCCGCGTGGAGCGCCATCCGCATCGTCTCGACGTCGCGCAGCTCGCCGACGAGGATCGCGTCGGGGTCCTCGCGCAGCGCCGCCTTCAGCGCGGTCGTGAAGCTCGGCGTGTTCTCGCCCACCTCCCGGTGCGTGATGATCGACTTCGCGGGGACGTGGACGAACTCCACCGGGTCCTCGATCGTGACGATGTGGTACGGCAGGGTCCGGTTGATCCGGTCGATCAGGGCCGCGAGCGTCGTCGACTTCCCCGAGCCGGTCGGCCCCGTGATCAGGACGAGGCCCCGCTGCGTCCGCCCCACGGCGGCGACCTGCTCCGGCAGGCCGAGGTCCTCGATCGTCAGGACGCGGGGCGGGATCATCCGGAGGACGGCCCCGGGCCCGTGCTCCTGCCGGAAGAGGTTCACGCGGAAGCGGGCCTTGTCGCCCATCGCGTAGGCGAAGTCGCCGTCGCCCGTCGACGAGAACTCCTCCCACACCCACCCGGGCGTGATCGGGCGGAGGAGGTTCTCGAAGTCCTCCTCGCGGATCGACCGCCACCGCATCCGCGCGAGCTCGCCGTCCACGCGGAGCATCGGCGGCGAGCCGCAGGTGAGGTGGATGTCGGACGCCTTCTTCTCGAGGACGACCCGGAGGAGCGAGTCGATCCGGGCGCGGGTCTGCGCAGGGGCGGCGCTCACGACGGCCCCAGCCTTTCCTCGGCGACGAGCTTCTCGAACGGCTCCTTCTTCAGCGCGCGGTCCATCGCGGCCTCCGCGTCGACCTTCCGCTCCTCGGCCAGCTTCAGGAGCGCCTGGTCCATCGTGTTCATCCCGGAGAGCTGCCCCGTCTGGAGGATGCCGGGGAGCTGGAACGTCTTCGACTCGCGGATCAGCGAGCCGACCGCCGACGTGCCGCGGAGGATCTCGAACGCGGCGATCCGGCCGATGCCGTCGCGGCGCGGCAGGAGCGTCTGCGAGATGACCGCCTTCATCGACTCGGAGACCATCGAGCGGATCTGCCCCTGCTGCCCGGCCGGGAAAGCGTTGATGATCCGGTCGATCGTCGCGGGGGCCGTCGTCGTCGAGAGCGTCCCGAAGACGAGGTGCCCCGTCTCGGCTGCGGAGATCGCGAGGGCGATCGTCTCCGTGTCGCGCATCTCGCCGACGAGGATGACGTCGGGGTCCTCGCGGAGGGCCGCCTTCAGCGCCCGCGCGAACGACTCCGTGTGGTGCGGCACCTGCCGCTGGTTCACGAGGCACTCCTTGTTCGGGTGGATGAACTCCACCGGGTCCTCGACCGTGATGATGTGCCCCCTCCGCGTCTCGTTCACGAGGTTCAGCAGCGCCGCGAGAGTCGTCGACTTGCCGCAGCCGGCCGGGCCGGTGACGAGGACGAGGCCGTGCGGGAAGCGGGCGAGCTCCCAGGCCGACTCGGGGAGGCCGACGTCGGCCAGCGTCGGCACCGAGCTCGGGATCACCCGGAAGCAGGCGTCGTAGCCGAGGCGTTGCGAGAAGAAGTTCGCGCGGAAGCGGCCGAGGCCCGGCACCTTGATGCAGACGTCGAGGTTGTAGCGTGCGATCAGCTCGTCCCACTCCTCGGGGGTCAGGAGCGCCCGGATCAGCCCCTCCGTCACCTCCGGCGTCATCAGCGGCGTCTCCATCGGCACGAGGCGGCCGTGGATCCTCTGGTGCGGCACGAAACCGGTCGCCAGGTGGAAGTCGGAGGCCCCCTTCGAGACCGTGTCGGCCAGGAAGTCGTGGAGCGTCGGGGTGGCGATCGTCTTCACGTCCACCGCCGCGTGCTGGGCGAAGACGCGCGGCAGGGCATCGCGCGCCGCGTCGCCGGAGAGCTTCCCGACGAGCCGCCGCGCCTTGTCGCGGACGTTCAGGTCGACCCCCTCCAGCTGCGAGACGCTCGCGAGGACGTCGACGACCTTCGGCTGCTTCGGCGCGAGGTGCGAGAGCGCGTCGAGGATCTCGAGCTGGTCGTCCGGCCGCTCGCGCGAGGCCTTGAAGAGCTCGAAGAGCGGCCCCGCCGCGCGCGGGTCGCCCATCTCGCCGAGCGCGCCGGCCGCGGCGAGGCTCGCCTCCGGGTCCTTCAGGAGGCCGAGCAGCCTCTGGAGGATCTCGTCCCCCTTCCCGTGCCGGCCGACGTTCTCGAGCGCGCGCGCCCGCACCCACCAGTCGGGGTCGTCGAGGAGCTGCATCCAGACCGGCACGGCGCGCGGATCGTCCACCAGGAGCGAGAGCTCCCGCGCCGGCTGGGAGAGCTTCGGGTCGGGGGAGAGGGCGAGCTTCAGGAGGGCCGGGACGAACCCGGGGTTCCCCTGCACGACCGTCTCGAGGGCGCGATCGCGGATCCAGACGAACGTCCCCTCGAACGCCTGGAGGAACTTCGGCGCCAGGACGTCGGCCGGCAGCCGCGAGACGAGCTGAAGAGCCCCCTTCCGGACGAGCTCGTGCCCGTCGGCCAGGAGCGTCAGCACCTCGCGCGTGTGGTCCCCCTTCGCCGTCGGCAGGAGGCGGCCGAGCGCGCCGAGCGCCGCGACCACGACCCGCCCGGCGCCGCCGGAGCGAGCCAGGTCGAGGAGGTGGGAGACGAGCGCCTCGTCGGGCGTCCGCTCGAGGATCGCGAGCGCCTGGACCCGCGTCTCCTCGTCGTCGTCCTTCAGGGCGCCGAGCGCGAGGGCGCGCGCCGGCGGCGTCGCGGCGATGTCGGCCGACTCGGCCACGGCCCGGAGCGCTCGCGCGCGAAGGGTCGGGTCGGCCGTGCCGACCATCACCCGGCGGCAGATCGTGAACGCGCGGTCTGGCGGGAGCTCGTGCGCCATCTCGAGCGCCGTCAGCTTCGCGAACGTGTCCTCCCGGTCGGCGAGCTGCGAGAGGAACGCGCCGAGGTCGGTCCCCTGCGCCAGGTCGCGGAGAAAGCGCTGGACGCCCCTCCGCGCCGCCTCGGAGCGCGTCCGCCCCATCGCCACGACCGCGTCGAGCGCGGCCGTGTCGACCCCCCGCCGCCGGAGCAACGCGAGGCCGGCGGCCCGGAGCTCGGGCGTCGGGTCGGCCGCCGTCCAGGCGATCTCCTCGAGGTCGAGCCCCTGCAGCGCCGCGAACCGCTCCGCGAGCTCCTTCTTCTGGGCGTCGCCGTTCCACTGGTGGGCCTTCAGCTGCGCCACGAGGGCCGAGTCGGCGCGGAACCCCTTCTTCATCATCTCGAGGACCACGGCGTTCCCTCCGTAACCGGGAATCCTAGCCCAGCGAAAAAGGGAAAGGGGCGGGAGGACCCGCCCCTTTCCGGAAAGGCTCGAGGGAGTGGCGGGGCTACTTCAGCTCCTTCCACCACTTGACCCTGGGCGGCGCCGGGCCGCCGATCGAGGCGGCGATGTCCGGAGGCGACGTGAGGTGAGCCCGCTCCCCCTGGCCGATGCCGCTCTTGGAGACGAGGACCTTGCTGCCGGCGATCGTGAAGCCGCTCGCGGCCCCCTCCCCGGCGTCGACCGCCTTGAACGTCACGTCGCTCGAGCCGAGGGAGCACGTGTCGTTCCCGGCGAAGTCGATGATCGCGATGTACGAGTTGCCGTGGCAGCCGTACTCGGGGTCGTACAGGAGGTAGAGCGCGGTCACGTTGCCGCGGCCGCTCCGGGGAACGAGCATGAACGGAGGCGCCGTCAGCTGGGTCTTCGTCCCGAACGTCCGATAGACGTGGGTCGTCGGGTCCGGGTCGTCGCAGTTCGCGATGCACCAGGAGGTCGCGATCGGCTTTCCGACGATGTTCCCGGCCGACAGGGCGGAGGTGAAGCTCCCCTTCGCGCCCGTCGCGACGTAGAGCTGGGGGATGAAGTTGCCGGTGGTGCCGACGTTCGGTCCGGTGACGAGCGTGCTCTTCTCGTAGAGGGCGCCGCTCCCGAAGGCGTAGGCGACGCACCCGGCCCCGCCGGCCCCGTAGCCGCTCGCCGCGGGGTTGTAGTAGATCGGCTGGGACTGGCCCGCCTTGGCGGATACGTCGATGCCGACGCGCGCCGTGGCGAAGTCGTCCTTGTTCGACGGCTGGTTGTAGAGGAACCAGATCTGCCCGTTCAGGTCGGCCTGGAGGCCCAGCTTCGCGATGTTGTCGTCCTGGTAGACCTTCGCCGAAGGGTCGAAGATCACGGAGTCCGCGAACGCCTGATTGCCGACCCAGGGCGTGTAGGTTGAGGAGGTCAGGGTGATCGTGCCGAGGAGCGAGCCGTCGGTCGGGTCGAGCGAGAACGCCTTCGGGGCCGTGAAGCCGGTCCCGGAGATCTGCGCGGCCCGGGTGTTCGAGGGGTTGAAGCCGCCGCCGAGGACCATCCGCCAGGCCGTCGACGTCGCCGGGGCCATCGCCGGGATCGACCAGGTCTGCTTCAGCCCCGTGATCGTCGTGGAGTCCTTCGCCCAGAGGACCTTCACCGGGTCGGTGGGGTAGGTGGCGGCCGTCGGGCTCGGGACGCTCGTGACGTCGACGGCGACGACGTCGTCGCCCGCGGCTCCCACCGTGATGACGCCGACGGTCCGGTAGGTGCTGTTATCGGGGTCCCAGACGTCCCCGAAGCGGAACGAGTTCGCCACGCCGTAGACGTGCTGGGCCGGGTCGGGAGGCTGGCCGAACGGGTTCTTCTTCAGCCGCTGGTCGGCGAGGTAGTTCTCGAAGAGCTGCACCTGCATCTTCAGGAGCGCGGGGGGGACGAGGGCGATCTGCTCGACGCCGTCCTCGATCCGGAACCCGTGCATCATCCCGTTGTTCGAGCCGACCCAGAGGAGGGGCTCCCGGGAGGCGTAGGCGCTCTCGAAGTTCGAGTGGCTGACCGTCTTCCCCTGGAGCCAGGCCGCGGGGCGGCCGACGAGGGCCGGAGCCGAGTTGATCATCGGCCCGAGGAGCCAGTCCCTGCTGTCCGTGACCCCGTCTCCGTCGAAGTCGCTCGGGACGCCGCGGACGAAATCGAGGACGGCGGCGTCGAAGCTGATGCCGCCCATGTCCGCGTCGTTCAGCCGGCCGAGGTTGTCGGACTTCAGCTCGACGAGGGCGTTCCCGTTCGCGGGGTCCCACGTGAAGATCTTCCGCGTGGCGTGTGCGGTGGAGGGGTTCAGGACCACGCCCGCGTCCCACTTGAGGTAGGCCGGGTTGTCGATCATCGGCGTGGCCGGGTTGTTGTCGTGGTCGATCTTGGCCGGCTTCGAGGTGTCGAAGGCGTAGATGTGCCCCTTCCACGACGGGAACTCCGTGGACGGCAGGTAGACGATGCTGGCGAGGGAGCCGCCCGCGGACATCCCGGAGACCGGGGCGTTCGTCGCGTAGTCGCCGGTCGCCGTGGCGTTCACGATCGCCATCAGCGCTTCGCCGAGCTTTTCGGCGGAGGTGGCGAAGAAGGCGTTGTGGCCGTGGGCCTTCTTCACAGGGTTGCCGTACCCGGCGAGGGCCTTGGCGTAGGTGACGCTGCTGTCCTGGTTCCAGCGCAGCTGTCCGCTCGGCCCGTCGAAGTTCGACGTCGTGTTGTAGCGGGGGTTCGCGGGCTCCGGGCTCGCGGGGTCCGGGAGGAAGGGGTTCTTCACCGGGTCGAAGCCGCCCCATCCGGCGTCGCCGTTCGGGCTCGAGGCGTCCGTCCGCCCCATGAAGGCGATGTAGTCGAGCTCGCAGGGCCCGACCTGCTCGCTCACGCCGATCGTCCAGGTCCGGACGGGGACCTGGACGCCCCCGGCGGAGGTGTTCGTGTAGAGCTCGTTCGCCCACTTGGCCGCGAACTTGTCCCAGTTGTTCGGGCAGTCGTAGCCGGAGGAGCCTCCGTCGCACTCGAGCGGGCCCGTGCCGCAGGGGTTGATCCAGTTCCCGTCATCGGGGTTGCTGTTGTTCGAAAGGCCGTCGGTCACGAGGATGACGCCGTACGGGCGGTCGCAGTTCTCGCGGATCCGGGGATCGAGTCCGGCGATGGCGGTGATCTTCGTCTTGACCCGCGACAGCGCGGTGTTCGTGTTCGTCCCGCCGCTCGCGCCGAGCCCGCCGACGCCGGTGGCCCTCCCCGTCGCCCCGGCGGGAAGGAAGTAGTCCTTGAGCTCGGCGAGGTCCTCGTTGGCGTCCGTGACGTCGATGTCGACGCGGTGGGTGATCCCGTCGGTGGAGAAGGTCGTCAGCCCCCAGTTGACCCTGGCGGCGTTCTTCCCGATCAGGTCCTGCGGCGGCGAGTAGGTGCAGGTCCCGACGGTGCAGGCGCCGTCCCGGACGATCGGGAAGTAGGTGACCGTGTAGTCGCCGCCGCTGGAGTTCCTCGCGCCGGCGATCGTGATCGTCTCGTAGGGCGTGAAGGGGATGCCGGGGGCCTTCACCCTCGACGGGGAGTCGTAGCGGTAGACCCATTCACGGCGGGACGCCGTCGAGGAGGCCGTGCTCTCGAGCGTCCATCGGGCCGGCAGGTCTGCCGGCGGCGTGTAGGTCGTTACGAGCGGCACCGTGGCTCCGAGCGCGTTCTTCACGACCGCCATCCGGGAAGGGCCGTTGAAGGCGAGCTTGTACCTCCACGTGTAGCACTTGTCGCTGCTGCAGCCGGAGCCTTCCGGCCCCCAGCTGTCGCCTGCCTGGTCCCGGCTCCATCTCAGCCAGCCGAAGCTGTTGACGCCCGTCTCCGGCGTGACCTTTCCCTCCGGGAACCACGCCATCGAGCCCGTCACGTCGAGGACGATCTGGAGGTTCGCCTTCTGAAGCTGGGCCGTGATCTGCCGCATCGGATCGTAGCCCTCGTCCTGAGCACGAGCGCCCGGGGCGGCGAGGGCGGCGGCCAGGAGGAGCGCCGAGGGGAGGAGGTGGGTTCGCGAGGTTCGCATGGCGATCTCCTTGGTTCCGTTCACTTCGCGCCGGAGCTGGTGCCGCCGACGTTCGTCCCCTTCTGGGTGGCTGTGGCGGAGCCCTCGACCTCGGTGTAGAGCTGCTCTTCGAGGACCTTCGTGATTCCGATCGTCGGGACGCCGTTGCGGAGGACCGGGGCCTTCGTCGACGGGTCGACGAGGACCATCTGGCCGACGACGACGATGTTGATCTTCTTGTCGGTGTCGGCGTTGTTGCCGCCGGCCGTGTCTTCTTCGTTGTTCCGGACGAAGACCGAGTACGTCGCCCGCGTCGAGGGGTTCCCGAGGTCCTGCGGGATGACGATGTCCCGGTACTTCGTCCCGGCGATCTCGAGGACGTAGGCGGGGCGCCCCCCGCCGGGGGGCGTGTAGACGTCGCCGACGGGCCAGGGTCGCGCGTCGATCGCGGCGCCGCTGGAGTAGGTCAGGTCGATGAGCGCGGTCGCGTCGCTGTTGTTGAGCTGGGCGAAGTCGGCGACGCGCGCCTCGCCGTCGCGGAGTCCGGCCTCGGCGGCGTAGAAGCCGACCCGGGCCATCTCGGTGTTGCCGGAGGTCTTGTCCTCCGTCGAGGCGAAGAAGGCGATCCCGAGGCCCACGACCGTCAGGACGAGGGCGACGAGGATGACGGTGATCAGGGCGCTCCCCCGGCGCGCCGAGGAGCGCCGGCCGGGCGCGGAGCGGAGCAGTCGACTGCGGCTCATCGTCTAGTTCCCCAGCATCCGGTTCCGGATGAGGACGGTGGAGGTCATGCGGTGATGGTCGAAGTCCCCGATCCGGACACCGGTCGCCCCGGTCGGATCCGCGTCGCTCGCCGCGGCGGGTGTCCGGTCCTCCGATCGAGGGCGGGCGCCCGACAGGAGCGTCGTCGTGCTCGCGCTCCGGCGCGCGGAGGCGTTCCGGGCCTCGAACCGGAGCGGTACGGAGCGGGAGGTGAGCGAGATCCGGATTCCGGAGACCATCGTGATGTCCCAGGGGGTCGCGCTGCCGATCGCCGCCTGGGGGGGGACGTTTCCGGTAGCCGGGATCCGGACGTCGGCCCCAGTCGCGTCGTCGAACGTGTTGAAGACGGTCCGTCCGGGGAGGTTCGTCGGGTCGGGGGGCCGGGAGTAGAGGTAGGCGATCTGGAGGTCCTCGACGTCCGGCATGATCGGGGTGAACGCGGTCCCCGGGTTGTCCGTCGCCGGGTCGAAGAGCCCCTGCTTCTGCTCCAGGTTCAGGACGCCGTTCGCGTCGCGGCGGACCCGGAACGAGTAGATCCGCATCCCTCCGGCGAGGTGGGGGTCGTTGAGGTCAGGGTGGCCTCCGGGGGGGTTGATCCGCTGAGACTGCCCCGGGTTGCTGACGACGTGGACGTTATATGGGGTCCCGTCGGCGGAGGTCTTCGGCGTACAGCTGAAGTCCTGGTAGCCGGTGATCTCGTAGTAGGCCCAGCGGCCGTCCCGGTCGACGAGAGTCAGGATGATGCTCTGGGCGTCGTTCCCGTCGCTCGTGGCGCCGGTCAGCTGGAGGAAGTTCGCGCGCATCGCCGCGTCCGACGGGCACCCCTCGGTGAAGTGGAAGTAGAGGTTCGCGGCGTGCTGCCAGCCGACCCAGCGGGAGATCGGGACCATGAACGGGTCGATCGGGGCGGCGAGCGTGATGATGTCGGTCCCCGGCTCGGCGAAGCGCCCGTCGGTGACGTTGTTGTAGGAGGCCTGGACCGGGGCGTTCGAGTTCCCCTGCGCGTACCAGGTGACCAGGGCATTCGGGCTCGGCGTCGGGCCGTTGTCGTTCAGGTCGGTCGCGCCGGCGATGTGTGTCGAGATGTAGTCGATCGCGCGGCGGGAGGTCTGGCGGGGGGCCGTCTTCACCTGCTGGCGCTCCGCGAACGACTTCATCGTGAAGAGGAGCGTCAGCGCGACGATCATCACCATCGTCAGGATGAGAAGGGAGACCATCGCCTCCGACAGGGAGATGCCGCGGATGCGCTTACTGCGGAACCTGGCAAACATAGTCGACCCTCTTCGTTCGGGCGCTCGTCCCGATGTACGTCATCCCGGTCGGGGCGTTGGCAGAGGTGACCGAGACGGTGACGAACCAGTAGTTCGGCGTCGGCGATGCCGAGTAGGTGTAGCTGATCGAGAAGGGCGGGTTCTCCTGGTACATGACGTTCGTCCCGGCCGGCCCCCAGTAGGGCCACCAGGCCGCGTTCGTGTCGGTGGTGCCGTTGCGGGGGAGCGTCACGGTGAGCCCGTTCGACGGAGCGGTCGGCAGTCCCGTGTTCGCCGGCACGGCGGCCGGGTCCTGCGTCCGGATGAAATGGAGGTAGCGGAGGTTCTCGGCCACCTGCTGCGCCCGGAGCGTCATGTCGGACCGCGACGCCGACCCCGTGTCGGTCAGGAGGGCGAGGGAGAAGAGCTGCAGGATGCCGACCATCAGGATGGCGAGGATCGCCATCGCGATGAGCACCTCGATGAGCGTGCCCCCGCGGATCTGGCGGAGGGGGCGGGTCCGGATCGTTTGCTTCACGTTCTGCTCCTCCCCCGGCTCAGGGGACCCGCCGGACGGACGACTTGAAGAGGGGGCCGATCGAGACCGTGTAGGTGACGAGGGGCGTCAAGGAGCCGGAGATCATGTCGTCGTGGCAGAGCTGGACGGTGGCCGGGCCGGTCGGCAGGGCGAAGGCCCCGGCGGTGGCGGGCGGCGTCGGGGCCGTGGTCGCCGGGATCAGAGCTCGCCCCATGAAGTCGCAGAGGAGGACCGCCGCGATTGCTCCGGACGAGGGCTTCGCCCACTGCGTGTTGAAGGAGACCGCCGTAGGGGCGGTGTTCGAGAACGCCACGTCGGCGGGGACGCGGACGCGCCACGGAACCAGGGTCGTCGGGGCGTCGTCGAAGAGGCCGTCGTTGTTCGGGTCGATCGCCTCGTCGCAGACGAGGTTCCCGTTCGTGTCGACGACGATGGCGACGTCTGCACCGGTCCCCGCGACCCGCTTGCCGAACGCGAGGAAGACGGTCGTGTTCCGGTCCTGCATCGTCGAGTAGACCTTCGTGACGAGGTTGTTCACCTCGTTCGCCGTCGTCGCGAGCCGCTGCCGCTTGAGGGCCGAAACGACCCCGGAGAGGCCGAGCGTGAGAGTCAGCCCGAGGATGACGACGACGACGAGGAGCTCGATGAGCGAGAAACCCCTCCGTCGCTTCCCGGGTGGAGCCGAACGACCCGATGGCATCTGCTCTCCTCCTCGAGCCCCGCTCGGCGGGACCCTGACTCCGGGGATACAGCAACTCATGGGCCGGAGTCGGTGGCCTGCGCTTAAATAGTTGGATGTCAGTTCTTTCGGTCTGTTGCGGGGCGCTGCACCGGCGAGGTGGCGGAAACGAGGTGTTTCGTTTCGTAACGCCCGCGGACCGGCACCCGGAACAGCGTGACGCCGCCCGACTCGAAGGCGGGGATGAGGAGGCCGGGGAAGGCGCGGAAGAGGGCGCGGTGCGCCTCGCCGTGCGCCTCGACCTCCTCGGCTCCCGAGACGACCCAGCGGACCTCGCGGCGCGAGAGGACCTCGGGGAGGTCGTCGAGGGCGAGCGGGTCGTAGAGGCGGGCGACGTCGAGGATGCGCCGGTCGAGCTCGGCGCGGGGCTGGCCGCGCTGGAGGAGGTGGTAGTCCCAGCCGATCACGGTCGGCAGGCCGGAGCGCGAGGCGAACCGTGCGTACTCGCGGTAGGAGGGGCCCCACGCCTCGGCGATCGTCGGTAGGCCCGGGACGCGTGCCTCGAGGAAGTCGAGGGCGGCGGCCTCGCCGGGACGGTAGCTCCGGAGAAACGCGAGGCCGTCGAGCGTGCCCCGCGGCGTCTCGACGCGGCGCGTCCGGAGGTGCCCGGCGAGCGCGAGGAGCGAGGTGGCGAGCGCGCCGACGAGGGCGATGGCGGCGAGCGTCTTCGCGAGCCGGCGGGGCGTTCCGTTTGCGGAGGAGCGGTCGAAGAGGAGGTCGAGCGCCCCGGCCCCGGCGACGGCGAGGAGGAGCGTGGCGTCGAGACCGAACTTGAAGACGGTGTTCATCCGGTCCCAGACGAAGACGACCTCGCAGAGGGTGAGGAGGCCGAAGGACGCGGCCGCGACGGCGGGGAGGGCGCGACGCGCGGGCGGGAGGCCGCGGCCGAACGCGAGGAGGAGCGCAAGGAGGGCGAGGCCGGCGAGGAAGGCGCGGACGGACTGCGCGGGGGCGAGGCGGCCTGAGGCGAGGGCCGGCAGGTCGAGGAGGGAAAGGGCAAGGAGGAGCGCGAGGGCCGCGGCGAGGGCCGGCGCGCGACGCGGCCGGGCCGGATCGCGCTGCGTCTCGCGGTAGAGCGCGAGGAGCGCCGGGACGACGAGCGCGAGGC
>CAZWRQ010000025.1:14892-28468 GCA_964636395.1 uncultured Holophagales bacterium
TCGCGCTGCGTCTCGCGGTAGAGCGCGAGGAGCGCCGGGACGACGAGCGCGAGGCCGAGGCCGTGGACGAGGAGGAGCGAGAGGGCGTCGTAGCCGGGCCCGCGCTCCCAGCCGAGGTGCCGCGGCGGGGGCGTGTAGGCGCGCCAGAACGGGAGCGTGACGACGAGCGCCGGGAGCGCGACGGCGAGGCCGGGAACGACGACACCGGCGAGAAGGCGGCCGAAGCGCCGGGCCGGGAGCGGGGGCTCGGGGCGCGGCGTCGCCGCCAGGGCCGAGGCGGCGAGGAGAAGCGCGACGAGGCCGGCGGCGGTCGGGGCGCTCCAGCCGTTCGTCACGAGGAGGACGGCGAGGAAGAGCGACGCGAGGGCGAGGAGGAGCGAGCGGCCGAACGGGGGGACGTAGAGCTCCGGGCTCGTCCTCTGCCGGAACGCGAGGAGGAGGACGGCGAGGAGGCCGAGGAGGAAGGGGAAGGCGAGGAGGTGGGCGTGGAGGTCGGCGAAGAGGAAGCTCCAGAACGGGAACTCGTTGATCTCGTTCTGCGTCTTCAGGACGCGCGAGACCGACCAGAAGAGGTCGAAGTCGACGACCCGGCGTCGCGCGAGCTCGAGGGGGCCGGCGAGGTTCCCGGCGAAGAGGCCGAGGCCGGCGGCGAGGGCTCCCGTCCGGAGGCGCCCGCCGAGGAACGCCCCGGCGGCGAGGAGCGCGGCGGCGGTGAGTGCGGCGGTGGCGGCGAGGCCGAGGTTGAAGGCGAGGGCCGGGTGGACGCCGAGGGCCTTCGCGAACGCCGCGACGAGGAATTGCCCGAAGTAGGTGTAGGAGAGCGTCGTCCCGGCGAGCCACGGCTCCGGCGGCGGAAGGAGCTCGGAACGGAGGAGGACGTTCAGGAACGAGAAGTCCATCGGCTTCTCGCCCCAGAAGATCTCCGGCGAGAAGGCGCGGACGGCGGCGAAGAAGAGGAACGCACCGAGGAAGAGGCCCTCGGTCGCGAGCAGCTCGCGGCGGGGGAGCGGGCGCGGCGGCCGGGAGGAGAACGCCCCGGCGAGGACGACGACGACGGCCGCGGCGAGGGCGAACGACGGGACGAAGGCGAAGAGCCCCCACGCGACGAGGGCCCAGGCGGCGAGGCCGAAGAGGGCGACGCCGGCCACTTTCGAAAGGGCGTAGACGCCGGGGACGGCGGGGAGGCGCGCCCCGAGGAGCCGCCAGGCGGCGAGGCCGAGCGCCTCGAGGAGCGCGAGCCAGAGGAGGAGCGCGAGAGGCGTGGAGCGCGTGCCCGAGATCCGCTCCTCCGAGTCGGCATGCGGGTCGTCGGGGCGGGCGCGGAGGATCTGCCTCCGGGTGAGCGGGCGGGGCGGCATCGCCTCGAGAAGGAGCCGCTCGAGGGCCGCGGCGTCGAGGCGCCCGGAGTTGCGGAAGACGGTGACGCGCGGGTGGTCGTAGACGGAGAACGACTCGTCGGCGAGCTCGGTCGGGAGGCGGAGGCCGAAGAGCTGCGGGGGTGAGGAGAACGTCCGGACGAGCGTCCAGCCGAGGTCGCCCGAGTAGAGAAGGCGCAGGAAGCGGTCGGAATCGGGGAAGCGCTCGCGCGCCTGCGTGAGGGCGCCGGTCTGCCGCTTCGTCGGGAAGACGAGGAGGTCGGAGGCGGCGAGCCGCTCGGCGAGGAGGCGGGACTTTTCGGGGCCGTCGGGGTCGTAGAGGGGGATCGTCGCGCTCCGGAAGCTGCTCCGCGGGAGCCCCTCGAGGGCGAACGGGAACCCCTCTTCCCAGTGGGAGACGAGGACGGTCGCTCCCTCGGCCGCGTTCTCGTGGAACCAGCGGGACGCGGAGACGACGGAGTGGGGGCGCGCGTAGATGGAGAGGAACGCGAGGAGGTACGCGCCCGAGAGGGCGAGGACGGCGCGGCGGGCGAAGCGCCGGCCCCGCCCCTCTCCGACGTGCGGCGCGAGGAGCGCGGCGGCGCCGAGGAGGAGGAGCGGGTGGAGCGGGAGGAGGTAGCGCGGGAAGCGGACCTCGAAGGACGCGGTCAGGAGGAGGAACGGGACGGCCCAGAGCCAGAGGAGGAGCTCGCGCCCGTCCCGCTCGCGCGCCGCCGCGCGGAGGCGGAGCGCGAAACCGAGGAGGGCGGCGAGGCCGAGGGCGGGGCCGAGCCCCCAGAGGACGATCTCGGAGAGCTCGTAGAGGAGGTGCGGTGTCCCGACGTACTGGTTCGTGTAGGGGACGGAGCCGGCGCTGCGGACCATGGCCCCCTGCTCCGCCACGGCGGCGAGGAGCTCGCGCGGGGAGGTGAGCGCGGACGGCTGACCGATGAGGAAGGCGGCGGCGAGGCCGAGCACGGAGGCCCCGAGGGCGAGGGCTGCGCGGCCGAAGCGGCGAGCCGGGAGGAACGCGAGGAGCGGGGCGAGGACGAGCGGGAGGAGGAGCGTCGCGGCGCTCGCCTTCGTCGCGAGGGCGAGGCCCGCGGCGCCGCCGGCGAGGAGGAAGGCCCGGGACGTCCTCTCCTCGAGCGCGCGGACGAGGAGGAGGAACGTCGCGAGAATGAGCGTCGTGAGCGGGACGTCGTTCGTCGCGAAGTGGGAGTTCTGGACGTGGAAGACGGCGAGCGCGAGGAAGGCGCCGGCGAGGAGGCCCGCCTTCTCGCCGAAGAGCTTCCGTCCGAGGAGCGCGAGGAGGACGCAGCCCGCGGCGCCCCACGCCGCCGAGAGGGCGCGCCCGGTGAGGAGCGTGCCGTGCCAGGTGAGGGCTCCGGGCCAGGCGTGCGAGAGCAGCGACGTCGCGGCGCGGGTGACGAGGAACGGGAGCGAGCCGTAGGCGTGGAACTTCGGGTCGAGCTCGAGCGGCGAGAAGGAGAGCTCCTGTACGGCCTCGACGATCCGGCGCTCGTCGGGGTGGTACATGTGCCCCTGGTCCCAGTCGAGGCCGAAGAGGCGGACGCCGAGCGCTGCCGCGAAGAGGAGCGCGAGGGCGAGGCGGAAGGGGAGCACCCTCGCCTGCGGCATCAGATCGGGAGCCTCCGGAAGATCGGGGCCGGGAGCGCGCGGAGGATGGCCAGGACGGGGCGCCAGAACCAGGGCGTGTAGACGATCCTCCGGCGGTGCTCGAGCGCGGAGAGGACGTCGCGGGCGACGCGCTCGGGCGCGACGAGGAGCGGGGAGTCGGGAGGGAAGACGCCCCACGACATCGCCCCGTCGGCGGGGCCGGCCTTCACGCAGAGGACGGTGACCCCCTTCGGCGAGAGGCGCGCCCAGAGCCCCTCCATCGCGACGGAGAGCGCGGCCTTCGTGGCGCCGTAGGCGTAGTTCTTCCGCCGGCCGCGGTCCCCCGCGACGGAGGAGAAGGCGCAGAGGAAGGAGCCGGGCCGGTTCTCGAGGCGCGCGGCCGCCGCCTCGAGGAGGGCGAGCGTCGCGCGGACGTTCACGTCGGCGAGCTCGCGGATCGCCTCGGTGTCGCGCTCGACGTCGGCCTGGTCGGGCATGACGGCGAAGGCGACGAGGACGCCGGCGAGCCCGCCCGGCAGCGCCTCCGCGGCGTGGGCCGGGAGCGCGGCCGTGGCCGCCGCGTCGCGCGCGTCGAAGCCGAGGGCGGCCGTGGCGACCTCGAATCGGAGCGCGAGGTCGGCGGCGGTCCTCGCGGCTTCGTCGGCGTCCCGCGCCGCGAGGACGAGGCCGCAGCCGCGGGCGGCGAGCCCTTCAGCCACGGCCCGCGCGAGGGCCGAGCCGGCGCCGGCGACGAGGACGTTCCCCTTCGCCCTGCTCGCCACCGCGCCTCTCACCGGGCCTCCGCGAGGCCGAGGCGGCGTGCCTGCGAGGAGGAGAAGCGGCCGTTCGGGTCGAGCCGCCGCTTCACCGCGAGGAACTCGGGGAGGCGCGGGTACATCGCGGCGAACGTCGGGGCGTCGGTGAGCGCGTCCTTTGCGAGGTAGAGCCGCCCGCCGAGCGCGAGGAGGATCTCGTCGAGGCGCCGGGCGAGCGGGCGGAGCCGCTCGCCGAGGTTCGGGAGGTCGAGCGCGAGCGTGACGCCGGGCCTCGGGAAGGAGAGGATGCCGCGCCCCTCTGGGCCGGTCGTCTTCAGGACGGCGAGGAAGGAGGCGGCCCGCTCGCGCGAGACCTCCTCGAGGATGCGCCGGCACCCTTCGGCCGCGGTCTCTCGCGGGAGGAGCGCCTGGTACTGGACGAAGCCGCGCCTGCCGTAGAGGCGGTTCCAGGAGCCGAGCGCGTCGAGCGGGAAGAAGAAGCTCGCGGGGCCGGAGAGGCCGGTCGAGTCCCGTCCGGCGGCGTAGTAGAAGGCGTCGAAGGCGGAGATCGTGAGCGGGCTGAGGAGGGCCGAGGGCGCTTCGAACGGGACGTTCGGCCCGGGCTTCTCGGGGAGGGAGCCGCGCACGGCCTTCCCGCGCGGGAGCTCGGCGGCGAGGACGTGGTCGCCGCGCATCAGGACGCCGCGCCCGAGCGCGCGGCCGCGGGCGAGGCCGTCGATCCAGGCGACGGAGTATCGGCTGAGGCTCTCCTCCTCCTCGAGGCGCGCGAGGACCTCCTCGAGGCACCGGCCGCGCCGCTTGACGACCCGGACCCACGGCGTCTCGAGCGGGAGGAGCGCCAGGCGCGCGGAGAGGATGACGCCGGTCAGCCCCATGCCGCCGATCGTGGCGTCGAAGGCCTCGGCGTTCTCCTTCGGGGAGCAGCGGAGCGTCTCGCCCGAGGCGAGGAGGAGGGTCAGCTGCTGGACGTGCCGCCCGATCGTCCCGTCGACGTGGTGGTTCTTGCCGTGGACGTCGGCCGCGAGCGCGCCGCCGACGGTGACGAAGCGGGTGCCCGGGACGACCGGGAGGAAGAAGCCGCGCGGGAGGAGGAACGCGAGGAGGCGCGCGAGCGAGGTGCCGGCCTCGCACGTGAGGGTCCGCCCCTCGGGGTCGAACGCGAGGATCCGGTCGAGCCGCTCGGTCAGGACGACGGCGCCGGCCCCGTTCAGCGCCGAGTCGCCGTAGCTCCTTCCGAGGCCGCGCGGGGCGAGCGTCGGCTCCGGCGCGGAGCGGACGGACGCCTCCACGGCGCGCCACGTCTCGGGGCGGTAGGCGGGCCCCGCCTCGACGGCGAAGCGCCCCCAGCCCGAGAGGGAGAGGTGGGCCGCGCGGTAGGGAAAGCCCTCGGCGCGCGAAGCGGAGGCTTCGGGAGAGCCGCTCAACCCCGCCATGATAGATGCGCGCCGCGGCGTCAGCCGAGGTCGTCGAGGAGCGCCGCCGCGGCCTCGCGGGCGATCTTCACGGCGTAGTTCTGGCCGCGGTCCTCGGGGTAGACCTGCGCCATCGCCGCGGAGTAGAGGCCCGGGACGCCGGTTCGCACCGGCGGGAGGACCTTCGAGTAGTGCGTCCCGACGATCGGCTGCGCGTACTCGGCCCGGAAGAGGTGCCGCTCGAGGACCTTCGCCTTCTCGAACGCGGGGGAGAGGCGCGAGACGGCGGGGAGGTAGAGCTCCCAGAGGTCGCGGTCGGGCATCGTCCACTTCGGGTCGTCGGGAAGGACGTAGTCGGAGAGGTAGACGACGTGGCGCCCGCCGTAGCGCTCCGCCGGGACGTAGTTCGTGTGCTCGATGAAGCCGCCGAACGGCATCGTCGCGTCGCCGACGTTCGTCCAGTAATAGGGAGTGAGCGGCCGGTCGAGGACGAGGACGGGGCAGAGGGCGTGCGCATAGGAGATCGTTCCCCAGAGCGCGCGCTCCTCGGCCGGAAGATCGGGGACGAGGCGGAGGAGCTCGGGGATCGCGACGGTGGAGAGGACGAGGTCGAACGTCTCGGTCCCGCCGCGGAACGCGACGTTCCACCGCCCGTCGGAGCGTGTCGCGAGCTTCACGGGGCGGGCCGGGCGAAGCTCGCCGCCGCGCTCGGCGATCCGCGCGAGGAGCGCGTCGACGACGCGCCCGAACGACCCTTTCATGTAGCCGAGCCGCTCGCCGAGGCCGCTCCGGTCGCGCGAGCGGGTCCGGAGGGCGATCTTTCCCCAGAGCCAGACGAGGCCGACCTCGGCGGCCCGCCGGCCGTACTTCTGTTCCAGGAGAGGTCCCCAGACGACGTCGAGGACGCGCCCGTAGCCGTTCTTCTTCAGCCAGCCGACGGCGGTCTCGCCCTCGAGCGCGCGCCAGTCCTTCAGGCCGCGCAGCTTCAGCGTCGAGCGGACGAGCTCGACCCGCCCGCGCAGGCCGAGCGGCGCGAAGGAGAGGAGGGATAGGGGCGTCCCGAACGGGTAGAGGAGGCCGCCGGCGAAAAAGCCCATCTTCGACGGGAGCCACTCGATCTCGTCGCCGAGGCCGAGCTCCTCCGCGAGGGAGACGTAGTCGACGTCGCTCGTGAAGAGGTGGTGGTAGAAGCGCTCGAGCGCCTCGCCGCCGACGGAGAAGGTGCCGACGAGGCCGCCCGCCTCGGGGTACTTCTCGAAGATGGTGACGGAGAGGCCAGCGCCGAGGAGCCGGTCGGCCGCGACGAGGCCGGCGAGGCCGCCCCCGACGACGGCGACGCTCTTCCTTCGGGCGGGGACGGGAGACGGCGCGTCGCTCATCGGCCGATTGTGGGACGAGAACGGCGCGGGGGGAACTCGCGGAGTCGCGAAGGCACGCGGGCGCTGTGCTACCGTCGCCCGGCTTCGTGACCGTCGTCTCCGCGCTCCTGCTGGCCGTCCTCCTCGCCGGCCTCCTGGCGGCCGGAACGGCCGTCGTCCTTCGCGCCGGTCGCGGCGACGGGGATCCGGACGGCGTCCGCGACGGGGCGCTCGCGCTGGGGCTTCCGGTCGGGCTCCTTCTCCTCGCGTTCCCCGGCTGGGTCGCGAGCGCGGTCGGCGACATCCCGCTCCTCCGCAGGCTCGCGAGCGCGGACGGGAGCATCCCGTTCTCCGAAATTCTCGGTCTCGGCGGAATCGTCGTCGTCGCGGCGCTCGCGCTCCTGGGCCGGGAGCTCGCTCCGTTCCGTTCGGCGCGAGCCCTCGCGCCGATCGCGCTCATCCTCGTCGTCTTCGCCCTCTTCCTCTGGCTCCGCCTCGGCTGGGGGGACGCGCGGCAGACGGAGAAGCCGATGGACCTCGCGGTCCTCTCGGCGCTCCTCGTCACTCCGCGGCTGCCGCTCGAGGACCCGTGGCTCGCGGGGACGGCGTTCCCCTACTACCACTTCGGGACGTACCTCCTCGCGCTGCCGTTCCGCCTCGCCGGGATCGCACCAGGCGTCGCCTACAACCTCGTCGCCGCGCTCGTCGCGGCGCTCTCGGGCGCCGCGGCGTTCGGGGTGGTGCGGCTGCGCGGCGGCGGCCGTCGGCTCGCCGTCGTCGCGGCGCTGCTCCTGACACTCGCCGGGACGTGGGACGGGGCGCGTCAGCTCCTCGGCGGCGGGTCGCTCGCGTCGGTCGACCTCTGGGCCTCCTCGCGGCGCGTGGCCCACACGATCACGGAGTGGCCGCTCTTCACGCTCTGGCTCGGAGACCTCCACCCTCACGCCGTCGCGCTGCCGCTCCTCCTCGCCCTCGCGGCGCTCGCCGGGCGCTTCGCGAGCGGCGCGGGGCTCCTCCTCGACGCGGCGCTGCTGGCGGCGCTCCTCTCCGCGAACCCGTGGGACCTCCCGGCGGCGCTCCTCCTCCTCGGTGCCGGGGCGTTCGTCTCTCGGCCGTTCCTCCCGGCGCTCGTCCGGGCCCTCTCGACGGCCGCCGTGGCGCTTCCGTTCCTCGTCCCGGCGCTCCTCGGCGCGCGTCCGGAGCTGCAGGGGCTCCGCGGGGTGGCGACCCGGACGACGAGCCCCGAGGCCTTCCTCCACCTCGGCGGGCTCCTCCTCGTCCCGGCCCTCGCCGTTGGCGTCGGCCTCGCGCGCTCGCGCGACGACGCGGAGGAGAGCTTCATCTACGCGAACCTCTACCCGGCGGCCGGCGTCCTCCTCGCGATCCTCACTGGCCGGCCGGTCCTCGGCCTCGGCGCGGCGTTCCTCCTCGCCGTCCTCCATCTCCTCCCTGCGCTCCGGGGGGCGCTGCGCGCCGGGTTCTTCCTCGCGGCGGCGGCTGTCGCGCTCGTGATGCTCCCCGAGCTCCTCGCCGTGAAGGACCCGTACGGCGAGGAGCTGCACAGGATGAACACGGTCTTCAAGTGCTATGCCGGGGCGGCGGCGCTCCTCGCCCCGGCCGCGGCGCTCCTGGCGCCGCTCGCGCTGGCCACGCGCCGGGCGCGGTACGCGGTCCGTGCGGTGCTCGCGCTCGGCGCGGTCGCTCTCCTCGCGCACCCGGCGGCGCTCCTCGCGCAGCGCGCGAAGGCGACGCGGACGGGCCTGGACGGCCTGACGTGGATGACCCGCGAGGCCCCGGGAGACCGCGCCGCGGCGGAGTGGCTCCGCGCGAACGCCCCCGCCGGCGCGCGCCTCGTCGAGGCGGTCGGCTCGGCCTACACCGATCACGGGCGGGTCGGAGGGGCGTCGGGGCGGCCCCTCGTCCTCGGCTGGACGAACCACGAAGGACTCTGGCGCGGCGCTGCGGGGGAGGGGACGATCGAGGCCCGGCGGCGCGACGTGGAGACGATCTACCGGTCGGACGACGCCGCCGAGGTGCGTGCGGCGCTCGCGAGGACCGGGGCGCGCTATGTCGTCGTCGGCTCGCTGGAGCGGAAGGAGCACGGCGCGAACGCGCTCCGCATCCGGGCTCCTTTCCGTCGCGTCCTCGAGGCGGAGGGGACGGAGCTGTGGGAGGTCCTGCCTTGAGCGCGGCCGTGAGCGCCGCCTCGCCGGCGTACGGCCGGCGCGAGCGGTGGGCCTGGGGCGCTCTCCTCCTCCTGGCGCTCCTCCTCCGGGTCTGGGACCTCGGCTCGCGCGCGTTCCACCACGACGAGTCGATCCACGGCTGGTTCTCCCACCAGCTCGCGTTCCAGGGGACGTACGTCTACGACCCGATCTACCACGGCCCGGTGCAGTACTACATGGTCGCATCGGCGTTCCGCCTCCTCGGCGACTCGGACCTCTCCGCGCGCCTCCCGGCAGCGCTCGGCGGCGTCGGCCTCGTGGCGATGGCGATGCTCCTGCGCGCCCGCTTCGGCCGGCGCGCGGCCTTCGCCTCCGGCGTCCTCCTCGCGATCTCGCCGATCCTTCTCTACTACACCCGCTTCTGCCGCGAGGACGTCTGGAGCCTCCTCGGGACGTTCGGCCTCTTCCTGTGGCTCGACCGGTGGTGGACCACGCGTCGCGTCGCGGACCTCGCCCTCGCGGCCGTCTGGGGGGCGGTCGCGTTCGCGTCGAAGGAGAACTTCTACGTACTCGGCGCGCTGATGGCGCCGTCCGTCCTCGCGGCGGTCTGGGAGCCGGGGCGGGGCTTCCCGCTCGTCCCGAAGCTCCGCGCGCTGCTCGACCTGCTCGAGCGGCACGGGGCGGCGATCGCGGGGGCGCTCCTCCTTTTCTTCACGCTCTCGGAGGTCGCCTACACGCTCTTCCTCGTCCACCCCGAGTCGGGGAACCCCGTCTTCCAGGCGATTTCGTACTGGTGGGGGCAGCACAAGGTGGAGCGCGTCGGCGGGCCGAAAACCTACTACCTCCCGCGTCTCCTCCAGTACGAGTTCGCGATCCTCCTGCCGGCGCTCGCCTGGATCGCGCTCCGCTTCCGGCGCTTCTCGGCGGCGGAGCGGTTCGTCGCCTCGCTCGCGGTCTCGTCGGTCGCGATGTACGCGTGGCTCGGCGAGAAGACGCCGTGGCTCCTCGTTCACCAGGTCCTCCCGTTCGTGCCTCTCGCCGGGGCCGCGTGGGCCGCGCTCTCGGCCTCGCGGAGCCGGGCGTTCGCCTTCGCCGCGCCGGCCTTCGCGGCCACTCTCCTCTCGGCCCTGTCGCTCTCGTTCTGGAACCCGCTCCTCTCCCCGGCGTACCCGCGGGCGGAGTCGGTCGTCTTCACGCAGACGAGCCCCGAGGTGATGCCGGTCGTCGCGGAGATCCTCCGGGCCGGGGCCTCGGGCGAGGACCCGGCGGCGGCGGTCTCGGGAGAGGCCGTCTGGCCGCTGTCGTGGTACCTGCGGGGACTTCCCGTCCTCTGGGCGCTCCCGTCGTCCGGAACGCGGCCGCCGGTCGTGGTGGTCGACGAGGGGAAGGTGGAGGAGGCGCAGCGTCTCCTCGGGGGCGGCTACGCGGTCGAGACGATCCCGCTTCGCTCCTGGTGGCTTCCGGAGGTCTCCCTCTCGCCGCTCCGCCCGAACGCCCGCGAGCTCTCCGTCTATCTCTTCACGCGGCGCCCCTGGAGCCCCGTGGGGGCGCAGAACGTCGTCGTCCTCAGGCGTCCGGACGGCGGGAGGCCGAGCCGATGAGCGTACCGGAGATCTCTGTGGTCCTCCCCTGCTTCAACGAGGTCGAGAACATTCCCGAGCTCCGGCGCCGCCTCGTGGCGGTCCTCGAGGCGACCGGACGGAGCTTCGAGATCGTATTCGTCGACGACGGGAGCCGGGACGGTTCGTGGGAGGCGATGGCGGCGCAGGCCGCCGAGGACCCGCGCCTCCGCGCGGTCCGCCTCTCGCGGAACTTCGGCCACCAGATGGCGCTGACGGCGGGGGTCGACGGGGCGCGCGGCCGGCTCGTAGTGGTGATGGACGCCGACCTGCAGGACCCGCCGGAGCTGCTCGCCGAGATGCTCGCGAAGGCCGACGAGGGATACGAGGTGGTCTACGCGCAGCGGTCGGCGCGCGAGGGGGAGAGCGCCTTCAAGCTCGCGACGGCGCACCTCTTCTATCGCCTCCTTCGCCGCTGGACGAACGTCGACATCCCGGTCGACACGGGCGACTTCCGGCTCATGGGCCCGAAGGCGGTCGCGGCCTTCCGGTCGCTGCGCGAGCGGCACCGTTTCATCCGCGGGATGACGGCGTGGGTCGGCTTCCGGCAGGTCGCGGTCTCCTACGTGCGCCCCCCGCGGCTGCACGGCGAGACGAAATTCCCTCTTCGACGGATGGTCCGCTTCGCGCTCGACGCGCTCACCTCCTTCAGCCACGTGCCGCTCCAGCTCGGAACGTGGCTGGGTTTCGGCGTCTCGCTCTTCGCGTTCCTCTACATCCTCGTCGTCCTCGCCCTGAAGGTGCTCGGGATCAACGAGCGGGGCTGGACGACGCTGATGGGGTGGATGCTCCTCCTGGGCGGGGTGCAGCTGATGCTCATCGGGGTCCTCGGGGAGTACCTCGGGAGGATCTACGACGAGGTGAAGCGGCGGCCGCTCTACCTCGTCTCCGAAGAGGCGGGGGGGTCGGAGGCGGGCGACTCGCGGGAGCCGGGCACGGCTCGCTGAGCCCGCCCCGGGATTGGGGCCGGTGCTATCCTGTCCCCTCCGGAGGTAATCCCATGCGGCGCGTACTTTCGCTGCTCGTGCTCGGGCTCATCAGCCTCCTCTCCGGGCCGCTCGCGGCCGATCAGGTCGTTCTCCGGGACGGCCGCACCCTCGACACGAAGAAGCCGCCCGTGATCAAGGGCCGCCAGGCGGTCCTGACTCTGCCGGACGGGAAGCTGGTCTCGATCCCCGCGGCCGAGATCGACCAGGAGAAGACGGCGGCCCTCGCGAAGAAGGCGGCTGAGGCGCCGAAGGCGGCGCCCGCCGAGCCGCCGCGCGCGCCCTCCCTCGTCGATGCCGCCCGGGCGACGCAGAACGCCCGGAAGGCTGCCGTCGTCCTGACCGACCAGGACGTCGCGAGCGGGTACCTCGAGGTCTCCTCCGGATCGGCCGAGAAGGGCGAGGGAGAGGTCTCGATCGGGCCGACGACGACGAAGAAGAGCGACACCGGCTACGTCATCGAAGGCTCCGTCCTGAACTCGGGGAAGGCCCCGGTCCTCGGCGTGAGCGTGACGGTCGAGGCGGTCGGGGCGGACGGGAAGTCGATCGCGACGACTTACGCGGCCCTCGCCAAGGACGTGCTCGACCCGGGCGAGAAGGCGTCGTTCCGGGCGCAGATCGACACGGACAAGACGGCCGAGCGGTTCACCTACGTCCCGCGCTGGAAGGTGATCGCGCCGCCGGCGAAGGAGGGCGAGCCGGAGGCGGACGGGAAGAAGGGGCCCGGCGCGACCGACGAGGAAGCGCCCCCGCCGCCGCCCGCTCCCGCGAAGGAGGAAGCGCCGCCGCAGCGTCCGCCCGACATGGCCGCGCCTCCGGCGAACGCTCCGGTCGGCGCTCCGGCGCAGCCGGGCGGGTCGTACCTGCCGCCCCCCTCCTCGAACCAGCCGAAGCCGCCCGGCGGCCGGGGCTGACGGGCGCCGCGCCCGGGCCGGGATGGCCGCCGAGATCCTCCTCGTAGAGGACCGGGAGTCCCTCCGGTCGATGCTCGCCGAGACGCTCGGCGGGGAGGGGTATCGCGTCGAGGCGGTCGCGGCGGGCGACGAGGCGGTCCGTCGGCTCTCCGAGGGGCGGCGCTACGCGCTCGTCCTGACCGACCTGAAGCTTCCGGGGGCGGACGGCCTCGCCGTCCTGGAAGCCGCTCTCGCGAACGACCCGTCCGTCCCCGTCGTCCTCCTCACCGGCTACGGGACCGTAGAGACGGCCGTCGCGGCGATGAAAAGGGGCGCGGCCGATTTTCTGAACAAGCCGGTCGACGTCGACCTGCTCCTCCTCCTCGTGAAGCGCCACGTCGAGGCGCGCCGGAGCGCCGTCGCCCGCGCGCTCCTCGCGGAGGAGGCGGGGCTCGCCGGGATGCCGCGCATACTGGGAAGCTCGCCCGCGCTCGCCGACGCCCTCGACCGCCTCCGGCGCGCCGCCCCGAGCGACGTGACGGTCCTCCTGACGGGGGAATCGGGGACGGGCAAGGAGCTCTTCGCCCGCGCGCTCCACGCGCTCTCACCGCGCCGCGCCGGCCCGTTCGTCGCCGTGAACGTCGCCGCGCTCCCGGAGGGTCTCGTCGAGAACGAGCTCTTCGGCCACGAGAAGGGGGCGTACACGGGGGCCGGTGAACGGCGCGCCGGGCGCTTCGAGCTGGCCGACGGCGGGACGCTCTTCCTCGACGAGATCGGCGAGCTGCCGCTCGGCGCTCAGACGAAACTCCTGCGGGCGGCCGAGGAGCGGACGTTCCTCCGCGTCGGCGGGACCGTCCCGCTCTCCGTCGACGTGAGGCTCGTCGTCGCGACGAACCGGGACCTCGCCGCGAGGGTGAAGGCGGGGGCGTTCCGCGAGGACCTCTACTACCGCCTCGACGTCTTCCCGGTGAAGCTTCCGCCGCTGCGCGCCCGCAGGGAGGACGTTCCCGTGCTGGCGCGGGCGTTCGCGCGGAGCTGCGGCGAAGGGGCGCGCGGAAGGGCGTTCGAGATCGGTGCCGGCGCGGCCGAGAAGCTCGCGGCGTGGGACTGGCCGGGGAACGTGCGGGAGCTGAAGAACGTCGTCGAGCGGGCCGTCCTCCTCGCCGAGGGGTCCGTCATCCGGCCGGCCGACGTCCTCCTCGGCGCTCCGGGCGAGGACGCGCCGACCACGCCGACGCTCGAAGGGACGCTCGAGGAGGCCGGGGAGCGCTGGAAGCGCGCGGGCGAAGCGGCGCGCATCCGCCGCGCTCTCGAGGAAGCCGGGGGCGATCGGGCCGCCGCCGCCGCCGCCCTCGACATCCCGCTCAAGCGCCTCGCCCAGCGCCTCCGCGA
>CAZWRQ010000026.1:0-2720 GCA_964636395.1 uncultured Holophagales bacterium
GCCGCCGGGCAAGGAAGACCTGGGGCCGTGGTTGGACGTGGACCGGCGCCTGCGGGTCCGGCTTCCGGCTCTCGTCGATGCCGAGCGCCTGGCGCATCGCCCCCGGCGAGCCCGTCCGCGTCTTCACGCGGCTCGCGGTCGACTTCGACGCCCTGCCCGAGGAGGCCTACGCGGTCGAGGTCGCGCCCGACGGCGAGAAGTCGCATCGCCTGCTCGGATTCGGCTCCGGCCTTCTGTACGCGGTCGTCCGCGAGGCGGAGACGGGGCGCGTGGTGACCGTGCTCGCCGGCTCGCGCCTCGAGGCGTCGGGGAGCGCACCGGCCGTTCACACCTGGAACGGCCGCGACCAGCAGGGCCGGCCCGTCCCGCCCGGACTGTACGAGATCGAGGTGAGGGCCCGCATGGTCCCCGCGTGGGCGGAGCCGTGGATGCGCGAGGACGCCGCCTACGCCGACCTCGAGGGATGGTCCGAGGCGGCCGAAGCGTGCACCCGCGCCCTGCGCATCGAGGTCGTGGAAGGAGTCGAGGGCGCGCGGGCGGCGCTCGGCATAGCGCCCCTCGCGACGAGCTGCGCGCCGGCCCCGTCGAGCTACTACGCGTCCGTCGACGAATCGACGCCCGCGACGCTGCGCGCCACGCTCCACGCCGTCATCGACGACCACGTCCGTTTCCCCTACACGTCGTCCTCGACGGACACGTGGGACATCCTGAACGACGCCGACGAGAACCCCGCGGATCCGTCCACCGTCCTCGACCTCTACAAGAACACGACCTATCCTGACGGCTGCTCGTCGGGCTGCGCCTGGAACCGCGAACACACCTGGGCCAAGTCGTACGGCTTCCAGACGGAGAGCGGCTCGGCCGCGACGCCGTACACCGACGCGCACCACCTCCGCGCGACGGACTCGGGCTACAACTCCTCCCGCTCGAACCTCCCGCACGGCGAGTGCGTCACCGGCTGCACGGAGTACCCGACCGACGTGAACGCCGGCTTCGGCGGCTCCGGCCAGCCGAACCGCGGCACGGGCGGCTCGATCTCCTGCACGACGCCGACCGCCGGGCAGGTCTGGGAGGTCTGGGACCACCGAAAGGGAGACGTGGCGCGCTCGATCCTCTACATGGACCTCCGGTACGAAGGCGGCACGGGCCCCCTCGGGGCCGAGCCCGACCTGATCGCGAGCGACGACCTGTCGCTGATGTACGCCGAGACGACGAGCTGCGGCGACGGGTACATGCCGGTGGCCTACCACGGGATGCTGTCGACGCTCCTCGCCTGGCACGCGGCCGACCCGCCGGACGCGGACGAGATCCGCCGGAACGACCAGGTCTGGTGTTACCAGCAGAACCGCAACCCGTTCGTCGACCACCCGGAGTGGGTCGACTGCATCTACCTCGGGAGCTGCGGTGGGGGCGGCGCGCTCTCGTTCGGCGGGATCGTCTCGGCCGTCGACGCGGCGCCCTGCGCGGCGAGCGGCGTGACGGTGACGTGGGCCGCTCCTTCGGCCTGGAACGACGACTGCTCCACCGGCTGCAGCCGGGGCTTCCGGGTCCTTCGAAACGGCGTCGCGCTCGCCTCGGGCGGCTGCGCGGCGCCGCTCGCGGCGACGGCGACCTCCTGCACCGACACGACGGCCGTTGCCGGGACGAGCTACACGTACGCAGTCGAGGCCTTCAACCACCAGGCCGAGACGAGCACCGGCGGGACGACGGCCACGGCCACCGACAGGACGAACGACGGCGTCGCGCCGCTGATCACGGCCGGGCCGACGGTCACCGCGACGACGACGACCTCGTTCACCGTCACCTGGACGACCGACGAGCCGTCGGACGGCCGCGTCGAGTACGGCCTCACGACGGCCTACGGCTCGGTCGTCTCGAACGCCACGCTCACGACCTCCCACTCGTTCACGGTAACCGGGCTCGCCGCCGGAACGACGTACCACTTCCGCGCCGGCTCGACGGACGCCTGCGGGACCGGCCCCCGGTTCTCGGCGGACCTCACCGCGACGACCCAGACTTCCGGCGGCGGCGGCACGCCGCTCGCCGTCGGCGGGTACAGGCTGACGCAGGCGAACGCGACCTACGTCTACACGCTCCCCGCCGGGACGACGGTTCCCGCGAACGGCTACCTCGTCGTCGCGCGGAGCGCCGACAAGGCCGCCTTCGAGGCGTTCTGGGGCGTCACGCTCGGCGCGGACGCCGCTTTCCTGAACTCCGCCGGCGCGATGCCGGTGATCAACGGGAGCGAGACGTACACGCTCGCCGACGCCGGCGGGACGATCCTGGACGGACCGACGATCGCGATGGGGTCTTCCGGGGCCCAGAGCATTCGCCGGATCGACCCCTGCCAGGCCGCCGGCCTCTCCTCGAGCTGGGCGATCGGCGCCGAGAGCGCCGCGACCGTCGGCTCCGGGGCGGGCGCAGGCTGCGGAGTCGGGCTCGTGATCAACGAGTTCTCCGACGCGAGCGGCACGGGCAGCTACGTCTACGAGTTCCTCGAGCTCCACTACGATGCGCCGGCCCCGGCCGACACGACGGCGCCGGTCGCCTCGATCACCTCCCCTGCCGCGGGCGCGACCGTCTCCGGGACCGTCGCCGTCGCCGCCACGGCCACCGACGCCGTCGGCGTGACGAAGGTCGAGTTCTTCCTCGACGGAGCCCTCCAGGCGACCGACACGACCTCTCCGTACTCCTGGAGCTGGGCGACGACCACGACCGCG
>CAZWRQ010000026.1:2820-28325 GCA_964636395.1 uncultured Holophagales bacterium
AACGGCAGCCACTCCCTCGTCGCGAAGGCGTACGACGCCGCCGGAAACGTCGGGATCTCCGCAACGATCGCCGTCACGGTGAGCAACGACACGACGGCGCCGGTCGCCTCGATCACCTCCCCTGCGAACGGCGCCACCGTCTCCGGGACCGTCGCCGTCGCCGCCTCCGCGACCGACGCCTTCGGCGTGACGAAGGTCGAGTTCTTCCTCGACGGCGCGCTCCAGGCCACCGACACGACCGCCCCGTACTCCTGGAGCTGGGCGACGACCACGACCGCGAACGGCAGCCACTCCCTCGTCGCGAAGGCGTACGACGCCGCCGGAAACGTCGGGACCTCCGCCACCGTCAACGTCACGGTCGGCAACGCCACCGGGACGAGTGTCGGCGGCTGGAGGATCGTCCAGGCGAACTCCACGCTGACCTACACGATCCCGGCCGGCACCGTCCTCCCGGCGAACGGCTACCTCGTCGTCGGCCGGAACGCGACGAAGGCCGCGTTCGAGACCTACTGGAAGACGACGCTCGGCACGAACGTCGTCTACCTCAGCGGCGGCGACCTCTTCCCGCAGATCAACGGGAGCGAGAGCTTCACGCTCTACAACGCCTCGGGTACGAAGGTGGACGGGAAGACCGTCGCCATGTCCGCGGCCGCGGGGCAGAGCCTCCGGCGCAAGGACCCCTGCCTCGCCGCCGGGAAGACGACGAGCTGGACGATCGGCGCCGACGCGAACGGCACCCCGGGGAGCGGCGCCGGCGCTGGCTGCGCGGCCGGCGTGAAGATCAACGAGTTCTCGGACGCGAGCGGCACCGGGAACTACGTCTACGAGTTCGTCGAGCTCCACGCCGACAACTGAGCCCCCGGCGCGAAGCCACCCTCCCGCCCGCGGACCCGCGGGTCCGCGGGCGGGAAGCCCGTCCGGCGCAACCCGTCTTACTGACGAGGACCGTCTCCGCGGACCTGAAACCCGGGAGCCCGATTCCGCGTTCCACTCCTGGGTGCCCCGGATTCCTCAAGGAGGCTGCATGCGCCGACTCGCTCCTCTGGCGTCCTGCGTCCCGCTCCTCGTCGCCTTCTCCGCGTTCGGACAGGCTCCGGCACCCCCCGAGACGCTCGCGAAGGACTCGCCGCGCGCGACCCCGGGCGGGACGACCTTCACGGCCCCGGCGGGCTGGACGTTGACGACGAAGGGCCCGATGGTCGTCCTCGACCCGCCCGAGCCCGACTCTCACGTCGCCATCGTCGACGTGAAGGCGAAGGATGCCGACGCCGCCGTCGCGGCGGCCTGGGCCGCGTACGAGCCCGGCTTCCGCCGGCCCCTGAAGCTCTCGCTGCCGCAGGCGGCGAAGGACGGCTGGGAGGAGCGGAAGGCCTACGCCTACGAGACCTCGCCGAACGAGCGGGCCGTCGTGGGCGCCTACGCCTGGCGAACGGGCGAGACCTGGGCCGTCGTCCTGATCGACGGGACCGAGCCGACGTTCGAGAAGCGCGGGGCGCCGCTCTCTCTCGCCCTGCAGAGCGTGCGGCCGAAAGGCCACGCGAGGGAGTCGTTCGCGGGGAGGAAGGCCCACCCGCTCGACGAGAAGCGGCTCGCGGTCCTCAGGGACTTCGTGGCGAACGGGATGAAGCTCGTCGACGCGACCGGCGTCGGCCTCGCCTTCGTCGACGGAGGGAAGACGGTCTGGGCGGGAGGGCTCGGCGTCAAGGAGCTGGGAAAGCCGGACCCGGTCGGAGCGGACACGCTCTTCATCGCCGCGTCGAACACGAAGGCCCTGACGACCCTCCTCCTCGCCCGGCTCGTCGACGAGGGGAAGATGCGCTGGGACCAGCCCGTCGTCGAGCTCTTCCCCGAGTTCCGGCTCGGAGACGAGGCGACGACGAAGCAGGTCCAGGTGAGGCACCTGATCTGCGCCTGCACGGGGATGCCTCGGCAGGACCTGGAGTGGCTCCTCGAGTACCGGAACGAGACGCCCGCCTCGGCGGTGAAGCTCCTCGCCTCGATGCAGCCGACGAGCCGCTTCGGCGAGGTCTTCCAGTACAGCAACCTGATGGCGGCCGCCGCCGGCTACATCGGCGGGTCGAAGGCGGTGCCGGGCCGCGAGTGGGGCGCCGCCTACGACGAGGCGATGCGCACGAAGGTCTTCGAGCCCCTCGGCATGACCACGACGACGTTCGACTTCGCGAAGGCGCTGAAGGGGGACGTCGCGCAGCCGCACGGACGGGACGTGGACGGGAACCTCGCGCGCGGGCGGATGGACCTCAACTACTCCGTCGTCCCGGTCCGGCCGGCGGGAGGCGTCTGGACGAGCGCCCGCGAGCTGGCGAAGTACGTCGAGATGGAGCTCGCGAAGGGGAAGCTCCCGGGCGGAGGACGGCTCGTCTCCGAGAAGAACCTCCTCGCGCGGTACGAGCCGCAGGTCCTCCTGGGCGAGGACGCCACGTACGGGATGGCCCTCATGGTCGACCGGAAGTACGGCGTCCCCGTGGTCCACCACGGTGGCGACCTCGCCGGCTACCACAGCGACATGATCTGGCTCCCGGAGCACGGCGTCGGCGCGGTGATCCTCACGAACTCCGACTCGGGCGTCCTCCTCCGGGGTCCGCTCCTCCGCCGGCTCCTCGAGGTCCTGTTCGACGGCCGGCCCGAGGCCGAGGACGCGCTGAAGGTCGTGGCGGCGCAGGTGAAGACCGCCCTCGCGAAGGAGCGGGAGCGGCTCGTCGTCCCGCCCGAGGCGGCCGCCGTGGCGAAGCTCGCTCCCCGTTACGTCAGCACGGCCCTCGGCGAGCTGAACGTCACCCGGGACGGCAGCGCGGCGTTCTTCGACGTGGGCGAGTGGAGGAGCCGCGTCGCCTCGCGGAAGAACGACGACGGGACGACCTCCTTCCTGACGATCGACCCGACGCTCGGCGGCTTCGAGTTCGTCGTGGCGGACCGGGACGGCCGGCGCCGCCTCGTCGTGCGGGACGCCCAGCACGAGTACGTGTTCGAGGAGGCGGCGAGCACCGGCCCCTGAGAACTCTCGACGCGGCGAGCCGTTCCGTATCAGACTCCGCCCACATGCCGCCGCCGCTCCCGATCCCCGAGAGCTATTGGGTCGTCCCGGGACTCCTCCTCGCGGGCGAGTACCCCTACTCGCTCGTGGAAGACGACGGGCGGGAGCGCCTCCGGGCGTTCCTCGACGCCGGCATCCGCCTCTTCGTCGACCTCACGGAGCCGCGCGAGAGCGGTCGTCTCGGCGCGCTCCAGCCGTACGCCGACGCCCTCCTGGAAGAAGCCGCCGCCCGCGGCGTCGCGGTGCGCGTCGTCCGCCACCCCGTGAAGGACATGAGCGTGCCGCGCGACGGGAGCCTCGAGCGGATCGTCGACGAGCTGGAGGGGGCGGTCGCGCGCGGCGAGCCGGCGTACGTCCACTGCTGGGGAGGCATCGGCCGGACCGGCACGGCCGTCGCCGCGTTCCTCTCGCGGCGGCTCGCGCTGACCGGCGACGAGGCCCTCGACCTCCTCGACGCGCTCTGGCAGGAGGTTCCGAAGAGCGCGATCTTCCCGGAGTCGCCGCAGACGAACGACCAGCGCCGCGCCGTCCGCGCGTTCGCCGAGCGGCGCGCCTCCGCGGCGCCCGAAGGGCCGGACGATCCCGGATGAGCGTGCGGATCGATTCCCCCTCGAACCCCCGGGTCGCTGCCGCCGCGCGCGCGGTGCGAGAAGGCGAGGCGCTCCTCCTCGAGGGGGCGCGGATCCTTCAGGACGCCCTCGACGCCGGCGTCGTCCCCGACGTCGTCTTCGCGGCCCCCGACCTCGTTCCGATCGACGCGGCGACGGCGGATCGCGCCCGCGAAGCGGGAGCCGCCGTCGTCGAGGTCTCCGCGCGCGTCCTGGCGCGCCTCTCGGAGCTCGGCTCGACGCGGGCGCTCGTCTCGCTCGCGCCCGTCCCGTCCGCCCGCCTCGAGTCGCTCTCGCGCGCGGCGCTCGTCCTCCTCCTCGACGGCCTCCAGGACCCGGCGAACGTCGGCGCGATCCTGCGCGCGGCCGAGGCGTTCGGGGCGGGCGGCGTGATCCTCACTCCCGGAACGGCCTCCCCGTACGCGCCGAAGGCGTTCCGAGCCTCGGCCGGCAGCGCCCTCCGCGTCCCGGTCGTCCGAAACGTGCTGTCGACCGACGCGGTGCGGTGGGTCCGCTCGACCGGCGCGCACCTCGCGGGCGCCGACGCGCACGGCGGCGAGGAGCCCGGCGCTCTCGCCGGCGTCGCGCCGCTCGTCCTCGCGATCGGTTCCGAGGGCCACGGCCTCTCGGCGCCGCTCGTCGCCGCCCTCGACCGTCGGGTCACGATCCCGGTCTCGCCGAACGTCGAATCGCTCAACGCGGCGGTCGCAACCGGGATCCTCCTCTACGCGCTCTCCCCGAAGACCTCGGCTGAGAAGCGGTAGACCATGGCGGGAGGGTTCCCCTCCCGCCACGCCGTCTCGGGGAGGCCCGCCTTCAGGCAGACCTGCGCGAGGAGCGTCGGGGCGTCCCAGCCCCACTCGGGGGCGACCTGAGGCAGGAGCAGGCCGGAGCGCGAGCCCTTCTTCACGACGACGCCGTGGACCCCGATCTCGAGCTGCCCGAGCGGCTCCGCGACCTCTTCGAGCGGTCCGAGGACGGAGACCTCGACGGAAAGCCAGCGGAGGTCCCGCGCCTGGGCCGGCGCGAAGCGCGGGTCGCGCACGAGCGCCGCGACGGCGTTCCTCTCGACGTCCTCGGCGAGAGGCCGCCACGGCTCGACGCTCCCTATGCAGCCACGGAGCCGGCCGTCCCGCTTCCAGGTAACGAACGACGCGCCCGGCTCGGCGAGGCGCCCGGCCGGGAGCGGCAGCTCGAGCTTTCCCTCCGGGAGATCGAGGGTCCGCGCGGCGGCGTGGCGCGCCCGCCGGAGGAGGTCTTCCCTTTCGGCGTCGGTGAGCATCGTCTCGCCCCTTTCCGTCACGCCGGCACGACCGGCGCGCCGAAGCCCGCCTCGCCCAGGAGGCGGATCGCCGCCTCCTCGAACCCTTCGAGGCGGCCCGTGAAGAAGTGGTCCGCCCCCGGGACGGACGCGGCCCGGAAGCCGTGGCGCGCCGCCGTCTCGAGGGCGAGCGCGCCGGCGCCGAACGAGTCTTTCTCGCCCTGGACCCAGACGACGTTGCGGCCTTCGAGCGCCCGGGCCTCCTCCTCGTCCCAGCGGTCGAGCGGCACCCCGATGAGGAGGAGGACGTGCGGGGCGACGGAGACGGCCGCCCGCGCCGCGCAGAGCGACCCGAACGAGAAGCCGGCGAGGGCGAGCGGCCCGGCCGGCTGGCGCTCCAGGGCCCAGTGGACGGCGGCGACGAGGTCGTCGGTTTCGCCGCGCCCCTCGTCGTAGCTCCCCGCCGAGGCGCCGACGCCCCGGAAGTTGAAGCGGAGGGCGGAGAGGTGGAGCCGGTCCGAGAAGACCTTCGCGGCGCGATGGACGACCTTCGTGTGCATCGTCCCGCCGAAGAGGGGATGCGGGTGCGCCACGACCGCGGCCCCGCGGGGCCGGACCGGAACGCGCAGGAGCGCCTCGAGCTCCCCCGCGGGCCCGGGCAGCGTGAGTGAGTGCATTCGGACGGTGCTCACGGCGTTCCCGAAGTTAGCATGCGCAGAGTGAGCGAGGTGACCGAGGCGACCGTGCCCCCTCCGGCCCTTCCGGCGCCGTCGCCCCGGGTGGAGCGCGCGATCGTCCTCGCGTTCGTCGTTCTGTCGGCCGTCCTGGCGCTGCGGCATCTCTCGGGAGACGCCGCGACGGCCGACGAGCCGGTCCACGTCGCCGCCGCGGTCGAGATCGTGCGCGAGGGGACCGGACGCTGGAACCCGGAGCACCCGCCGCTCGCCAAGGCGCTCGCCGGCTTCGCGCTGACCGGCCTGCCGCTCCGCCCGGCCGAGGACCCGCTCCGCTCCCCCGCCGGTCCCGCGCGGCTGCTCCGCTTCCTCTTCGCGAACGAGGCCCCGGCCGAGACGATCCTCTTCCGGGCCCGGCTCCCGTTCGTCGCGCTCCTCGCGGGGCTCCTGCTCGCCGTCCGGGGCGAGGCCCGGAGACGATGGGGACCGTGGGCGGGAATCACGGCTCTCGCCTTCACCGCGCTCGAGCCGAACCTGAACGCCCACGCCGGGGTCGTCCACACCGATCTCGCCGTCACGCTCTTCGCCGTCCTCTCGCTCTCGCCGCTCGCGCGCCTCGCCCGGCCCGAAGACAAGCGGGTCACGGCTCTCCTCGGCCTCCTCTGGGGGCTCGCCTTCCTCTCGAAGTACAGCGCGCCGCTCCTCGCCCTCGCGACGCTCCCGTTCCTCGCCGCCGACGCGACGCCCGGCCGGCCGGACCTCGGGCGCCTCCTCCGCCGCCTCGCGGCCGCCGCCGCGATCGCCCTCGCCGTGACGCTCGCCGGCTTCGCGTGGGCCGGCCGAAACCAGACGCCGGAAGACCGGCGTGCGATCGCGGTCGAAAGGCTCGAGCTGAAGGGACGCTCGCCGGCCGCCGCCCGCCTGGCGATCCGCGCGGGCGACCTCCTGCCGCCCCTCGGGAACGTCCTGACGGGAGCGCTCTCGGTCGCGCTCCAGAGCGAGGTCGGCGCGGGCGTGAACTACTTCCTCGGCGCCGTCTCGCGCGAGGGCTCTCCCTGGTACTTCCCCGTCGCCCTCGCGGTCAAGACGCCTCTCGGGCTCCTACTCTGCGCCGGCGTCGCGCTCCTCGCGCGACCCGGGCGCCGCTTCGCAGCCGTGGCCGGCGCCTCCCTCCTCCTCTTCCTCCTTTTCTCCTCGCGGACGACGTACAACATCGGCGTGAGGCACGCGCTCCTCGCGTTCCCGCTCCTCGCGATCCTCGCGGGCGCCGCCGCGGCAGGACCGACGGACGCGGCGGCCCGACGCTCCGCGAGGCTTCGGCTCGGGGCCGCGGCCGGCGCGCTCCTCGTCGCCGCGCTCGAGGCGGCGACGGCGCACCCCCACCCCTTCTCGTTCTTCAACGCCCTCGCGGGAGGAGCCGACGGGGGCCGGCGCTTCTTTGCCGACAGCAGCCTCGACTGGGGCCAGGACCTCCTCCGGCTGAAGGCGGTCGCGCCTTCGATCGCGCCCGCCGGCCTCCCGTCCGTCGTCTTCGGCGGCGACCTCCCTTCGCGCCACGCGCCGGCCCTTCGCCCGCCGAGGCCGGGCGAAGAGGACCGTCCCGGCGCCCTCTTCGCGATCGGCGAGGCGCCGTTCGCGCTCGGCCCGGAGCTGCTGCGGGCGAAGGGCGCGACCTCAGACGCGGAGAGGCTGGAGTCGATCCGGACGGCCCTGCGCGAGCGCGGCCGCCGCGTCGGGACCGTCGGCGGGTCGATCGGGCTCTGGCGGATCGAGAGCGCTCCCCCGCGCTGAGCCCGGCCGGTCCTCCTAGAAGCCGCCGGCCGCCGCGGGGCCAGCGGCCGGCGGGCCGCCCCAGGAGAGCTCGCGGAGGATCACCTGCCCGTTCAGGCGCGGCTGGAAGCGGAGCCTCGCGTCGACCCCGTAGGTCCTCCGCCGGTTGAAGAGCGGGATCAGCGGCAGGTCGTCGAGGGCGATGCGCATCGCCTCGTGCAGCGCCTCGAGCCTTCGCGATGGAGAAAGGATCGCCCCGGCCCGCTCGATCGCGTCGTCGAGCCGGGGGTTCGAGTAGCCGCCGAAGTTCGAGACGCCCCAGCTCCGCCCCTTCCGCGTGTGGAGAAGGGCGTCGAAGAGGTGCGACGCATCGCCGTTGCACGACCAGCCGACCGAGAAGAAAGGGCTCTCGCCCTTCTCGAGCCGCGCAGAGAGAAGGGACCACTCCAGCCCGACGACCGTCGTCCGGATGCCGACCCGGGCGAGCTGCTCGGTGAGGACGCGTCCGACGTTCGGAGCGAACGCCTCCGCCATGTCGAGCGTCACGGCGAAACCGCCTCCCAGGCCGGCCCGCCGCAGCAGCTCCCGGGCCCGCTCCCGGTCCGGCCGGGGCTCGCCGCCACCCGGCAGGTAGCCGAAGATCGACGGCGGAACGACCTGGTCCACGGGCATCGCCTCGACCCCGGAGCTCTCGACGAGCTCCTCCGGGTCGATGGCGAGGTAGATCGCCTTGCGTACGTCGCGCGACTGGAGCGGACCCGGGAGGTCGAATCGCGCCCCGAGGAGGACGACGACGAGCCCCGGGTAACTGACGAAACGGACGCCCGTCCCGGCTTCTTCGAGGTCCCTCCGCTTCAGCTCTCGCGCGAGGTGAAGCTCGCCCTTCGCGAGCGCCTCCGCCCGGGCGGCCGCGTCGGGAAGGACGCGGAAGCGCGCCTCCCGGAGGGTGGGCGCGCCGCCCCAGTGCCGATCGTTGGCGACGAGGCGAAGGACCTTCCCCGGCTCCCAGGAGCCGAAGGAGTAGGCCGCCGTCCCGTTCGGCACCGCGATCTCCTCCGGGGTGCCTGCCGGGACGATCCCGACCCCCGCGAGCTTGTTCAGGAGGACGGGCTCCGGGACGGACGTGCCGATCTCCAGCGTCGCGTCGTCGACGGCGTCGATCCTCACGAGCGACTCGAGGTGCGGCGCCGCGCGGAACCGCCGTGCCCTCTCGAGGCTGAACTTCGCGTCCCGCGACGTCAGCGGCTGCCCGCCGTGGAAGCGGACGCCGGGGCGCAGCTTGAAGCGCCACGTCAGGTCGTTCGGGTTGCTCCACCCCACGGCGAGCGCCGGGACGACGCGCATCTGCGGGTCGAACGTGACGAGCGGCTCGAAGACGTTCGCGAGGACCGAGTGGGTGACGCTGTCGTCGTGCCGGTGCGGGTCGAGCGTCCGGACGTCCTGCTCCATCGCGACGAGGAGCGTGCGCGGCGGCGCCTCGCCGCCGCACGCCGCGGCGGCGACGGCGAGGAAGACGACGGCCAGGGTGGACCGGCGCGCCATGACTGCGATTCTAGAGCGCGGCCGCGCCGGCCGCAGGGCCGGCAGGCCGGCGCGTCACGTCCTCAGCGGGCCGTCCCCGGCCCGTACCCCGTGATCACGTACGAGCCGCTCTTGGCGTCCCGGCGGAGCGTGATGACCCGGTGCTTCTGGGCCGACTCGAGCAGGTCGGAGAACGCGCGGAACCCGTAGTAGGACTCGGAGAAGCTCGGGTTCTTGCGCTGCATCGTCTGCTTGACCATCGAGCCCCAGAGGATCTCCTTGTTCTCGCGCTGGAGCGCCTGCATCGACTCGATCAGGAGCGAGAAGACCTCGCGGCTCTTCTCCGGGAGCCCGGCGACGGCCGGGACCTTGACCTGCTCCCGGACGAGGTCCTCGTAGTAGATGAACTCGTCGCAGTTCTCGATCAGGAGCTCCGAGGTCGAGCCCTTCACGCCGAAGCCGAGGACGGTCTTGTTGTTCTCCTTCAGCTTCGACACGAGGGGAGAGAAGTCCGAGTCGCCCGAGCCGATCACGAACGTCGTGATGTGCTCCTTGTTCGAGGCCAGGTCCATCGCGTCGACGACCATCCGGATGTCGGCCGAGTTCTTCCCCGTCATCTTGTGCTGCGGGATGTCGATCAGCTCGAACGCCGACTCGTGGAAGGCCCTCTTGTACTCCACGTACCGGGACCAGTCGGCGTAGGCCTTCTTGATGACGATCTTCCCCTTGTCGAGGAGGCGCGAGAGGAGGAGCTTGACGTCGAACTTCGGGTGCCCGCTCTCCCGGAGGCCGATGATGACGTTGTCGATGTCGATGAAGAGGGCGAGCTTCTGGTCTTCCTGGCTCATGCTCACTGGGGGTGCGGCGGGGACGACGGTCTCGACGATCGTCGTCGTGGCGGGGGAGAAGGCCTCGGTCTCGAAGAACGCGACGTCGGCGGCGGGGGTGGCGGCCGCCTCCGCGGCGGCCGTGGCGCCCGACTTCGTCGACCGGCGACGGCGGCGCGTGGGACGGGATTTCTGGCTGGTTTCGTTCAAGCGTCTCATATTACGACACATGCGAGAATCGCCCGGATGCCGCTCAACGAACCGTCGAACGAAGGAGTCGCGGCCCTCCACGCGACAGCCGTGGCCGCCGACCTGACCGGCCGGGGAACCCTCTCGGTAGCCGGTCCGGATGCCGCGGAGCTCCTCCACGGCCTCGTCACGAACGAGGTGAAGGCCCTCCGGCCCGGATCGGGCTGCCACGCGGCGCTCCTCACGCCCAAGGGGAGGATGCGCGCGGAGCTCGCCGTCCTGCGCATTTCGGCCTCGGAGCTCCTCGTCGATTGCGACGCCCCCCTCGCCGAAACGCTCCTCGGAATCCTCCAGGGCTACGTCCCGTTCAGCCGGTCGGTCCTGGTGGACCGGACCGGCGAGACCGGCGTCGTCCACCTCGAGGGCCCGGCCGCAGCCCGGCTGCTGCCCGCCGCCGCCCTGCCCGAGCCCGGGCCGGAGGACTTCGCGCACGTCGCAGGCTCCCTCGACGGCGCCCCTCTCCGCGTCGTCCGCGTCTCGCGGGCCGGCGAGCCGGGATTCGACCTGCGCACCTCGCGAGACGCCGTCCCCGTTCTCCTCGCGCTCCTTTCCTCTGGGGGGGCTGCGGTCGTCTCACCCGAGACCCTCGAGGCGGGCCGGATCGAGGCCGGCCTCCCACGCTGGGGCGCCGAGCTGACGGAGACGACCCTCCCGAACGAGGCCGGCCTCGAGCGAACGGCGATCTCCTACACGAAGGGGTGTTACCTGGGCCAGGAGACCGTCGCGCGGATCCGGACCTACGGTCACGTGAACCGGCGCCTCGTCGCCCTCCTCCTCCCGATCGGATGCGGCGCCGCGCCGGGCGACGAAGTGCGGGCCGGCGACGAGGCCGTCGGCAGCGTCACGAGCGCCGTCGACTCCGTGCGCCGAGGGGCGCGGGTCGCGCTCGCCTACGTGAAGCGGGGACACGAGGAGCCCGGCACGACGCTCGTCGTGGCGACGCAGGAAGCTGCGGTCGCCGGGAGCGTCGCCGCGGTCCCGCTTGGCCGCTGAGTCGCGCGCCCGCGAGCCGGGCGCCGCCCCCTACGTCGCGCTCCTCTTCGTCCAGCTCTTCTTCGGGACGCTCCCCGTCTTCGGCAAGGTCGCCATGCGGGAGATGGAGCCGTTCGCGCTGGCGGCCTTCCGAGCCGTCTTCGGGGCCCTCTTCCTCTCCCTCGCGGCCCGCGCCCTCTCGGGTCCCGAGCCGCGGCAGACGCTCCGCGAGAAGGGGGAGGTCGTTCTCCTTTCGCTCCTCGGCGTCGTCGCGAACCAGGTCCTCTTCATCACCGGCCTCTCGCGGACGACCGCCACGCACGCGACGCTCCTCGTCGCGACCGTCCCCGTCTTCACGATCCTCGTCGGGCTCTTCTCGGGACGGGAGCGCCCCGCGCCACGGAGGCTCCTCGCGGTCCCGATCGCGTTCGGCGGCGTCCTCTTCCTCCTCGACCCCGCGAACCTGTCGTTCCGCCACGGTACGTTCGTCGGCGACCTCCTCGTCACGCTCAACTCCGTCGCCTACGCCTGGTTCCTCGTCCGGGCGCGCGACGTCCTCGTACGGCGCCCCGCCCTCTCGTTCGTCTCGCAGGCGTTCCGGTACGGGGCGCTCCCGATCCTCCTCCTCGCCCTTCCGGGACTCTCGCGCCTCCGTCCGGCCGAGCTCTCCACGCCGGCGCTCGGGGCGCTCGCCGGCGTCATCTTCCTCGGGACGGTCGGCTCCTACGCTCTGAACGCCTGGGCGCTCGCGCGGACGAGCGCCTCGACGACGGCTTTCTTCATCTACGTCCAACCGGTCTTCGCGGGAGCGTTCGCCTACTTCGCGCTCGGCGAGGAGCCCTCTCCCCGGATCTTCGGCGCCGCCGCCCTCATCTTCGCCGGCGTGGCGCTCGCAATCTGGCCCGTCCGGAAGCACGCGGCCTCCTGACCCCGCCCGGAATCCCGCTCGCCGCATGACCCGCGTCATACGCGGGCCCTTCTCAGCGGACTCCAGCCTCCCTAGAGTCCGGTCATGCTCTCGACGCTGAACCTCCGCGCCCTCGGCTGGGCCCTCCTCGCCTCGGCCCTCCTCGCGGCCTCGGTCGTCGCGGGCTCGAGGAACCTGCAGAACTTCGACGGGGCGCTCGCGGCCTACCTCTTCGCGACGCTCTTCGCCGCGTTCGGGATCGTCTACCGCTACGCCGTCTGGCTCCAGCGGCCGCCGACGCGGCTCTACTGGAGGGCCGGCTGGCGCCTCCTCTTCTCCCGCCGCTTCCCCGCCTACCTCGGCGAGCTCCTGCGCCGTGCCGTCGACGAGCTCGCGGCGCAGCGGTTCATCTGGAAGCGGAGCGCGAAGCGGGGCCTCGCCCACGTCCTCCTCGCGTGGGGGTGCCTGTCGGCCTTCGCGATCACGGTCCCTCTCGTCTTCGGCTGGGTCCACTTCACGCTGAAGGCCGGGACGATCGACGTCTACGAGGCGCACCTCCTCGGCTTCCACGCCTTCGACTTCCCGCTCGGCGGCTTCGTCGCGCTGAACCTCTTCCACGCCCTGAACTGGTCGTCGGTCCTCGTCCTCCTCGGCGTCTTCGGGTTCCTGAGGCGCCGGATCACCGACGCCGGGCAGATCTCGACGCAGACGTTCGAGATGGACCTGATGCCGCTCGTCCTCCTCGTCCTGATCTCCGTCACCGGCCTCGGCCTGACCTGGGACTACGAGCTGATGCAGGGCCGGGCGCACGCCTTCATGGCGATCAGCCACGCGATCACGGTGATCCTCTTCCTCCTCTGGCTCCCCTTCGGGAAGTTCTTCCACGTCTTCCAGCGCCCGGCCCAGCTCGGCGTCGCCCTCTACCAGCGCGAGGGGGAGGCGGGCGAGCAGGCCGTCTGCCCGCACACCGGAGAGGCGTTCGCGTCGCGGATGCACGTCGAGGACCTCAAGCAGGTGACGTCCGAGCTCGGCTACGACTACCGCCTCCCCGGCGGCGGCTCGCACCTCGACCTCTCCCCGCAGGGAAAGCGGGCCGCCCTCGCGAAGGCCCACCTCGCCGCCCGCAGCGAGTCGGGCGCCTTCTTCGGCTGAGAGGAGCGAACGACATGGCACGCCTCCCCGTCTCTCCCGAGGCCCTCGTCGCGCAGTTCGGCCCCCGGCTCGGCTTCCCGCCGAAGGAGGGCTTCCCGGGGCGCGACGAGCCCGACCGCGTCGTGCCGACCCACTGCTGCTTCTGCGGGATGCAGTGCGGCATCAAGCTCCTCGTCAAGGACAACCGGGTCGTCGGCTTCGACCCGTGGGAGGAGTTCCCGTTCAACGAGGGGCGCCTCTGCCCGAAGGGGGTCCAGCGCTACCTCCAGAACAACCACCCCGACCGGCTCCTCTCGCCGCTCGAGCGCGTCGAGGGGCAAGGCTTCCGTCCCGTCTCCTGGGACGCCGCGCTCGGCCGCACCGCCTCGGAGGTCCGCCGGATCCAGGAGACATACGGGAAGGACGCCTTCGCGATGCTCTCGGGCGTCTCGCTGACGAACGAGAAGAGCTACCTCGTCGGCAAGTTCGCGCGCCTCGCCCTCGGGACGAGGAACCTCGACTACAACGGCCGCCTCTGCATGGTGAGCGCCGGGGCCGGGAACAAGAAGGCCTTCGGCCTCGACCGGGCGAGCAACACCTACGCGGACCTCGCGAAGGCCGAGGTGATCCTCGTCGCCGGGGCGAACGTCAGCGAGACGTTCCCGACGCTCACCCACTGGATCTGGCAGGCGCGCGACAACGGGGCGAAGCTGATCGTCGTCGACCCGCGGATGACGCCGCTCGCCCGGACGGCCGACCTCCACCTCCCCGTCCGCCCCGGGCGCGACTCGGCCCTCTTCGGGGCGATCCTCAAGCAGCTCGTCGACCGCGACCAGCTCGACCACGACTTCATCGCGAACCACACCTCCGGGTTCGCGGAGGCCGCCGAGGCGGTGAAGGGGTACGACCTCGCCTGGGCCGAGGAGGTGACGGGGATCCCCCGGCGGAAGATCGAGGCCGCGGCGGAGTGGTGGGGGAAGGCGCGGACGAGCTTCCTCCTCCACGCGCGCGGCATCGAGCATCACACGAAGGGGGTCGAGAACGTCGTCTCGGCAATCAACCTCGTCCTGGCGACGGGGCGGATCGGGAAGCCCTACTGCGGCTACGGGACGATCACCGGCCAGGGGAACGGGCAGGGGGGGCGCGAGCACGGCCACAAGTGCGACCAGCTCCCCGGCAACCGCGACATCGAGAACCCGAAGCACCGCGAGTGGATCGCGGGCGTCTGGGGGGTGCCGGAGCCGGAGATCCCGGGGAAGGGCCTGTCGGCCTACGAGATCGTCGAGGCGATCCACCGCGGGGAGATCAAGGGGCTCCTGTCGATCTGCTTCAACCCGCTCGTCTCGCTGCCGAACGCGAGCTTCGTGAGGGAGGCGCTCGAGAAGCTCGAGTACTTCGCCGCGATCGACTTCTTCCTCTCCGAGACGGCGCGGCACGCCGACGTCGTCCTCGCCGGCTCGCTCCACGAGGAGGAGGAGGGGACCGTCACGACGGCCGAGGGGCGCGTCACGCGCGTGCGCGCCGCGATCGACCCGCCCGACGGCGCCTGGCGCGACACCGACGTCCTCCTCGACCTCGCCCGCCGCCTCGGGAAGGCGGAGCTCTTCGACTTCGCCGGGCCGGCGCCGCTCGCCGGGACGCGGGAAGGGTCGCTCTTCACGGCGCGCCGGATCTTCGACGAGCTGCGCGCCGCCTCGAAGGGGGGGACGGCCGACTACTTCGGCATCACGTACGAGAAGATCGAGGCGAACCTCGGCGTCTTCTGGCCCTGTCCGTCCCTCGACCACCCCGGCACGCCGCGCCTCTGGGAGGACCGGAAGTTCGCGACGCCGGACGGGAAGGCGCACTTCAACGCCGTCCGCTACCGCGACCCGGGCGAGGTGACCGACGCGGACTACCCCGTCATCCTGACGACGGGGCGCGTCGTCTCGCAGTACCTCTCGGGGACGCAGACCCGCCGGATCGGCAAGCTCGTCGAGCAGTACCCCGAGCCGCTCCTCGAGATCCACCCGGCGCTCGCGAAGACGCTCGGCATCGCCGACCGCGACCTCGTGCGGGTCGAGACGCGACGCGGCGCCGCCGAGTTCCCGGCGCAGCTCGTGACGACGATCCGCGAGGACACCGTCTTCGTCCCCTACCACTGGCCCGGCCGGAAGTCGGCGAACCTCCTCACCTCGGGCCTCCTCGACCCCGTCTCGAAGATCCCCGAGTTCAAGGTGAGCGCCTGCCGGCTCGTGCCGACCGGGCGCAAGGCGCCCTCCGCTGCCGAGGCGAAGGCGCACGCGAGCGTCTGAGGCGGGAGGCGCGATGACGACGACCGCCTCCCCGCTCCGCGAGGAGTTCTTCCTCGACCCGCAGCGTTGCATCGGCTGCCACGCCTGCGAGATGGCCTGCGCCGAGTGCGAGACGAACGGGCAGCTCGCGATGATCCACGTCGACTACGTCGACAGGGCCGTCAGCCCCCAGACCTCCGTCCAGGTCTGCATGCACTGCGAGGAGCCGACCTGCGCCCGGGTCTGCCCCGCCGACGCGATCGCCAGGGACGAGCTCGGCGTGGTCCACTCGGCGAACGCCGCCCGCTGCATCGCCTGCAGCAACTGCGTCCTCGCCTGCCCCTTCGGCGTCCCGAAGAAAGTCGAGCCGATGAAGCTGATGATGAAGTGCAACCTCTGCTACGACCGGACGAGCGCGGGGCGAAGGCCGATGTGCGCCACGGTCTGCCCGAGCGGAGCGCTCTTCTACGGCACCCGCGAACGGATGGCCGGGATGCGGCCGAACAGCACCCCCGTGAACGAGTTCCGGTTCGGGCTCCAGAAGGTGAGGACGCGGGTGAACGTGATGATGCCGAAGGGCTCGACCGAGCTCGTCGTCGACGGAACGGAGGCGCCATGACCGACCGGCCCGAGGGCCTTCCCGCCCGCCCGGCGTGGGAGGTCGACTTCCCCGTCGAGCGCGTCGAGGCGCAGCACGTCTCCCGGCGCGAGTTCGCGAAGTTCCTCGTCCTCGCCTCGGGCGGCCTCGCCGTCGGGAGCGGCTGGGTCGCGGCGAAGGACGCCCTCTTCCCCCCCGCGTCGATCCCAGGGCCGGTGAGGCTCGCGGCCCTCTCGGAGATCCCGGTCGGCGGGATGACGCAGTTCACGATCCCGGGCCTCGACCAGCCGGGGATCCTGATCCGCCTCGAGGAGGGGCTCTTCCGCGCCTTCGAGCAGAAGTGCACCCACCTCTCCTGCGCGGTCTTCTTCGACCCCGGCTCGCGGAAGATCGAGTGCCCCTGCCACAACGGGGCCTTCGACCCGCTGAGCGGCGCCGTCCTCCAGGGGCCGCCGCCGCGGCCGCTCCGCTCCTTCCCCGTCGAGGTCCGCGGCGAGGAGGTCTGGCTCGTCCCGCCCGAGGCCGCCGCCGACACCCCGGCCGCGCCCGCGAAGGAGGGCGCATGACCGACTTCCGGCGCGCCCAGGAGCAGTCACACCCGTCGAAGACGAACACCGTCCTCCTCGGGGTGATCCTCCTCCTCGTCCTCGTCGTCTCCCTGCAGGTCTGGCTCCTGACGGCCGGTCTCAACACGGCGCTCGGCGGTGACCGGTCGATCGTCTGGCCCGCCTTCCAGGCCTCGCTCGTCCTCTTCCTCGCCGGGGCGGCGTCGCTCCGCTACCTGCCGCGGCCGATCCGCGCCGTCGCCGCGCGCCCCGCCGCCGAGAGCTTCCCCGACGCCGCGCTCGCCTGGCGGACCCTCGCGATCAGCGCCGTCTCCCTCACCCTCGCCTTCTCCGTCTGGTTCATGTGGTCGGCGATCGCGATCAAGCTCCCCGACGCCGGCTTCCGGGTATCGCCGACCCAGCGCTTCTGGCTCACGGCGACGCCCGTCATCCTCGGCTCCCTCCTCCGGATCCCGTACGGCGTCTTCGTCTCGCGCTTCGGGAGCCGGCGCTCGCTCGCGGCCGTCACGCTCCTCCTCCTCGTCCCCTGCATCGGCACGGGGATCGCGGTGCAGGACCCGACGACTCCGTTCGGGGTCCTCCTCTTCTGGTCCGCCGTCACCGGAATCGCCGGGGCGAACTTCGCGACCTCGATGGCGGTCGTCACGCTCTGGTTCCCGAAGTCGAAGCAGGGCTCGGCGCTCGGGATCAACGGCCTCGGGAACCTCGGCGTCACCGTCGCGCAGCTCCTCGTGCCCGTCGTCATCGCCGCCGGGATCTTCGGCGCCCTCGGGGGCGGGTCGCTTTCCCTGAGGCTGAAGGCGGGCGGCACGCAGGACGTCTGGCTCCAGAACGCCGCCTTCGTCTGGATCCCGGTCATCCTCCTCTCTACGGCGGCGGTCTGGTTCGGGACGCGCGACTTCCCGATGAACGCGAAGACGATCGCCTCGCAGCTCGGCGTCGCCCGCGAACTCCACACCTGGACGATCTCGGCCCTCTACTTCCTCACGTTCGGCTGCTTCGTGGCGATGGGGGCCTCGCTGCCGCTCATCATCCAGTCGGTCTTCGCCGACGCCCCGGGCGGCGCCCCGAACCCGCTCCTCTACGCCCCGCTCGCCCCGCTCGTGGCGACCCTCATGCGCCCCGTCGGCGGCTGGGCCGCCGACCGTTTCGGCGCCGGGAGAATGACGGCGATCGCCATCGGCGTGATGGCCGTGGGCGGATTCAGCCTGACGCGATTCCTCCGCCCCGACGCCTTCGACGGCTTCTTCGCGACGATCCTCGTCATCTGCGCGGCGTCCGGCTTCGGGAACGGCTCGGTCTTCAAGATCATCCCGACCGTCAACCCGCGCGAGGCTGGGGCCGTCATCGGGATCGTCTCGTGCGTCGGCGCGTTCGGCGGATTCTTCCCGCCGCTCTTCCTCGGCTGGTGCATCGAGCGGTTCGGGAGCCCCGCCTGGGCCTACACGGCGATGGCGGTCGTCGCCCTCGGAGCCCTCGCCGTCAACGGATGGTTCTACCAGCGGGAGAGCTCGCCGACGCGCTGCTGAGGCCGAGGCGGGCTCGGGACCGCCCCGCTCCCCCGGGGCCGCGGATTCTCGTTGCCGTCCCCGCTCGAGGCGGTCCTCCCCGGCGTGCGAGAGAATCGCCGCCGGTCTCTGCGGCCAGAGCTCGGGGAATGAGGAGAACGAATGAAGGTGCCGGTTCGTCTGACGTCGCTCGTGGTTTCCTGCCTGCCCGCGTGCGCCGCAGCGGCGGAGGTCCTTCCGGAGGCGACGAGGTCGGCCGGGGACGTCGGGGTGTCGGGCCTCTGTGTCCTCGCGGACATCTGCTTCGCCGGCATGGGGGCGCAGAACGGCCCGAGCGCGGTATGGCGCATCGTCGCCTTCCTCTTCGGGTTTCCCGGCACCCTCGTGAGCCATTTCGTCGTCGCCGAGGGAAGCGAGCGCGCCTGGGGCGTCGAGGTTCCCAGGAAGCGATGAGCCTCGCAGGCCGGGACGCCATGCCCGCGGCGCGCCAGGATGCGCGCGAGAAGGAAGCCGCCGCCCTCCCCTCGGCTCGCGTCTCCCTGCCGACCGCGATCACGAAAGCAAAGGAGCCCCGATGCGCTCGTCTTTGACCGCTCTCGCCTTCTGCGCTCTCGGGCTCGCCGGCTGCGCGACCCGGCAGGCCGCCTCCCCGCTCGATCCCGGGATCGGCGCCTCCCTGGACGACTACCTGCGCAGCCTCAACGAGGCCGATCCCTCCGACCCCGTCGTCAGCGAACGGGACCCCTCCGTGAAGGCGCGCCTGACCCCCCCGGTCGAGATTCACCGCGTTCAGCCCGCGCTCAGCACGGAGGCGCGCAGGAATTCCCGTGAGGGAAAGGTCGTCCTCGGGTGCGTCATCGAGCGCAACGGCTCGGTCTCGAACGTCCGGGTGATCTCCGCCTCCGGCCACGGCGACTTCACGGCCGCCTCCGTCGGGGCCGTGCGCCAGTGGCGCTACTCCCCCGGGAAGCTGGACGGTTCGCCCGTCCGAGTCTTCCTCACCGTCACCACCTCGTACCGAGTCCGGTAGGGGAGCTGCCGGCGCTGCGCCCCGGGGCGGCGGCGCCGGCCGGCGATAGATCGGTCTTCCCGGCCCGTCAGGGGGTCGGAGGCGACGCGGGGGCCGTTCCGGCCCCGGCCGCCCTGGAGCTCGCGAGGATCTCGGTGTACTCGGCCATCCGGATGTTCGACTCGGAGCGCGTCTCGATGAGGATGTGGTTCTTCGTCCCCTTCTCGAGCGCCGAGACGGCGCTGAAGAGCCGGGCCTGCGCGTCGGAGACCCGGGCAGCGAATTCCTCCCGGGTGCCGGCCGGCTCGAGGACGATCGTCACGAGCTCGGACGTGGCCCGGCGCACGGCCTCGATGTCGCCGGCGCGCGGGAAGGACGGGTCGACGGTGACGGGCTTCCCGAGCTCGGAGAGGTACGTAACCGCGGCGAGCCCTTCCGCCGACGCGCGGTAGGCGGCGGCCGCCTCCCAGGACGGAGCCGCTCCATCCTCCGTGGGAGGCTGGGCAGTCATGGCCTCGTCGTAGCGCGAGGCGAGGTGGCTGGCCGCGGCCCGGGCGACGTGCGCGTCGACGAGCGCCGCCTTCGTCGCGAGCTGCTCGGGAGTCGGCCCGCCGCCGCACGCGCCGACAGCCAGGGCCGCAAGGAGTCCGATCACCGCTCTGGGCATGAGTGCCTCCCTTCGAGCCGGAGCCGAAAGCAGCCGCCGGTGCCACGGCCCGGTCCCCTCGTCTATCCGCCCGATTCTAGGGCAGCCGCACGTGAGACGATGGCGCGTGCCCGGCCGCCCGGCGCTCCTCGCCGCCGTCCTCGCGCTCGCCGTCCCCCTGCGGGCCGATCCGCCCCTGCCTTCTCCCGTCGAAGCGCCGAAGATCGTCGTGCGGAAGGCGCGGCGCGAGCTCCTCCTCTTTTCCGGCGAGACCCTCCTCCGCTCCTACCGCATCGGGCTCGGGTTCAACCCGGTCCCGCCGAAGGAACGGCAAGGGGACGGAGCGACGCCGGAGGGGCGCTACTTCGTCTGCCGGAAGAACCCGCGAAGCCAGTTCCTGCTCTCGCTCGGACTGAGCTACCCGAACGCCGCCGACGCCGACCGCGGCCTCGCTGCCGGTCTCGTCACGCACGGAGAGCACCGGAGGATCGTCGAGGCGGAGCGACGCGGGGCGTGCCCGCCCTGGGACACGCGGCTCGGCGGGGAGATCTTCATCCACGGGAGGGGCTCCTCGAGCGACTGGACGTGGGGCTGCGTGGCGCTCGACGACGACGACGTCCGGGAGCTCTACGCGCGGATCCCCGTCGGGACGCCGGTCGTCGTCGAGCCGTGACGCGGCCCGCGCCGGCCCGGTCGCGCCGCCTCTCTGCCACACTCGAACACATGCGCTCGCTCCGCTACTCCGTCCTCCCCGGCTCGTGGGCCGTCGTCCGGTTCCCGCCCGACGCCGAGGTCCCGGCTTCCCTCCTCGCGCCGCCGTTCCACTCCGTGACGCGGACGGCCGCCGAGCTGTCGGTCGTCTGTCCGAACGGGGCGGTGCCCGAAGGGGCGCGGGCCGAGCGGGGATGGGCGGTCCTCGCGCTCGAGGGTCCGTTCCCTTTCGACCTCGTCGGCGTCCTCGCCGCGTTCCTCGTGCCGCTCGCCGAGGCCGGCGTCGGGATCTTCGCCATGAGCACGTTCGACACGGACTACGTCCTCGTGAAGCGGGAGCGGCTCGGGGCGGCGCTCGAAGCCCTCTCCGCCGCCGGTCACGTGCGGACGGGCCCGGGAGCCTGAGGGACGTCGAGGCCCGGCCGGAGCGCCTCCTCGAGGACCGTCCGTGCGGCCGTCTTCGCGTCGCGGTACTTCACGATCACCGCTGCCGAGATCGAGAGGCCCCGCACGTGCGCCCAGGAGCCGGGCGCCGGCCGCGCGCCCGGTACGACGACGGCTCCCGCCGGCACGGTGAGCGGCTCTCCCTCCGTCGCGCGGATCTCCCGCTCGCGGACGAGGTCGTAGAGGACGCTCGAGCCGGTCAGGACGACGCCCGCCGCGAGGACCGCCCCCGCCCGGACGCGCAACCCTTCGTAGAGGCCGCAGCCGCCCCCGACGAAGACGTCGTCCTCGACGACGACCGGGAGCGCGCCGACGGGCTCGAGGACGCCACCGATCTGGGCCGCGGCCGAGAGGTGGACGCGCTTCCCCACCTGCGCGCAGGAGCCGACGAGGGCGTGGCTGTCGATCATCGTCCCTTCGTCGACGTACGCCCCGACGTTCACGTAGGCCGGCGGCATGACCACGACGCCCTTCGCGAGGTACGCCCCGCGCCGGATCGCCGAGCCCCCCGGCACGACGCGGACGCCCGGCGGGAGCGCGCCGAGCGGCGGGAGCGTGTCGCGGTCGCGGAACGCGAAGGGCGCCGCGGGGAGGTCGGCGTCGACGCCGAGGCGGAAGGCGCGGAGTATCCCCTCCTTCACCTCGGGGTTCGCTTTCCAGACGTCACCGGACGGCTCGGCGGCGCGGACCTCGCCCCTCTCGAGGCGGTCGAGAAGCTCGAGGACTTCGTCCCGCGTCAGCTCCGCGCTCACGCGTCCTCCCCGACCGGGTTCCCCGCCTCGTCGAGGAGCCCCGCCTCGCGGAGCGCCTCCTCCACCGGCTTGTGCAGCCCCTTCGAGAGCGGGACGAGCGGCAGCCGGAGGACGTCCTGGACCAGCCCGAGCCGGTGGAGCGCCCACTTCACCGGGATCGGGTTCGACTCGCGGAAGTTCGCGCGCATGAGCGGCAAGAGCTTCGCCTGGAGGCGCGCCGCCTCGTCCCGCTCGCCCGTGAGCGCCGCCTCGACGAGCGCGACGAGGAGCGCGGGCGCCTCGTTCGAGACGACGGCGATGACGCCGTCGGCGCCGCAGGCGATCATCGGAAGCGCGAGCGAGTCCTCCCCCGAGAGGACCGAGAAGCCGGCCGGCCGGTGCCGCAGGATCTCGCAGGCCTGGTCGAGGCTCCCGGAGGCTTCCTTCACCGCGCAGACCCGTGGGTCCTCTGCGAGCTGAAGGACCGTCTCGGGGAGCATGTTGAGGCCGGTACGCGCGGGCACGTTGTAGGCGACGAGCGGCAGGTGCCCCGCGTCGGCGACAGCCTTGAAGTGCTCCACGAGGCCGCGCGGCGTCGGCTTGTTGTAGTAGGGGGTCACGACGAGGAGCGCGTCGGCCCCCGCCTTCCGGCAGCGCTCCGCGAGCTTCTGCGACCTCCGCGTGTCGTTCGACCCGCACCCCGCGATCACGCGGATCGGCCGTCGCGCCGTCCGCGCTTCCTCGACCGTCACGGCCACGACCCTCTCGTGCTCGTCGGGGTCGAGCGTCACGGCCTCCCCCGTCGTCCCGCACGGGACGACCCCCGCGACGCCGCCGGCGACCTGCCGCCGCACGAGCTTTCGGAGCGCCGGCTCGTCGACCTCGCCCTTCTCCGTGAACGGCGTCACGAGCGCCGTAAACGCTCCCGTAAGGTGGATGCGGGACACCTCCTGCGTCTTCATCGGGTCCTCCTGTCGAGGAAGTCGTCGAACGTGACCGGTCCCGTGAGGCCCGCCTTCACGAGCCACTCCGCCGCCTGGACGGCACCGAGGGCGAAGACCGTCCGGGTGCGGACGCGATGGACGAGCTCGACCGTCTCGTCGGGCCCCTCGAAGACGAGGACGTGCTCGCCCGGCTGCCCGCCGTGACGGAGGGAGACGATCGGGATCTCTTCTCCCGGCTCGCGGCCGACCGCGACCGACTCGGCGATCGCCTTCGCAGTCCCCGACGGGGCGTCCTTCTTGGCCGCGTGGTGTCGCTCGACGATCGCCGGCTCGAACTCGGGGAAGCGCGCGAGCGCCCCGCCGAGGACCATCGCGGCCCTCCGTAGCGCGGCCACGCCGATCGAGAAGCTCGGCGAGTGGAGGAACGGCACCTTCTTCTCCTCGGCGAGCCGGCGCGCGGACGCGACGTCCCAGCCGGTCGTCCCCGAGACGACGGGGACGCGGTGCACCAGGAGCGAGGCCACCGTCCGCGGCGCCGCCTCCGGCGCCGTGAACTCGAACGCGACGTCGACGACGTCGGGCTCGAGCGCCTCGAGGTCGTCTCGCCGGCCGTACCGGGCCCTCACGCCGTGCCCGCGCTGCACGAGCACGGCCTCGATGGCCCGCCCCATCTTCCCGGGGCCGACGATCAACGCCTTCATGCCGCCTCCTTCTCGAAAAGCTCGCGGTGGAGCCGCCGAAGCGCCTCAGGCGCGTCCTTCGCCTCGACGACGAACGTCAGGTTCGTCTCGGAGGCTCCCTGGGAGATGAGGACCACGTTCACCTCGCCGAGCGCTCCGAAGACGCTCGCGGCGACGCGGGGCGTCGAGCGGAGCTTCCGCCCGACGACGGAGACGACGGCGAGGTCGCGGAGGACCGAGACCTCCGCGAGCTCCGAAAGGTCGCGGACGAGCGCCTCGAGGGGCGCCCTCGCGTCGACCGTGATCGAGATCGAGACCTCGCTCGTCGCGATGACGTCGACCGGCACGGCGTGCTTCTCGAAGACCGAGAAGACCCGCGCCGCGTACCCGTGGGCGAGGAGCATCCGCGGGCTCCCGACGAAGAGCGCCGCGACGCCCGAGCGCATCGCGAGCGCGCGGACCCCGGCTCCCGGCGCCTCGGCACGAACGGTCGTCCCCGCCCCCTGGGGCCGGAACGTGTTCTTCACCTTCACCGGCAGCCCGCGCGCGATCGCCGGCCGGATCGTCGCCGGGTGGAGGACCTTCGCCCCGAAGAACGCGAGCTCGGCCGCCTCGGCGTAGCCGACCTCGGGGACGAGCCGGGCCGCGGGGACGACCCGCGGATCGGAGGTGAGGATCCCGTCCACGTCGGTCCAGATCTCGATCGCCGAGACGGGCGCCCCGGCGTCGTGGAGCGCCGCGCCGAGGAGGGCGGCCGAATAGTCCGAGCCTCCGCGGCCGAGCGTCGTGGTCACCCCGTCGGGCGCGGCGCCGACGAAGCCTCCCGTCAAGACGACCTTGCCGGCCGCTCGCGCCGGCAGGAGCCTCTCCGCGGCCCGCCGCGCGACCTTCGCCTCGTCGGGGACGGCAGCCCCGAACGTCGCGTCCGTCGCCATCCACTCGCGCGGGTCGACCCTCGTGACCGCGACGCCCCGCCGCGCGAGGGCGGCCGCCACGAGCGAGGCCGAGAGGAGCTCCCCCGCCGCGCAGATCGCGTCCGTCGTCCGGGCCGAGAGCTCGCCGAGGAGGGCGACCCCGGTCGCGAGGCCGTCGAGCCGCGCGAGCTCGCGCTCGATCTCCTCGCGGAGCGCGGCGGCCGCCGACGGGTCGAGGAGAAGGTCGTCGACGGCGGCGTGGTGCTTCTCGCCGAGAGTCACGAGGGCCGCCGAAGCGGCGTCGCGGCTCCCCTCGCGCGCGGCGCGGGAGAGGGCGAGGAGCGTGTCGGTGACGCCCCCCATCGCCGAGACGACGACGAACGGCTCCTCTCCGAGCCGCGAGGCGACGAGCTCCGCCACGCCCGCGATCCGCCCGCCGGTCCCCACCGAGGTTCCGCCGAACTTCATCACGAGCATGGCGCGTCTCTCAGAGCCGGCCCGTCGCCGCGAGGAGCTCGGCGTTCAGGAGCGCCGCGCCCGCCGCGCCGCGGACGGTGTTGTGGACGAGGAGCGTGAAGCGGACGTCGTAGACCGGGTCGTGCCGGAGGCGCCCGACGGTGACGACCATCCCGCCCCCCGCCTCCACGTCGCGGATCGGCTGCGGCCGGTCGCGCTCGTCGCGGACGACGATCGGCCGCGGCGGCGCCGACGGGAGCCCGAGCCGCTGCGGCTCGCCGGCGAACGTCTCGAGCGCCTCGCGGATCTCCGAGAGCGCCGCCCTCCGCCCGAGCTTCACGAAGACCGACTCCGTGTGCCCGTCGCGCACGGAGACGCGGTTCACCGAGGCGGAGATCGGGAACGACGCCGGGACGACCCCGTCCATCTCGAGCTTCCCGAGGATCTTCCCCGGCTCGACCTCGATCTTGTGCTCCTCGCCGTCGATGAACGGGACGACGTTCCCCTGCGCGTCGAGCGAGGCGACGCCCGGGTAGCCGGCCCCCGAGAGCGCCTGGAGCGTCGTGACGCAGACCGCCTCGACTCCGAACGCGCGGTGGAGCGGCGCGAGGGCCATCGCGAGGCCGACGACGACGCAGTTCGGGTTCGTGACGATGCCGCCGCCCGCCTTCGCCCATTCCTGCCTCTCGAGGAGGGCGAGGTGGTCGGCGTTCACCTCCGGGATCAGGAGCGGCACGTCGGCCTGCATCCGGAACGACTTCGTGTTCGAGACGACGAGCTTGCCGCGCGAGGCCTGGAGCGGCTCGACGGTGTCGGCCACGGCGGCGTCGAGCGCGGAGAGGACGAGTCGCGACCCGAGCGGGCCGTCGACCGCCGCGACTACGAGGCCCCGCGCCTCCTCTGGCACGTCGCCCGGGAGAATCCAGCGCGTCGCATCGAGGTACGTCTTCCCCTGCGAGCGCTCCGAGGCGCAGACCTCCGCGAGCCTCAGCGTCGGGTGTCCGGCGAGGAGCGAGACCATCCTCTGCCCCACCGCCCCGGTCGCCCCGAGGA
>CAZWRQ010000027.1:0-27861 GCA_964636395.1 uncultured Holophagales bacterium
GGCTCGACGGTTCCCATGGCGGAAGATCGTAGCGCGGAAGCCCGACGCGGCCGGGCGGGCGCGGCGGCTACGGGGGCGACGCGGTCCGGGCCTTCGCGAGAGCCGCGTCGACCTCGCGGGCGACGAGCGCCGCGAGGCCCGGGAAATCGTTGTGGCTCGTCCCCGGGACCTCGACCCAGCGGGAGCCGGGCCGCGCCGCCGCGAGGCGCCGCCCCATCGCGATCGGGACGACGTCGTCGAGCTCCCCGTGGATGAGGACGACCGGCGCCCCGACGCGCCCGACTTTCGACAGGGAGTCGAACCGGTCCCGGACGACGAGCGGTGCGAGCGGCCCGGCGACGGTCCGCCCCATGTCGACGAGCGAGGTGTAGGCCGAGACGAGGACGACGGCGGCGACCCGATGGCGCGTCGCGAGCTCGACGGCGACTCCCGATCCGAGCGAGCGGCCTACGAGGACCACGCGCTCGGGAGGGATGCCGAGCCTCCCGAGCTCGGCGAGGGCCGCCTCTCCGTCGGCGTAGAGCCCCTCCTCGGACGGCGAGCCGGTGAGTCCGCCGTACCCGCGGTACTCGGCGAGGAAGACGCCGAAGGCGCGGGCGCGGAGGTCGGCCGCGAGCGGGAGGTTGTGGGCCGCCGCCTCGGCGTTCCCGTGGAAGTAGAGGAGGACGGGGGCGTCGGGCGACGGCGCCCGGAAGAACGCGCCCGCGAGGCGGGTGCCGTCCGTCGTCTCGTATCGCTCGACGCTCCACCCCTCGTCCTCGCGCGGCTCCGGGAACGGCGCCTGCGAGCCGGGGAAGATCATCGAGCGGACGAGCGAGGTCAGCATGACGGCGGGGAGCGCGACGGCGGCGAGTATGGCGGCTCCGCAGCCGAGGCGGGAGAGGCGCGGGCGGCGGAGCACGGGGCGAGTGTAGGGCCCAGGCGTCGCGCGACGCGCCGGGCCTCCACGACGGGCCGACCCGAATTGACATCCGGCCCTCCCGCGCGCACAACCCAGCGGTGAACCTTCGGCTCCTCGGGACCCTCCTCTTCGGCCACCTCACGACCGACCTCGCGCAGGGGATGATCCCCGCCCTCCTCCCGTTCTTCATCGCCGAGCGCGGCCTCAGCTACGCGGCGGCGGGGGGCCTCGTCCTCGCCGCGACCGTCGCCTCCTCGATCGTCCAGCCGATCTTCGGGTACTTCGCCGACCGTCGCCCCTCGCCCTGGCTCGTGCCGGCGGGCGTCGTGACGGCCGGCGTCGGCGTCGCCCTCGCGGGGGTCGCCCCGTCGTACACGCTCATCGCCGTCTCCGTCGCGCTCCACGGCCTCGGCGTCGCCGCGTTCCACCCTGAGGGGGCTCGTGCCGCGGCCTTCGCCTCGGGGCCGAAGCGCGCGACCGGCATGAGCCTCTTTTCGACGGGCGGTAACCTCGGCATGGCGACCGGCCCGCTCGTCATCACGCCGCTCGTCCTCGCGCTCGGCCTCCGCGCGACGCTCGTCCCGCTCCTTCCTGTTGCCCTCGTCGCCGCTTTCCTCGCGACGCAGACGGGACGCCTCGCGGCGCTCCGGCCGCACGGGCATGGCGCGTCGGTCGCCTCGACCGACGCGGACCGCTGGGGCCCGTTCGGCCGCCTCGCCGTCGTCGTCATGAGCCGTTCCGTCGTCTACACCGGGATCTCCGCGTTCCTGCCGCTCTACTTCGTCGGGGCGCTCGGACGGACGAAGGCGGAGGGGGCGACGGCGCTCTCGATCCTCCTCGGGACGGGCGTCGTCGGGACGCTGACCGGCGGGCGCCTCGCCGACCGATTCGGCCGGCGGCCCGTCATCCTCGCCTCGATGGCGGCGCTCGCGCCGCTCCTCTTCGCCCTCGCCTCGGTCCGCGACCCGGGCGTCGCGACGGCGCTCCTCGTCCCGGTCGCCCTTGCGCTCTACCTCCCCTTCAGCGTCCTCGTCGTCATGGGGCAGGAGTACTTGCCGAACCACGTCGGGACGGCCTCGGGCGTGACCGTCGGCCTCGCCGTGACGGCGGGCGGCCTGGCCGCGCCGCTCCTCGGCCTCGTCGCCGACCGCTGGGGCGTCGCCGGACCGCTCTTCGTCGTCTCGGCGCTCCCGCTCCTCGCCGTCGCGCTGACGCTGACGCTCCCGGACTCGAGGACAGGAGCGGGAACGGCGGTGCCGGCGCGCGCGTGAGATCGAGGTGCCGGCGCCGAGATGACCACCCGCGGTTCAGGCGCCGCGCAGAGCTGAAGACCGAGACCTGGCCCCGAGTCGACGGAGACGACAGGCCGTCGAAGGCGCGGCGCCGTCAGCCCGCGCGTCCCGGGGGCCGCCGGATGACGTCGACGAACGCGAGGAGGTCTTCCAGGCGGTTCTCGACGACGTCTTCCACGACGCCGAGGTCGATGTCGCCGTAGCCGCGGACGAGGACGTTCCGGAACCCCGCCATCGACCCGAGCCGAGTCGCCAGGTCGGCGGAGAGGCGCCCCGCGCGGCCAAGGATGGAGAAGAGATCCCGGCTCGTCCGCGGCTCGCCGAGCCTCTCGTCGGAGACGACGTGGGAGGCGACGTCGAGGGCGGCCCGAATCGCGATCTGGAGCGTGTGCTCGACGAACCGCTCCTCCTTCACGTCGGTGCGCAGCGCGGCCGTGAGGGAGAGCTCACGCAGCTCGCGGACGCACGTCTCGAGGAACGCGAGCTTCTTGGCGACGAGGTCGCGGTCGATCACGGGCGGCCCTCGCGGTAGCGCCGGAGGAACGGCTCGACGTCGAAGAAGTCGTTCCGCACCTTCGTCTCGAAGAGCGCGCGGAAGAGCGGGTCGCGGTCGACGAGGAGCGTGCCGTCGCGGAGGACCCGGTGGACGAGGTCGGGAGGCGCGTCGTTCGCGATGACGACCTGGGCTGGGAGGCCGAGCGCATCTTCGATTCGCCCCTCGAGCTCGTGCGCCTCGTAGCCGAGCCTCGGCTCGGGCGGCTCCCGGAAGAGGAGGGCCAGGTCCACGTCGCTGTCGGGCCGCTCGTCGCCGCGGGCCCGGCTCCCGAAGAGCCACGCGGCCACGACGGACGACGGAGTCTCGGCCAGGACGGCCTGCAGCGCGGACGCGAAGGATCGCGCCGTGTCCGGCGGTGAGATCCGCACTGTCGGTTCCGGGGACGGGACGAACGACACCAGTCCTCCGATCCTCGTTTCGTCGATGGCACGCACCCGTGAAGGTGGCGACCGCCGCGATCAAAGCGGGGCCCACCGGCGGGACTCGCGAGAACGTCCCGCGGTTCCGCGGGCGGCCTCAGCGAAGGCCCGCGACGACGTAGAGGACGCGGAGGCCCTCGAAGACCATGTGCGCCGCCTGGCGTCCGTCGGGCGTCACGAGGATGGAGATGCCAAGCGCTCCCGCGAGATCCGGAAGCGCGGTCGAGCCCACTTCGGTGCGAGCTCCGGAGGTCCGCTCGACGCGGGCGATGGTCGCCGGGAGCAGTGCGGGGTCGTAGGCGAAGACCGACCTGCCGCCGTCGGCCCAGCCGGCGAGGGCCTCGCCGTCCTTCACTCCCTCGAGCGGGACGGCCTCTCCGCCGGCGACGGGGTAGAGACGGAACACGCCGCCGGAGAGCCCGATGACGGCGCGACCGTCCCACGAGATCTACGGGACCCTGCCGACGACGCCCTCCGGCGTCACCGGGTGCCGATTCGTACCATCGGATCCGGCGACGAAGACGCGCTGAGGTCGGCCGGGGGACATGTCGGCGAGCCAGATCCCCGCCCCGTCCGGCAGGAGACCCGCGGCTGCATCCGAGAAGCCGCTCACCGGGACCTTCCTCGGCTCCCCCTCGCCCGTGGGGTAGATCGCGACCTCGACGGCTTCGGAGCCCGGAATGCCCGTCACGAAGAAGGCGCCGTCGGGAGAGAAGACCGGCCGCCGTCCCCGACCGCCTTCCAGGTGAACGGGCGGACCGCCCGACGTGCTCCGGAGGAAGACCCGTCGCTCGCCCCTCCCTGCTCCTTCTCCGTACTCCCAGAAGGAGAGCGTTCGGCCGTCCCGGGTCATGTCCCAGAGGCGGGAGCAGTCGAAGAGCGAGAGCTCGCGGTCGGGCCCGGCCTCCCCGGAGCGGAAGAAGATCCTCTGGCGGAAGTCTTCCCGGGCGAGGAGCGCCCGGCCGTCCCTGGCGACATCCGGCTCCCGGGAGAGATCGCGACTTCGCCCGAGGGGGAGACGGCGAGGAGCCGGCCGGGAGGGAGGTCCGTGCCAAGGGTCTCCAGCGTGTCGACGAGGACCGTCCAGACCTGCTGCGGGCGGCCGTCCCAGGCGGCGCTGTAGACCGCGGTCTTCCCGCCGGGCGCGAAGCGCGCCGGAGACGAAACCGCGCCGGAAGGTGAGCCTTCGAAAGGACGGCAAGGGACGTTCGGATGAGCGTGGCGCGGCGATGAACCCCGCCACGACGCCCCCGAAGCCGACGATCCCCGCGAGAGCGACGGCGGCGATCCATCGCGTGAGCCGGGACGCACCGTCGGGCCGCAGGCCGGCGGTGGCCGGGGGGGCCTGGGTCAGGTGCTGGTCGCACCTCGCGAGGTCGCGCGCGAGGTCGCGCGTGGATTCGTAGCGGCCGTCTGGCTCTTTGGCGAGGCAGCGGTCGACGATCCAGCGGACCGGAACGGGAGATGAGGGCGCGAGCACCTCGAGAGGCTCCGGTTCGTCGCGGATGATCGAGGTCCGGACGTCGGCGGGGGCCTCGGCGTGGAAGGCCCTCTTCCCGGCGAGCATCTCGTAGATGACGGCGCCGAGGCTGAACTGGTCGCTCCGGTGGTCGACGGGGAGCCCTCGCGCCTGCTCGGGCGACATGTAGGCGACGGTGCCGACGACAGCGCCGGCGTCGGTGAGGGCCGAGAGCGTGGGGGAGTGGGTGTCGTCCGAGCCGTGGAACGCCGCCCCGTGCCGCGCGAGGCCGAAGTCGAGGAGCTTGGCGTGGCCGTCCTTCGTGAGGAAGACGTTCTCGGGCTTGACGTTCCTGTGGACGATTCCCTTCGCGTGGGCCGCGGCGAGCCCCTCGGCGACCTCGCGGGCGATCTCGAGGGCGCGCCGGACGGGGACGGGGCCGCGCAGGAGGAGCGTGCGGAGCGTCTCCCCCTCGAGGAGCTCGGCGACGGCCCTCGCCTCGCTCTCGAATCGGGCGAGCATGCGGCGGTCGCTGGCGAAACTGTCGGGGAGGACCTTGAGGGCGACGTCGCGACCGAGCTTCGAGTCGCGGGCGCGGAAGACCTCGCCCATGCCGCCCGCGCCGAGCGGCGCGATCACCTCGTAGCGGCCGAGGCGGGTGCCGGGAGACAGGGACATCCCGCGTCCTCCGCGGATCGTCTTTCGAACGGGCTTCCGCGAAAGGTGTACGCCCGCGGGGAACCGGGAGACGTCGTGAGCGGGCTGTTAGCATCGACCCGCGTCGTTCCGAGGAGCCGATGAACCGAGAAGCCCCCCCGCCCGATCGCCCCGCGCGCGCCGAGGGGCTCACGGCCGAAGCGCGGTACCGCCTCCTCCTGGAGCTCTCGAGGAAGGTCCGCGGCACGCTCGACCTCGGCGAGACGCTCGACCGGCTCCTCGACCTGGTCCGCTCCATTGTCGAGTACGACGCGGCGGGGATCTTCGTCCTGAACGAGGACGTCCTCGCCGGCGAGCGTCGGAGGGGGATGATCGCGGGCGTCGCGCAGCGCGGTTTCCCCGCGAGGCCGCTCGAGGCCGACCCGATGCTCTTCCGGGGCGAGGGGATCACCGGCCACGTGATCCGGACGGGGGAGTGCGTCGTGGCGTCCGACGTGCGCCTCGACTCCCGGTACGTCGTCGGCCGAGCGTCGACCCTCGCCGAGATCGCCGTGCCGATCACCGTCGAAGGGAAGTCCATCGGCGCCCTCAACCTCGAGAGCGATTGTCTCGGGGCCTTCGACGAGCAGCACCTCGACGCGCTCCGATTCTTCGCCGAAGCCGCGGCCGTCGCGATCGACAAGGCGATGCTGCACCGGGGACTCCTCGAGAAGCAGAAGCTCGAAGCGCAGCTGAGGGTCGCTCACCAGGTCCAGTCGCGGCTCCTCCCGCAGGCGCCGCCGGCCCTCGACGGCTGGGACGTCGCCGCGGTCTACATCCCGAGCTCGGAGCTGGCGGGCGACTACTACGACTTCCTCCGCCTGCCGGACGGTCGGGTCGGCCTCGTGATCGCCGACGTCGCCGGCAAGGGGGTGCCGGCGGCGCTCATCATGGCGACCTTCCGCGCGCTCCTCCGGGCTCACGTGGCGTCGGGAGCCGGCCTCGCGGAGATCGCGACGCGGCTGAACGGCCTCCTGCGGGACGAGTGCCGTCCGCACGGCTTCGTGACGGGGTTCCTCGCCTTCCTCGAGCCCTCGACGGGAAGGCTCGAGTACGCGAACTGCGGCCACGTGCCGCCGCTCGTCGTCGCGCCGGCCGGCGAGCCGGTCGAGCTCGCGGAGGGAGGCCCCGTGCTGGGGGTCTTCGCGGAAGCGGCCTACGGCTCGCACGAGGTGACGCTCGCCCCCGGGCAGGTCCTCGTCCTCCACACGGACGGCGTCAGCGAGGCGCGCCGGGCGGAGGGCGAAGAGCTCGGTTCCGCGAGGCTCGCCGAGGTCGTCCGTGCGGGACTCTCGCGGGGCGCGACCTCCCTGGTCGGAGAGGTCGTCCGCGTGGCGCGCGCGTTCACGGGCACCGAGGCGTTCGAGGACGACTTCACTCTGGTCCTCGTCTCACGAAACGCGAAGGGCTGAGTGGAGCGGCCGGAACCGCGTGCCGGAACGCGCGGCCCGACAGGGCGCCGACGCTCAGGAGGAAATACGCGGGGTCGACCACGTAGTCCCAGAGGTTCGTCGACTCGAGGAGGCCGCCGTGCCAGGCGGCGAGGGCCAGGAGCAGCGCGTAGCCGAAGCGGTTGCCGCGCAGGATCAGGACCGTCGCGAGGGTCCCGATCGAGGGGAACAGCCACGAGAAGCTCCACCCGAGCGCATACGGATCGAAAGGGCCGAGGCCGAGCGCCATCGGATAGAGGAAGAGCCCGGCGGCCGATCCGAACGCCCAGAACGCCCGGCGGTCCGAATCGCGGAACAGGGGGCGCCCGGTCGCGCCGCTCCAGGTGACGTCGAACAGGAGCGCGGCCAGCGGGACGCTGAGGATCGGGTAGAAGGTCGCGAGCCACCGGTGGACCGGATGCCCGGCGACGGGCACCATCGAGAAGGCGGTACCGAAGGCGAGGACGAGGAGCGACGACCGTGGGCCGGGAGCGGTCCTCCGGACGAGGCCCGCCCCTCCCTGGAAGGCGGCGGCCAGGAACAGCGCGGCGGCGACGAGCGAGGCGACGGCAGCCGTCATCTCGCGGCTTCCCGCGAGCGCAGCCACGCCTCGTTGAACGTGACGTGCCGGATGCGCCTCATCTGCCACGAGTAGACGAGGTGCAGGCGGCCGTCGCGCGCCCGGATCATGTAGGGATAGGCGAATCGCCCCCCGGGCTCATCCTCGAGCGTCGCGAGGCGCTCCCAGGTGGCGCCGCGGTCGGACGAGGCGGCGAGCCTCAGGACGCTCCGGCCGCTCGGGGAGTCGTTGAAGGCGATCAGCAGCCGGCCGTCGGACATCGTCAGCACGTCGACGGGAGCGTCCGGGTTCGGCAGGTCCGTGGCGACCGGAGCCGACCAGCTCGCGGCGCCGTCGCGAGTGACCTGCATCGTCACCGCCCGTCTCCTCGAGCGATCGCGAAGGAACGCGACGGCGTACTTCGCGTCGGACGGGACGACGACCGGCTGGAGGAACGAGCGCCCGCCGGCCAGCCGCGTCTTCCGCCACGCCAGGCCCGACGGCGAGTCGGCGGCGGAGAGCCAGAGAATCTCGGGGAACTTGCCGAGGAGCTCGTGGTAGACGGGAATGGCGAAACCGCCGCCTTCGAGCGGGACCGGACGGCCGCGAGCCAGCTCGCTGACGTTCAGGAACGGGCTGAGCGTGAGCCGGCGCCGCCGGCCCCACGTCGCGCCGCCGTCGTCGGACGTCGCGACGTCGAGCGAGCTCCCGGCGTGGCCGCCGAGCAGGATCGTCGAGTGGAGCAGCCAGAGCCGGTCGCGGTCGTCGGCGAAGACGACGGGGTTGCCGACGGCCTTGACGAAGCGCCGCGACTCCCGCGAGGCCGACTCGCGCGTGACGATCGTGCGGGGTGCCGACCAGGCGGCGCCGTCGCCGGGCGCGCGCGACGCGAACTCGATCGTGACGTCGGGAGCGCACTCGGCGGTGCCGGAGTACCAGACGGAGGCGAGGCGGCCGTCGGAGAGCTCGCAGAGCGATGCGACGTGACTCATCCTCCCGGAGGACTCCTCGTTCAGGAACTCCTCCGCGTAGAAGGGAGCTTCGTCCTTCGCGACGACGGGACGTGCGGCGCGGAGCTCCGGGCGTGGCTGCCGGTCCGCTCGCGGCCAGATGCTCGAGCCGAGGGCGAGCGCGGCGCAGCCGAGGACCGCGGCTCTCCTCACGCGTCAGTCTTCGGCGTCCGCCGTGGCGGCCCCGTCGTTCGTCCATCCCATCCTGTCGAAGAGGGCGAGGAGGAGCGACAGGGCGACGGCGACGAAGGTGCCGAGCGCCATCCCCTTCAGCTCGACGGCGCCGAGCTTCACGGCGGCACCGCTCGCGCCGCTGACGAGGACGACGGAGGTGAGGACGAGGTTCCGGGGCTTCGTGTAGTCGACCTTCTTCTCGACGAGCATCCGGATGCCGGCCGCGGCGATGACGCCGAAGAGGAGGATGCAGACGCCTCCCATGACGGGCGTCGGGATGCTGCGGATCGCCGCCGCGAGCTTGCCGACGAAGGAGATGACGACGGCGAGGACGGCCGCGCCGCCGATGACCCAGGTCGAGAAGACGCGGGTGATCGCGAGGACGCCGATGTTCTCGCCGTAGGTCGTGTTCGGCGTGGCGCCCGCGAGGCCGGAGAGGACGTTCGAGAGGCCGTCGCCGAGGAGCGAGCGGTGGAGACCCGGGTCCTTCACGAAGTCGCGGCCGACCACGTTTCCCGTGACGACGAGGTGCCCGACATGCTCGGCGAGGACGACGAGGCCGGCCGGCAGGATCATCAGGATCGCCTGCGGCGAGAAGGTCGGGGCGTAGAGCGTCGGCACCTCGAGCCACGGCGCGGCGGCGACGGGGGAGAGGTCGACGATCCCCGCCGCGAGCGCGGCGGCGTAGCCGGCGACGACGCCGATCAGGACCGGGATCACGCCGAGGAAGCCGCGGAAGAGGACGGAGCCGAGGACCGTCACGGCGAGCGTCACCATCGCGACCGCGACGGCGGTGCCCCGGCCCGGCTGAGCGGCGCCGTCGCCCGTGAGCCCCGCCATGCTCGTGGCGACGGGCGCGAGCTCGAGGCCGATGACGGCGACGATCGCCCCCATCGCGGCGGGCGGGAAAACGACGTCGAGCCAGCGCGTTCCGGCGACGCGGACGACCTGCGACACGAGGACGAAGAAGAGGCCGAACGCGATGAAGCCCCCCTGCGCCGCGGCGTAGCCTCCGAGCTCGGGGTGGGCGAGGACGGCGAAGACGGGGGAGATGAAGGCGAAGCTCGAACCGAGGTAGGCGGGGACCTTCCCGCGGCAGACGGCGAGGTAGACGAGGGTCCCGATGCCGTTCAGGAGAAGCGAGGTCGCCGGGTTGACCTTGAAGAGGAACGGCACGAGGACCGTCGCGCCGAACATGGCGAAGAGGTGCTGGAGGGAGAGGGGGACGGTCTGGAGCAGGGGGAGCCGCTCGTCGACGTCGATGGTGCGTCGCTCCATGGAGGTCCTCCTCGCGGGCCGGCTGTCCCCGGCGCAACCGTTCATTGTAGGCCAGAACGGAGGGTTCGTGCGGCATCGGCGAAGGCAGTCGGCGCTTCCCCCGGCCCGGCGCGCGGGACTACGATCACCGGATGACAACTGCGAGGCGCGGCTCCTCCCGGAGCCCCTCGGGACCGCCGTTTTCAGCGAACGCCGTCGATCGCACAGCGGGCGCGAGGGGCCGTCCTGGCGCCTCCGTCGCGGAAGGGATCTCCTGATGCCCGTCGACCTCGACTACCTTTCCCCGTCCGCCGTGGAAGACGCCGTCGCGCTCCGGGCGAGCCGCCCCTCCGCGGCTTTCCTCCTCGGTGGAACCGACCTGCTTCCGCAGATGCGGAGCGGGCGGCGGAGCCCCGAGACGCTCATCGACCTGAAGCGGATCCCCGAGCTCTGCGGGATCCGCGAGGACCCGGACGGCGGGCTGACGATCGGCGCGGCGGTGCCGCTCGCCGACGTCGAGACGCACCCGCTCGTCCTCGCGCGCTTCCCGCTCCTCGCCGAGTGCGCGAAGACCGTCGGCGCCTGGCCGCTCCGCCAGAGGGCGACGCTCGCGGGGAACGTCTGCAACGCCTCTCCCGCGGCCGACACGGCCATCGCGCTCCTCGTGCTCGACGCCGTCGTGAACGTCGCCTCGACGACGGGCCGGCTCGCGATCGCGATCTCGGAGCTCTTCCTCGGTCCCGGCCAGACGGCGCTCATGCCGGGCGACCTCGTGACGGAGATCGTCCTGCCGGGCGCGGCCGCTGGATTCCGCGGCTCCTACCAGCGCCTCTCGCGCCGGAAGGGGATGGACCTCGCGACGGTCGGCGTCCTCGTCGGGAAGAGGGACGGGGCGCCGGCGTCGTGGCGCGTCGCGCTCGCGGCCGTTGCGCCGACGCCGCTCCGCCTCCGGGCCGTCGAGGAGCTCCTCGCGGCGAAGGGGGCGTCCGCGGCGCGCGAGGCGGCGGAGCTCGCCGCCGCGACCTGCCGGCCGATCACCGACCTGCGCGGGAGCGCGGAGTACCGTCGCGAGATGGTGGGCGTCCTCGTCCGCCGCGGCGTCGAGAGCCTCGGGTAGGGGAGACGGAGATGAAGAAGACGATCACGCTCGAGGTGAACGGCGTCGCCGAGACGGCCGAGGTCGAGGTCGGGCAGACGCTCCTCCGCTTCCTCCGCGACGGCCTCGATCTGACCGGGACGAAGGAAGGCTGCAACGAGGGGGAGTGCGGCTCCTGCATGGTCCTCCTCGACGGCCGCCCCGTGAACTCCTGCCTCGTCCTCGCCGTCGAGGCGGACGGGCGCGCGGTGACGACGGTCGAGGGGCTCTCGAAGGAGGGCGTCCTCCACCCGCTCCAGAAGGCGTTCCTGTCGCAGGCGGCGGTCCAGTGCGGCTTCTGCACGCCGGGGATGGTCGTGAGCGCCGCCGCGCTCCTCCGCGAGAACCCCGACCCCACCGAGGACGACGTGAGGAAGGCGCTCGCGGGGAACCTCTGCCGCTGCACGGGGTACCGGCAGATCGTCGACGCCGTTCGCGAGGCGGCCGCCGCGATGCGCGCGGCGCACGAGGCCGGGAGCGACGCCGGGAAGACGGCCGACCGCGAGGAGGTGCCGGCATGAGCGCCCCCGTCGTCGGGACCGACGTTCCCCGCGTCGACGGCCTCGAGAAGGTGACGGGCGCGGCGAAGTACACCGCCGACCTGAAGTTCCCGCGGCTCCTCCACGTCGCCGTCGTCCGCTCGCCGCACCCGCATGCCCGCGTCCTCGACGTGAAGACCGACCGGGCCGCGCGGATGCCGGGCGTGAGGGCCGTCGCCTCGGGCCGCGACTTCCCGCTCCACACCGGCATCTACCTGAAGGACCAGACCGTCTTCGCGACGGACCGCGTCCGCTTCGTCGGCGACCCGGTCGCCGCCGTCGCGGCCGAGACGCCGGAGCTCGCCGCCGAGGCGGCCGCGCAGGTCCACGTCGAGTACGAGCCGCTCCCGCCGATCTTCGACGTCGAGGAGGGGTTCTCCGACGGCGCCCCGCTCGTCCACCCCGAGCTCGGGAGCTACGAGGTCGTGCCGTGGATCCGCCCGAAGGCCGGGACGAACGTCTGCAACCACCTGAAGATCCGCAAGGGCGACTACGCCGCGGCGCTGAAGGGGTCGTGGAAGGTCTTCGAGAACGTCTTCCGCGTCCCGCAGGTCCAGCACGTGCCGATGGAGCCCCACGTCTCCGTCGCGCGCGTCGACCTCGCGGGGAAGGTCGAGGTCCACACCTCGGCGCAGAGCCCGTTCACGGTGCGGCACCTCCTCGCGCACTGCTTCGGCCTGCCGCATGGCGACGTGCGGGTCCACGTGCCGTACGTCGGCGGCGGTTTCGGCGGAAAGGCGGGGATCAACCTCGAGCCGATCGCCGTCGCCCTCGCGATGCTCTGCCGGGGACGCTGGGTCCGCCTCATGGTCGACCGGCACGAGGAGTTCTTCGCGACCGTCGTCCGCCAGGGGCTCACCGCGACGCTCGTCACCGGAGTCGACCGCGAGGGGAAGGTGCAGGCCCAGAAGATGCACTATCTCTGGAACTGCGGCGGGTACGGCGGCTACGGCGTGAACATCGTCCGCGCGGCCGGCTACACCTGCGGCGGGGCCTACGAGTTCCCGAACGTCGAGGGAGACTCGATCGGCGTCTACACGAACCGCCCCGTCGGGAGCGCCTACCGCGGCTTCGGGATGCAGGAGATCCACTGGGCGCTCGAGCAGCAGATGGACAGGGTCGCCGTCGAGCTCGGGATCGACCCTGCCGAGTTCCGGCTGAAGAACTGCCTCGGCGCGGGGAAGGCGACCGTGACGGGTCAGGTGCTCGACGAGCACGCGGGGCGCGTCGACCTCTGCATCCGGAACGTCGCGATGGCGATCGACTTCGACCCGGGCCGCGAGCGGACGCCCTACCGCGGCAAGGGGATCGCCTGCGCCGTGAAGGCCCCGGCCATGCCGAACGACGCGGCCTCGTCCGTGATCATGAAGTTCGCGGAGGACGCGACGCTCGAGATCCTCATCTCGGGCATCGACTACGGCCAGGGGCTGATGACCGTCGTCGCGCAGTTCGCGTCCGAGGCGCTCGACCTTCCCGTGGAGAAGATCCGCGTGAAGGGGTGCCCCGACACCGACCTCTCTCCCTACGACTGGCAGACGGTCGCCTCGCGGCAGACGTGGGCCACCGGGAACGCCGTCTTCCGCGCGGCGTCCGAGATCCGCGGGAAGCTCTGCGCCACGGCCGCCCAGGCGCTCTCCGTCCCGGCGGAGGAGTTGACGCTGAGGGAAGCGTGCGTCGTCCACGAGGCGACGGGGCGAACGATCCCGTACGAGCGGCTCGTCATGGGCTATCAGTTCCCCGACGGGCACGCCGTCGGCGGGCCGGTCGCGGCCGCGTCGTCGTACCTCCCCGAGGGGCTCCTCTTCCTCGACCCGGAGACGAGCCAGAGCGCCAAGCCCGTGGCGAAGTGGACGTTCGGGGCGCAGGCGGTTGCGATCTCCGTCGACCCGGAGACGGGGCAGGTGACGGTCGAGAAGGTCGCCGCCTGCTACGACGTCGGAAAGGTCGTGAACCCGGCGCTCATCAAGGGGCAGACCTACGGCGGCATCGTCCAGGGGCTCGGCACCGGGACGATGGAGGAGCTTCTCGTCGACACGAAGTCGGGCCGCGCCGTGAACGCCTCGCTCATGGACTACAAGATCCCCTCGACGGAGGACGTGCCGGCCGAGATGGTCGTCGACTTCGTCGAGACGGCGCAGAAGGACGGCCCGATGGGGGCGCGGGGCATCGGCGAGCACACGATGATCCCGACGCCCGCGGCGATCGCGAACGCGCTCTGGGACGCCTGCGGCATCCGGATCTCCGAGATGCCGATCACGGCGGAGAAGGTGTGGCGTGCGCTGAAGGCGAAGGAGCGGGCCGAGCGCGGCGCGAAGGCCGGGGGCGAGACTCGGGTCCCGGCGGGGACGCTCGCGTGAGGATCCAGGACCTCGAATCGCTGCGGTCTCCCACGGCGGCGACGGCGCGGCCTCCGCTCTCCTGCCGCGACCTCGACCCGATGCCGGGGCCGATCTCCCGGGCGACGCTCGTCCTCGACCTCTCCTGCCTCCCCGTCCCGACGCGCACGCGGGCGCTCCTCTCGGGCGACGGGGGCGTCCCCGATTCCGTCGAGAGCCGCGTCTTTCGCTGGGCGCACGCCCGGGTCGGGTCGCTCGTCGACAAGCTCCTCTCGGGGGAGCTCCGCGTCGCCGCCTACCGTCCCGACGCGGCCGGCCTAACCGGCCTCGGCCCCGGCCTGACGCCGACCGGCGACGACCTTCTCGTGGGTCTCGCCGCGATGGCGCGCCGCCTCGCGGGCGGAGGCCTCGTCGAGATACGCGCCGCCGTTGCCCTTTCCACGGTCCTCGCCGGACTGCCGGCGGAGGAGACGACGCCCGCGGCGCACCTCCTCCTCCGTGAGGCCTCCGAGGGACGCTTTCCGGCGGTCCTCGCGACGGTCGTGGAGCTGATCGGGAACCCGCACGCCGACGCGGAGTCGCTCCGCACGGCCGGCGCGCGCCTCGCCGAGACGGGCGCGCACTCGGGGGCCGACCTCCTCGCCGGAGCGCTCGCCCTCGTCCAGGGCGTCGTCGACGCCCGGGAGAGCTCATGACGACACGCATCCTCGTTCGCTCCGGCTGCTACCACGACTCCGCGCGGCTCATGCAGGTGAGCCGCGAGCTCGCGGCTCTTCCCGGCATCGAGGAGGCGGTCGCGATGATGGGGACGGAAACGAACCGCCGTCTCCTCGCCGAGGCCGGCTTCCTCGGTACGGACGTCGATGCCGCGACCCCGCTCGACATGATCGTCGGCCTCCGCGGGGATTCGGAGGACGCCGTCGCGGCGGCTACGGCGGCCCTCGACCGGCTCCTCTCCGGGGGCGCGACGAGCGCCGGCGGGCCGGCGGCTCCGGAGCGGCCCGGGACGGTCCCCGAGGCGATCGAGGCGCGACCCGCTGCGAACCTCGTCTCCGTGGCCGTCCCCGGTCCGTACGCGGCGTTCGTCGCGCACCGGGCCCTCGACGCGGGGCGGAGCGTCTTTCTCTTCTCCGACAACGTCCCGCTCGCCGACGAGGTGGCGCTCAAGCGCCGCGCCGCCGCCCTCGGCCTCCTCGTCATGGGGCCCGACTGCGGGACGGCGATCCTCTCGGGCGTCGGCCTCGGCTTCGCGAACCGCGTGGAGCGCGGGCCGGTCGGGATCGTCGGCGCCTCGGGGACCGGGATCCAGGAGCTCTGCTCCCTCCTCGATCGGCGCGGCGTCGGCGTCTCGCACGCGATCGGCACCGGCAGTCGCGACCTCTCCGCAGAGGTGGGCGGCCTGATGACGGAGGCCGGGCTCGGCCTCCTCTCGAAGGACCCGGCGACGCGCGCCCTCCTCCTCGTCGCCAAGCACCCGGACGCGGGCGTCGCGGAGCGCCTTCACGGGCTCCTCGCGAAGCTCGGCAAGCCGGTCGCCGTCCGCTACCTCGGCGAGGGGCGCCGGGGAGAGGTGGACGGCGTCCTTTACGCGGGCTCGCTCGACGAAGCGGCCGAGGCGGCGGCCTCGCGCGTCGCGCCGACGCCGGCCGCCCGGGCCGACCTCGCGCCCTCGGCCAGCGACGCGGTCGCGCGGCGAGGAGAGGGCGAGCGCCGGCTCGTCGGCCTCTTCGGCGGCGGCTCTCTCGCGGCCGAGGCGCGCTGCGTCCTCGAAGCGCGGGGGATTGCCGTGCGCGTGCCGGAGGAGAAGCTCGCGGCGAACGCGCCGCTCCCGCACGGGAACCTCGTCGTCGACACGGGGGACGACGCCTACACGGTCGGAAGGCCGCACCCGATGGTCGACCAGGCGGTCCGCTGCGAGCTGATCCGCGCCGCGGGGTCGGACCGTTCCGTCGGCGTCCTGCTCCTCGACCTCGTCCTCGGCGACGGCGCCCACCCCGATCCGGCGCCCGAGATCGTCGAAGCCGTCGCCGCGGCGCGCGCCGCGCGGGGCTCCCGGCCTCTCTCCGTCGTCGCCTCCGTCTGCGGCACGCGCCGCGACCCGCAGGGGACGGCCCGGCAGGAGGAGACGCTCCGGCGCGCAGGCGTCGAGGTGGAGCCGTCGGCCGCCCGCGCGGCGGCGACGGCGGCGGACCTCGTCCTCTCCGTCCGGCAGGAGGTGGCCCGGTGAGCACGACGTCGCCCTCTCTCCTCGACGGTCCGATCGAGGTCGTCCACGCCGGCATCGACGCCGTCGCCGAGGCGCCCCGCGCCGCCGGCGCGCCCGTGACGGTCGTCGACTTCCGGCCGCCCGCGGGAGGCGATCCGCGACTCCTGGCGCACCTCTCGGAGCTCCTGTCCGGCCCCGCCGCGCGTGAGATCGACGCCGCGAACGCCCGCGCCCTCTCGCGCCTCCTGGCCAGCCGCCCGCACCTCGTCGGGATCGGCGTCGCGCGCGACGTGATCCCGGGAATGGCGGACGACCTCTTCCTCCACGCCGGCCCTCCCGTGTCGTGGGAGCGGATGTGCGGTCCGATGCGCGGCGCCGTGATCGGCGGCCTCCTCTACGAGAGGCGCGCGAAGGACGCGGCCGAGGCGGAGCGTCTCGCGGCGAACGGCGTCGTCCGCTTCGACCCGTGCCACCACCACGACGCCGTCGGCCCGATGGCCGGCCTCGTGACGCCGTCGATGCCCGTCTTCGTCATCGAGGACCGCGGTGGCGAGCGGCCCGGCGCGCGGACGTTCTGCACGCTCAACGAGGGGCTCGGGAAGGTCCTCCGCTACGGCGCCTTCTCGGAGGAGGTCGTCGCGCGGCTCGTCTTCATGCGCGACGAGCTGGGGCCGGTCCTCGCCGAGGCGCTCGCGCTCCGCGGACCGATCGACCTGAAGCACCTGATGGCCCAGGCGCTCCAGATGGGCGACGAGGGGCACAACCGGAATCGGGCGGGGACGTCGCTCCTCTTCCGCGAGCTCGCGCCGGCCGTGGTCCGGGCCACGGTCGACCGCGAGCGCGCCGCGCGCGTCCTCGACTTCGTGAACGGGAACGACCACTTCTTCCTGAACCTCTCGATGCCGATGGGCAAGTGCCTGCTGAAGGCGGCGGAGGGGGAGCCGCTCTCCTCGCTCGTCTCCGTCATGGCGCGGAACGGCACCGACTTCGGCATCCAGCTCGCCTCGATGCCGGGGCGCTGGTTCACCGGGCCGGCGCTGAACGTGCGGGGCCTCTACTTCCCCGGCCGGACGGAAGCCGACGCGAACCCCGACATCGGCGACAGCGCGATCACCGAGACGGCCGGCTTCGGCGGCTTCGCGATGGCGGCGGCCCCCGCGATCGTCCAGTTCGTCGGCGGGAGCGCCGAGGACGCCCTCGCGGCGACCCGCGCGATGCGGCGGATCACGCTCGGGCCGAACCCCGGCTTCGCGATCCCCTCGCTCGGCTTCTCCGGCTCGCCGACCGGCATCGACCTCCGGCTCGTCCTGGAACGGAACCTCCTCCCGCAGATCAACACCGGCATCGCCCACCGGGAACCCGGCGTCGGGCAGGTGGGAGCCGGGCTCGTCACCCCTCCGTGGGAGGCGTTTCACGCCGCCCTCGGAGCGTTCGCCCAGCACGTCCGCGCCTCCCGCGCATAGACGAAGGAGCCCCCCATGCGTCCGATCGAGCTCTCCATCCCCCTCGGCATCGGCACCCCCGCCTGGCCCACCTACGAGCCGCTCCAGATGAAGTACTTCAAGCGGCTCGCGCCGAACGGCGCGAACGGGCAGCTCCTGACCCACTCGAACCACCTCGGGACGCACCTCGACGGCGAGATCCACTTCTACTCGCCCGGCAAGGACATGGCGGCCCTCCAGCTCGACTTCCTGATGCACGAGGGGGCGATCGTCGACCTCTCCGACGCCGTGGGCGACTACGACGTCTACACGTCGAAGATGGTCGAGGACCGCGTCGAGGTGAAGGACGGCGACATCCTCATCATCCACACCGGCTACCACCACTACGGCTGGGACCAGCCCGAGGCGGACGAGATCCGGTACATGGTCAAGCACCCCGGGCCCGACCGCGAGTTCGCGGAGTGGGCGCGGCGGAAGAAGCTCCGCTGGATCGGCGTCGACTGCGGGAGCGCGGACCACCCGATGAACACGATCATCCGGACCTGGATGCCGCGTCAGGCGAAGGAGGCGGACGCCCACTTCCGCGCGAAGTACGGGATGCCGCTCGACCAGTTCTACGACGACGGCAAGTACCAGCTCATGCACCTCGAGCTCTTCAACCACGGCATCATCCACGCCGAGTGCATGGGGGGCGACATCGACCTCCTCCTCAACCAGCGCGCCGTCATCGGCGCCTTCCCCTGGCGCCTCGTCGACGGCGAGTCGTGCATCTGCCGCATCCTCGCGTTCGTCGACGACGAGAGGCACGCGGCGCTCATGGCGAAGAAGGAGAAGGCCGTGAAGACGAAGTGGAACGACGTCGCCGGCTCTCCGAACGCCTGGCTCCACGAAGAGGCGCGGAAGAAGGGCTGAGGCGAGTCGGGGCGCGGCGGGGACGCCGCACTCCGGAGCCGCGCATGAGCGACCTGCCGTTCCGCTCCGCTACCGGTCTCCTCGCCGCCCTCGACCGCCGCGAGACGTCGAGCGAGGAGCTCCTCACCCTCTTCCTCGCGCGGATCGAGCGGCTCGGCTCGCTCCGGGCCGTCGTCACGACCGATGCCGAGCGGGCGTTCCTCGAAGCGCGCCGGTGCGACGCGGAACGCGCGCAGGGCGAGCGGCGCGGGCCGCTTCACGGGCTCCCGGTCACGGTGAAGGACTCTTTCGAGACGGAAGGCCTCCTCACGACCTCGGGGGGGACGCCCGAGCTGATGGCGCATGTGCCCTCGCGCGACGCGACGGTCGTGGCGCGTCTGAAGGCGGCCGGAGCGGTCGTCTTCGGGAAGACGAACCTCTCGACTCAGGCGATGGACATCCAGACCTACAACGCCGGGTTCGGGACGACACCGAACCCATGGGACGCCTCGCGCACGGCGGGGGGGTCCTCGGGCGGATCGGCGGTGGCGATGTCCGCAGGCCTCTCCGGGCTCGAGGTCGGGAGCGACCTCGGCGGCTCGATCCGAATCCCCTCGGCGTTCTGCGGCGTCTTCGGGCACCGGCCGAGCTACGGCATCGTCCCGACGCGCGGGCACATCCCGGGGCCTCCCGGCACGCTCGCCGCGCCCGACCTCGAGACTGCGGGACCGATCGCGCGCTCGGCGGACGACCTCGACCTCGCGCTTCGCCTCCTCGCCGGCCCCGACGAAAGCCAGGGCGTCGCCTGGCGCCTCGAGCTGCCGCTGCCGCGTCGGAAGGGTCTCTCCGAGTACCGCCTCGCGGCCTGGCTCGACGACCCGGCGGCGCCCGTCGACGCCGCGCTCCGCGAGCGGCTCGAGGCCGTGATCGGGGAGCTGCGCGCGGCCGGGGCGGAGGTCGACACGGAGGCTCGCCCCGGCTTCGCTCTCGCCGACAACGCGCGCCTCTTCATGCAGGTCCTCTACGGGAGCATGGCGGCCGGCCTGCCGGAGGGGCAGTACGAGAAGATCCGCGCCCGTGCCGGCACGCTCGCCCCCGACGACGACTCCTTCCGCGCGCGCCTCGCGCGCGACACGGCCCAGACCCACCGCGAGTTCGACCTCGCGCGCGAGGAGCGGGAGCGGCAGCGCGCCCGCTGGGCGGAATTCTTCGAGCGGTACGACGCCCTCCTTTGCCCGGTCTTCCCGACGCCCGCCTTCCCGCACGACCAGAGCCCCGACTTCGCGCGCCGGACGCTCGCGGTGAACGGAGTCGCGCACCCCTACCTCGGGACGCTCCTCGGCTGGCCGGCTCTCGCGGGGCTCTCGTCGCTCCCGGGGACGTCGGCTCCCGTCGGCTTCACGCGCGAGGGTCTTCCGGCCGGAATCCAGGTCGTCGGGCCCTGCCTCGAGGACCGGACCTCGATCCACGTCGCGAAGCTCGTCGCGGAGGTGGCGGGGGGGTACGTCGTCCCGCCGGGCGTGGCGTAGCGGCCTCGTCCCGTTGTCACGGCGTCACGGCGTCACGGCGCGAGCCGCAGCCCGGCCCCCGGCCCGACAGGGAGGTCGAGCGCGATCCACCCCATCAGGAGGACGCTCCAGCAGGCGAGGAAGACGAACGTGTAGGGGAGCATCGTCGCGATGAGGGTCCCGAGGCCCGCCTTCGCGTCGTAGCGCTGGACCGTGGCGAGGATCAGGGCGAAGTAGGACATCGTCGGCGAGATGACGTTCGTGACACTGTCCCCGACGCGGTAGGCGGCCTGGGTCAGCTCGGGGGTGTAGCCGAGGAGCATCAGCATCGGGACGAAGACGGGCGCCATCACCGCCCACTTCGCCGAGGCGCTCCCCATCAGGAGGTTCACGCCGGCCGAGAGGACGACGAAACCGAGCATGAGCGGGATGCCGCCGAGGCCGGTCGCCTTCAAGAGCTCTGCTCCCTTCACGGCGCCGATCAGGCCGAGGTGCGACCAGTTGAACCAGGCGACGAACTGCGCCGCGAAGAAGACGAGGACCATGTAGGAGCCGAGCGTCTCCATCGACTTCGACATCGCCTTCACGACGGCGGCGTCGTTCCTCATCGTCCCGGCGCCGGCCCCGTAGGCGATTCCCGCGAGCGCCCCGCCGAGGAAGATGAACGGGACGATCGCCGTCAGGAGCGGCGAGTGGAGGACGCCGCCCGTCTTCAGGTCGCGCAGGAACCCTCCCTCGGGCACCACGCCCCAGAGGACGACGGCGGCGAAGAGCGCGAGGACGACGAGGGCGTTGCGGAGGCCCTTCCTCTCGGAGGCGTCGAGGGGGCGGAGCTCACCGTCGGCCTTCTCGGCGCCGGCGTACGCGCCGAGCCGCGGGACGACGAGCTTCTCGGTGACCCACGTCCCGGCCGCGGCGATCACGAAGGTCGAGACGGCGAGGAAGTAGTAGTTCGCGGCGGGGCTGACGACGTAGGAGGGGTCGACGATGTGCGCCGCTTCCTGTGTGAGGCCGGCGAGGAGCGGGTCGATCGTCCCGAGGACGAGGTTCGCGCTGTAGCCGCCCGAGACGCCGGCGAACGCCGCGGCGAGGCCGGCGAGCGGATGCCTCCCCGCGGCGAGGAAGATGACGGCCGCGAGCGGGATCAGGAGGACGTAGCCGACCTCGCTCGCGGCGTTCGAGAGGATCCCGGCGAGGACGACGACGAACGTCAGGAGCTTCCGCGGGGCCGAGAGGACGAGGAGGCGGAGGAGCGTCCCGATGAGGCCGCTCCCTTCGGCGACGCCGATCCCGAGAAGGGCTACGAGGACGGTGCCGAGCGGCGCGAAGCTCGTGAAGTTGGAGACGGCCTTCTCGAGGACGATGTGGAGGCCCTCGACCGTCAGGAGGTTGACGACCGTGATCGCCTTGCCCGTCCCCGGGTGGACGGCTGTGAGCCCGGCCCAGGAGCCGATCGCCGAGGCGCCGAGGACGGCGAGCGCGAGGAGGAGGAAGATCGTCGCGGGGTGGGGGAGCGCGTTCCCCGCTCGCTCCACGACCCCGAGCATCCGGGAGAAGAGGTCCCCCCGGACGGCGACCGGCTTCGCCGCGGCGCGGCCCCGTTCGTTCTTCGGCCCCACTCGTCACCTCTCCGCCCGGCGTGCCGCCTGACGCGATGGGATCTCAACGCGCGGGCGAGGCTGGGAATTCCCGGGGCGGCGAGAAATCGGCGTGGGGCCGCGAGCGGATCGCGACCGCGAGGCGGAACGGCAGGGCGGGCCGGCCCCTCAGAGAGAGAGCCTCCGATCGAGGATCGTCGCGTCGCCGCCGTTCGCGGGTGCGACCGTCGCGGGGCGGGAGCGGCCGACCGCCGCCGCGGACGGCGGGAGCCCCGGCGTCTCGTCGAGGACGAACGCCTCGCGGGGGGCGGCCGGGAGCGTCAGCTCCACGACGAACCCTTCCGGCGGCGCGGCGCGGAGGAAGAGCCGGAGCGGCCTTCCCGTCGCGGGCCTGCTCCGCAGGTAGGGCGGAGGGAGGGGCCGCCCCTCCACCCGGATCTCCTCGACGCCGGTCGCGTCGGAGAAGACGAGCCCGAGGCGCGGCGCCCCGCGCGGAGAGGTGAGGCGAATGCGGAGGAGCCGTCGCCCGTCCGGAAGCGGCGTGGAATCGAGGACCGCGATCTCGGGGAACGGAAGCGCCGTCGACGGGAGCGGCGCCGCGAATGGTGCGGCCTTCCTCGCCCACGGGAAGAGCCCGGGTGCCTTCTCGAAGCGGGCGGCGGCCGCGACTGAAGGGTGGAGGCGGCCGGACGCGGGGCTGTAGGCGAGGCGCGCTTCCGGCGTCCCCTGCTCCTCGACGGCGAGCATCGTGCCGTGCTCGGGCTCGTCGGGCGTCGGCTTCGAGAGGACGAGGGCCGCGACGGACGCGACGACGAAGAGGGCGGCGAAGGCGCCGGTGGGGCGGCGCCACGCGCCGGGCGTCCCGTCGACCGGCAGCGTCGCGAGGACGATCCCGAACGCCGCGGCGACGACCGGGAGGGCGACGGGGCCGAGCGCGGCGGGGAGCAAGAGCACGAGCGGGAGGAGGACGAGGCCGGAGGCCGCGAATCCAAGCCAGGGGGAGACGGACTCCGGGAGCGCGAGCCGCACGGCGCCGGCGACGAGCGCGGGGGCGACGAGGAGGTAGGAGGTTTCGGGCCACGCGAGCGCGAAGACGAGACCGAGGAGCGCGGTCGAGGTCCAGGCCCGCTCCCACGAGGCGACGGCGGTGCCCGCCCGGCGCGACTCCGCGGAGAGGACGGGAAGCGCGGCGAGGAGAGAGGCCGCGACGGCCGCCGCGAGGCAGGTCCACGGCCTTGGGACGAACGTGACGGGGAAGGCGCCGAGCGCCCGGAGAAGCTGCCACGCGAGGAGGCCGGAAAGGGCGGCGGCGAGGGGAGCGAGGAACGGGACGACGGCGCCCACGCGCGGGAGGAGGCGTCCGCCGCGACGAAGGCAGGCGAGGCGGACGAGGAGGAGCGCGAGGAGCGCGACGGCCGAGGCCGCTTCCCGCGGCCAGGCGACGACGAACGCTCCCGCCACGGAGAAGAAGACGGCGCGGCCGGTGGGGGGCTCGCGCAGGTCGGTCTCTGCGAGGCCCCGCGCGAGGGCGAGGGCGTTCTCCCCCTGGTGCTGGAGAGAGGCTCGCGAAAGGTTCGCGAGGGAGTCCTCGCGCGTGTGGTAGCGCGCGGCGGAGCCGAGGAACGCGAGGTTGAGGCCGGCGAGCCCCTCCCGCTTGTAGACGGACAGGTCGGTGTCGTTCGGGAGCCGGTCGTAGACGAACGCGAAGAGCGAGCTCGTGACGGGACGCGGGAGGCGGGAGACGGCGCGCCGGACGAGCCACGCGTTCTCCGCGCTCGTCTCGAACAGGAGGCTCGGGCCGCTCGTCCCGCGTGCCTCGAGGTTGACGAGGGCGCCGATCGCTCGCGCCCGGGAGGAACGGACGAAGAGCTCCGCACCGAGGAGCCCGTCCTCCTCGCCGTCGTCGAAGAGGAGGAGGACCGGGTTCCGCCGCGGGGCCTCGAGGAGCGCGCGGGCCGCCTCGAGGAGGACGGCGACGCCCGACGCGTCGTCGCTCGCGCCGGGGCCGGCACCGACGGAGTCGGTGTGCGCGGTGAGGAGGACCGCGGGGCCCTCGACAGTTCCCGGCAGCTCGGCGAGGACGTTGACGAGCCGGGCGCAGGAGCCGTGCGGGGCGCAGGCGAGGCCCTCGTCCGTCTCCGGCTCCAGGCCGAGCCGCCGTATCTCGTCGAGGAGCCGTTCGCGGAACGCCGCGTGCGCCACGCTTCCGGGCGTTCGCGGCGCCCCGTCGCCGAGGAGGCGCTCGAGCACCTCGGCCGCCCGCTGCGCCGAGAACTCCGTCGCCGGCGCGTCCGCCCCGCGCGGGTAGGGGGGCGAGGAGCGCCAGGCGGAGAAGGCCGCGACGGCGAGGAGGGCGAGGAGGGCCGCGGGGAGGCGGACGGCGCGCATCGGACTCTTCGGGACGTCGGGGGTCAGCCCTTCCTGACCCGCGCGAGGAGCTCCTTCACGGCGTCCTTGTGGACGAGGAAGGCGAGCATCTTCAGCTTCACGTAGTCCTCGTGGAAGAAGTAGTAGCCGGGATGGTCGTTGTTCCAGGAGCTCGACCAGGAGTCCTTCACGAGGAACCAGTCCTTCCCCTTCCGGCTCGTCACGCCGACGACGTGGAGGCCGTGGTCGTCCGTCGTGCTCCCGCTCGCGAAGCGGAACGCGCGGGCCGCCTCGTCGATGAAGGCGGAGGGGACGTCCCACGTCGGGACGACGGCGATGCCGGGAGGGCCGATGGAGTAGCCGGGCTCCGACATGTCGCCGGCGACGACGACGGAGAAGCCGCCCCGTACGGCTCCCCTGATCGCCGCGAGGAAGTCGTCGAGCGGGACGTTCACGTACTCCTTCCCGTGCCACCAGTTGTCGGGGACGGCGTACTCGGCCTTCTCCCAGTACGGCTGCTCCATCGTCGAGAGGAACGCGACGTAGTCGTCGGGGTCGAGCCTCACGACCTTCGCGAGGTACTCCTTCGGCGTCATCGACACCCCTTCGACGACGACCGTCTCGGGCGGGGCGCCGAGGTGGTGGTCGAGGATCGCGCGGACGGTCGAGACGACGGCGGCCTCGTTCCATGCTCCTGCAGCCTTCACCCCGTCGAGGTAGGCCCGGATCTCGGCGTAGAGGGTCGCCTCGTGGTCGTGCTCCTTCCTCCCGTCCGCGAGGCCCGTGTAGGCCTCGGCGGGAACGGCGCCGTGCTCGCGCAGCGCACGGAGGACGGCCGCCGGCTGCGAGCCCTCGCCGTAGACCGACGTCCCGCGCGAACGGACCCAGCCCTTCGCCTTCTCGACGTGCTCCCAGTAGACGGTGTGGAGGACCGAGAGGCGCAGCTCTCTCTTCGTGAGCCGGTGGACCTCCGACTCGAGGAACGAGGTCGTCGAGAAGCACCAGCACATCCCCGAGAGCCCCTGGCAGACCGGCGGCTGGTGCCAGACGCTCGTGAACTCCGATGCGCTCTTCGGCGCGTCGACGGCTGAGAAGTCGACCCACATCCGCTTCTTCGGCGGGGGCGCCTCCTTCGTCCGCACCTCGGCCCGGATCGCGTCGAGCCTGGCGTCCACCTTTTCGGCGAAGACGACGCCGTCCCGGCGCTCCCCGGCGGCGGCCGGCGACGCGAAGATGGCGAGCAGGGCGGCGAGAGCCAGGGCGCTGCATCTCATCGAGGACCTCCGAACGGCGCAGTCTGGCGCGATCCACGCCCGCCGTCCACCGGTGCCACCGTCCACCGGTGCCAGGCGTGAAATCGTGTATTGTTTTCGGGGGGTGGCCGGAGAGGGGGCCGGGCAGGCCCGCGCCGGCGGAGAGTGGACTTTCGCGGCGCGGATTGGGGATGCTCACCGACACCCCGGAACTTCGCTGCAGGAGGCCCCGATGGTCCCTTTGACCTCATTGTGGATCCCGATCCTCGTCTCCGCGGTCCTCGTCTTCGTCGTCAGCTCCGTCATCCACATGCTTCTCCCGGTGCACAAGAACGACTTCCGGAAGCTGCCGAAGGAGGACGAGGTGCTGGAGGCGATGGGAAAGCTCGGTCTCACGCCCGGCGACTACATGTTCCCGCTCTGCTCGAGCATGGCCGAGATGAAGGACCCCGCCTTCCTCGGGAAGATGGAGAGGGGGCCGGTCGGCATGCTCACGGTGATGCCGAGCGGCCCGCCCGCGATGGGGCCGAGCCTCGCGCTCTGGTTCGTCTACTGCGCCGTCGTCGGGCTCTTCGCGGCCTACGTCGCCGGGCGGGCGCTCCCGGTCGGAGCGCACTACCTCGCGGTCTTCCGTTTCGCGGGCGTCACGGCGTTCGTCGGCTACTCCCTCGCGCTCTGGCAGAACACGATCTGGTACAAGCGCTCGGCGATCACCACGCTCAAGTCGACGGTCGACGGGCTCGTCTACGCCCTCTGCACTGCCGGGGTCTTCGGCTGGCTCTGGCCGCGGTGACCCGCGGCCGGCTGAGCCGCCGCTACACTCCGGGGCCATGTCGCTCCTCCTCGCAGGGCTCGACGACTACCTCCTTTCCGTCCTCCCGCACCGGGACCCCGCCCTCGCGCGGATCGAGGAGGACGCCGCGCGTCGCCGGATCCCGATCGTCGGGCCGGCCGTCGGCCGCCTCCTCGCGCAGCTCGTCCACCTGACGGGGGCGCGGCGGGTCTTCGAGCTCGGGAGCGCGATCGGCTACTCGACGATCTGGCTGGCGCGCGCCGTCGGGGAGGCGGGGCAGGTCTTCTGGACGGACGCTTCGGAGGAGAACGCCGCGGAGGCGCGGCGGAACCTCGAGGAGGCGGGCGTCGCCGACCGCGTCGCGCTCCTCGTCGGCGACGCCCTCGCGAGCCTCGATGCGACGGAGGGCGAGCTCGACCTCGTCTTCAACGACGTCGACAAGGAGGGATATCCCGACGTCCTCCGTCGCGTGGTGCCGCGGCTGCGCGTCGGGGGGCTCCTCGTGACCGACAACGTCCTCTGGGACGGCGCGCTCCGGCTCCCGGCGTGCGAGGACGACGCGGAGACGGCGGCGATCCGCGAGTTCAACCGGCTCTGCTACGAGCGCCCGGACCTCGAGACGACGATCCTCCCGCTCCGGGACGGCGTCTCCGTCGTCCGCCGGATCCGCTGAGGCGGGCGGATCGTCAGCGGCCGGAGCGGGGCTTCGGGTCGGGCTTCGGCGTGGCCATCCGCTTGCGCACCTTCCCGAGCGAGACGTTGAGCGGGTTGTCTCGATGCAGGAAGGAGATCACCGGCGGCCGGCGGGTCCCGAATTCCGTCCTCAGTCGCTGGAGGCCGGGGTGCCGCGGGTCGAGGGCGAGGCCCTTCTCGAGCGCCTCGACCGCCTTGCGCCGGCTCCGGCCCGCCATCCAGACGCGCGCCATGTTGTAGTAGGCATCGGGATTGAAGTGGTCCTTCTCGACCCCGAGCCAGCAGAACTCGGCGGCCTCCTTGATGCGTCCTTTGTGGAGCGCGAGGCAGAGGCCGTAGTTGGACAGAAGCGGGCCGGACAGGCGGTGCTTCTCGCGGCTGAGGTGGCGATATGCCTCGGCCAGGAAGATGAGACCCCTCTCGTACTCGCCGGCGCGGGCCGCGGAGACCCCGAGCTCGACGAGGTCCTCGAGGTTTCCCGAGCGCCATTCGGCGAGGACGGATTCCGGTGTGAGCGTGTCGATCGGCATGGGCCTCGGCAGTCTGGGAACCGGAGGCGGGTGTGTCAAGCGCCGGACGTGACGCGCTGGACGGCGGCGCGCAGGGCGCCGCCGTCCAGGCGGAGCGCCTCGACCCGCTCGGCGGCGACTCGGAGGGCCTCCCGCGCAGCGTCCGCGTCGGCCCGAAGCCGCGCCGCCTCCGAGGCCCGACCCTCGAGCGAGGACCGGACAGCGTCGAGCCTCTCGCAGACGAGACGCGAGGACTCGGCCGCGCCACGGGTCGAACGAACCCCGTCCTCGAGCGCGCGGCCGAGCTGGGAGCAGAGGCCGTCCAGGCCACCGAGCCGCTCCGACGCCCGGGCGCCTCGCTCCTGTCCCGCCGTTGCGGCACCGACGGACTCTTCCACGAGGGCGGCGACGCGCCGGGCACCCCCGTCGTTCCGGCGCGCGGTCTCGATCAGCTCGCGCGAGAGGCGACGGGCCTCTTCGAACAGGCTCCGGAGCTCCGAGGCCGCTTCCTCGAAGGGCGCGCCCGCCTCGCCGGCGCGCGCCGACAGGAGCGAGACGTTCAGACCGAGGAGGTTTGCCCGATCGGCGAGACCGGAGACCGAGGACGCGAGCGGCATGAGCGTCTCCGCCGTGCGGGAGAGCTCCGACAACGCGCGGGCGAGCCCGGTGTCGAGCTCGGCGACGCGGTCGAGGGCCGCACGGAGGCTGCGGACGTCGTCCGTCAGGCGGGACCTCTCGTCCGAGATCCGCTCGGCCGTGGCGAGCGCCCTCTCCAGGCCTTCGCCGTCGATTCGAGGCGGAACGGGGTCGTCGCCGGCGAGCACTGGCGGGGAGGGCG
>CAZWRQ010000028.1:0-27589 GCA_964636395.1 uncultured Holophagales bacterium
CCTTCTTCCCCCGCCTCGCCCGCCGGCCGTCGTACTCCCCGTTCGGAGCGGCGCGCCGCGGCCCGGCGCCGGTCGCCGGTCACCCGCCTTGACCCCCGCACGTCGCGACCAGAGAATCCTCCCGCGCTCGCCGCGAAACGGACCACCGCCCCGGCCGGAACGCCTGCCGTGGGATTCGGACGGTCATCGTGGCCGCGGACGTCCCCGGAAGGGACGATCGAGGAGGAAGGAAATGAGAAAGCTCGCGCTCGGCGCCATGGCGCTGCTGCTCGCGACCGTTCCCGCAAAGGCCCAGGAAGACTACGAGGGCTGTAAGGACCACCCGCTCTTCACGCGGTTCCCGAACTCGTACATCGTCGACTGCGCGAGCAGCCAGTTCGACCTCCGGAAGTTCCCCGTCGGGCAAATGAAGCCCGGCGAGGAGGTGCTCCGGTCCGTCGAGGTCGAGGGGCCGACGTGGCGCGTCAACTTCCAGATCAAGGAAGGGACGACCCCTCCCAGCGGCCTGCAGCTGATGCGCAACTTCGAGGCGGCCGCGAAGAAGGCCGGGGGCACGATCGAGGGCCAGTGGCCCGGCTGGTGCAAGGCCAACTACGACTCCGAGGGAATGCCCGACATGGGGAACGGCTGCACGAGCTTCGGCCTCACGATGAAGTTCGTGAAGGGGGGCAAGGAGACCTGGGCGTTCTTCCAGGCGAACGACAGCGACGGGAGCTACCTGATGACCGTCTCGGAGCGCGAGGCGATGAAGCAGGAGGTCACCGTCAACGAGATCGCCGACCAGCTGAAGAAGGACGGTTTCGTCTCGCTCTACGTCACCTTCGACACGGGCAAGGCGACGATCTCGCCCGACTCGGCCAGGCTCCTCGACGACGCCGCGGCCGCGCTGAAGGCGGCGTCCGAGCTGAAGGTCGAGGTCGGCGGCCACACCGACGACGTCGGGAGCGCCGACGCGAACCTGAAGCTCTCCCAGGACCGCGCGCAGGCCGTGATGGCGGCCCTCGTCGAGCGGGGGATCGCGGCCGGCCGGATGACGGCGAAGGGGTACGGGCAGACGGTCCCGGTCGCCGACAACCGGACGGAGGACGGCCGCGCGAAGAACCGGCGCGTCGAGCTCGTGAAGAAGTAGAGGCGGCGTCGCGGGCCACGGTCCGGGAGGCAGCCCGCACGAGGTGAAAGCCGGGCGGGCCCGCGCACCCCGTTTCGCGGGCGAGCAGAACGTTGCAACACTCCGCCCCGAAGGTCGCGGCCCACCGCTGCCCGGCGGTCGCCGTTCCGGTCGGCCGTCGACTCCAAGTCTCCTCTTCGCATCATCTTCCGCCAGATCGCGAGCATCGCTCCACTTTCCGCGTCAGGAACCGTACGGATGGCGCCGTTCTTGAACTCCGCCGGCCGCGGCCCTCCTCGGGCGCGCGGGCGGCCGGTCACCGGACGTCCCGGACGGAGCGGAATGAAGAAGATCCTCCTCGCCCTGGTCGGCCTCGCGGTCGTGGCGAGCCTCGTCGTGACCCAGGTCCGGAAGAAGGACGCCGGGCCGAAGCCCGTCGAGGCGCTTCGCGAGACCTACCGCACGAAGACGAAGGCGTCCGTCGACCACGCGCTCTTCGCGCAGCTGAAGGGGCCGTTCCGAAGGCCCCAGGACGTGACGGCGGCCTGCATCTCCTGCCACAACGGACGGCACACCGAGGTGATGTCCTCCTCGCACTGGAGCTGGGAGCGGGTCGAGTACGTCGCCGGCAAGGGGATCCGCGCGGTCGGGAAGAAGAACGTCCTGAACAACTTCTGCATCGGCGTCGCGGGGAGCCAGCAGAGCTGCGACAAGTGCCACGCCGGCTACGGCTGGGCCGACGCCTCGTTCGACTTCTCCGACCCGATGAACGTCGACTGCCTCGCCTGCCACGACGACGGCGGGACGTACGCGAAGAGGACCGGAGGCGCGGGCCTCCCCGAGCCGGGCCTCGACCTCGCCGCCGTCGCGCGGAAGGTGGGGCGCCCCCAGCGCGAGAACTGCGGAATGTGCCACTTCATGGGCGGCGGCGGGAACAACGTCAAGCACGGCGACCTGGAGATGGCGCTCCTCGACACGACCCGCGAGGTCGACGTCCACATGGGGACCGACGGAGCGGACATGGCGTGCGTCGACTGCCACCGGGCCGAGAAGCACCAGATGCTCGGGAAGGCCTACTCGCTCTCCTCGATGAACCGGAACCGCGTGGCGTGCGAGAGTTGCCACGGCGCCGTCCCGCACGAGGACGACCTCCTGAACAAGCACGGCTACAAGGTCGCCTGCCAGACCTGCCACATCCCCACGTACGCGAAGGTGAACGCGACGAAGCTCCGGTGGGACTGGTCGACGGCCGGCAGGCTGAAGGACGGGAAGCCTTACGCGGAGGAGGACGGGGACGGGAACCACGCCTACCTCTCGATCAAGGGGTCTTTCACCTGGGGAAAGAACGTCGACCCCGAGTACGCCTGGTTCGACGGGACGGCCTCGCACTACCTCCTCGGAGAGACCTTCGACCCCTCGCACCCCCTCGTCCTGAACCCGCTCGGCGGCGAATACGACGTGCCGGAGGCGAAGATCGCCCCCGTCAAGGTCCACCGCGCCCGGCAGATCTACGACACGAAGCAGCGCGTCCTGATCCAGCCGAAGCTCTTCTCCGCCGCGCCGGGCGACGGCGGCTATTGGGGCGACTTCGACTGGAACGCGGCAGCCGCCGCCGGTATGCGGGAGGTCGGCCTCCCCTACAGCGGCTCGTACGGCTTCGCCGAGACGGAGATGAACTGGCCCGTGAACCACATGGTCGCCCCGAAGGAGAAGGCGGTCTCCTGCGAGGAGTGCCACGCTCGGGAGGGCGGCCGCCTCGCGAAGGTCGGCGGCTTCTACCTGCCAGGGCGCGACCGGAGCCGTTTCCTCGACGGGCTCGGGACGACGCTCCTCCTCGCGACGCTCGGCGCCGTCGTCGTCCACGGCGGGGCGCGGATCTGGTTCCGGCGGCGGCGGCACGCGGGAGGGAAGTGAGATGAAGCGCGAGTACGTCTACCCGGCCTTCGGCCGCTTCTGGCACTGGACGCAGGCCATCCTGATCCTCTTCCTCGCCGTCACCGGCTTCGAGATCCACGGCTCGCTCCGCTTCTTCGGCTACGAGCAGGCCGTGCGGTTCCACAACGGGGCCGCCTTCTCGTTCCTCGTCCTGATCGCCTTCGCCGTCTTCTGGCACTTCACGACCGACGAGTGGCGGCAGTACGTCCCGACGTGGAAGAACGTCCGCGCGCAGGCCGAGTACTACCTCTTCGGCATCTTCCAGGACGCCCCCCACCCGACGCGGAAGACGAAGCTGAAGAAGCTCAACCCGCTCCAGAAGATCGTCTACGCCTCCCTGAAGCTCTTCGTCCTGCCGCTCGTCTGGGTCTCGGGCCTCCTCTACATGTTCTACCGCTACCCGCAGAAGCACGAGGTCCTCGCCCTCGACGTCACGACGCTCGAGCCGATCGCCCTCGCCCACACCGCCGGGGCCTTCGCCCTCCTCGTCTTCCTCGTCGCCCACCTCTACCTGACGACGACGGGGGAGACGGTCACGTCGAACCTGAAGGCGATGGTGACCGGGTGGGAGGACGTCGAGGAGGAGCCCGCCACCGGCGCGGGGCCAGCCCACGCCGCCGCGACGCCGGACGCCCGCTGAGGAGAACGCCTTGAACGACAGACCGATGAACCCCTACCTCGCCGGAGTCCTCCTCGGCCTCGTCCTCCTCCTGACGGTCTTCGTCACGGGGCGCGGCCTCGGCGCGAGCGGCGCGACGAAGAGCGTCGTCGTCGCCGCCGTCGGCGCCGCCGCGCCGGAGCACGCCGCCGCGAGCCCCTTCTACGCGAAGCTCGTCGGCCCCGGCCACGAGAACCCCCTCAAGGCGTGGCTCGTCTTCGAGGTGGCGGGCGTCCTCCTCGGGGCGTTCGTCTCGGGGCTCGGCGCGGGCCGGCTGAAGCTGGGGACGGAACGCGGGCCGCGCGTCTCGGTGAGGGGGCGCCTCCTCTTCGCGGCCGCGGGGGGCGCCCTCTTCGGCGCCGGCGCACAGCTCGCGCGGGGCTGCACGAGCGGTGCGGCGCTGAGCGGCATGGCGGTCCTCTCCGTCGCCGGCTTCGTGACGATGCTCGCGATCTTCGGGACCGGCTTCACCTTCGCGTGGTTCACGCGCGGGCTCTGGCTGCCGGGGAAGGCGGGGAGGTAGGCGATGGGCCCGTTCGTCCCCGACCTGATCACCGACCAGCTCAACCTCGTCGTCGCGCTCGCCGTCGGCTTCCTCTTCGGCTTCGTCCTCGAGCAGGCGGGCTTCTCCTCCTCCCGCCGCCTCGTCGGCGTCTTCTACGGCTACGACCTGACGGTCCTGCGCGTCTTCTTCACGGCGGCGGTGACGGCGGCCGTCGGCATCCTGCTGCTCGCGGCGAGCGGCCTCCTCGACCTGAGGGCGATCTTCGTGAACCCCATCTGGCTCTGGCCCGCGATCGTCGGCGGAGCGGTCATGGGGCTCGGTTTCCTCCTCGGCGGCTTCTGCCCGGGGACGAGCGTCTGCGCCGCGGCGATCGGGAAGGTCGACGCGATGGCCTTCCTCGGCGGGAGCGTCCTCGGCGTCTTCGCCTACGCCGAGCTCTTCCCCCGCTTCGCCGCCTTCGCCGACTCGAGCGCTCTCGGCCCGGCCCTCGTCCACGAGTCCCTCGGGGTCTCCCCGGGCCTCTTCGTCTTCCTCCTCGCCGCCGCGGCGATCACCGCCTTCACCGTCGGCGGGATCGTCGAGAGGAAGGTCGCCGGGGAGTCGGCCCCGTCGAGCGCCTTCCCGCGCCGCCTCCACATGGTTGCCGCCGCCCTCCTGCTCGCCGTCGCGGGGCTCGCGGCCGCGCTCCCCGACCGGACGGCGCGTCTCGTCGCGAAGGTGAACGCCCCGGGCTACGCCCCACACCACCTGGTCCGCCCGATGAGCCCCGACGAGCTCGCGTTCCGGATCGTCGACGGCGACCACAGGCTCCGCGTCGTCGACTTGCGCGGCGAAGCGGCCCGGGCAGCGAGGCCGCTCCCCGGGGTCGTCCCCGTCCCGTTCGACGACCTCCTCGGCCGTGACTTCAGGGGCGTCTTCGCGCGGCGGATGGTCCAGAAGGTCGTCGTCGCCCCGACCGAGGCGGAGGCGCGGACCGCGGCCTTCCTCCTCGTGGAAACCGGCTTCGAGAACCTCGCCTACCTCGCCGGCGGGTTCCCGGCCTTCGAGAGGACGATCCTGGCCCCCGGCGCGCCCGCCGGCGAGCCGCGCTACGCCCCGGTCGTCGAACGTTTCCGTACGGAGGCGCGGGCGGCGCTCGCCGAGCGCACGAGGCTCGAGAAGGCGGCCGGCACGCCCGCGCCGAAGAAGGTGAAGAAGGTCCAGGGAGGATGCTGAGAGAGGGGCCGGGCCCCTCCCGGGAAGTCCGAACCGCGCATACTCGACCGGAACGGCGCGCCCCCGAGGGCCGCGCCGTTCCGCGGAGGTGACCGATGGACGCCGTGACGCTCTCGAGGATCCAGTTCGCCGTCAGCATCGGGTTCCACTACATCTTCCCGCCGCTGACGATCGGGCTCGGCGTCGTCCTCGTCTGGCTCGAGGCGTGGTTCCTGAAGACGAAGGACCCGATCTACGAGACCGCGGCCCGCTTCTGGACGAAAGTGTTCGCCCTGAACTTCGCGATCGGAGTCGCGACAGGGATCGTCATGGAGTTCCAGTTCGGGACGAACTGGGCGACTTACTCGCGATTCGTCGGAGACGTCTTCGGGTCGGCGCTCGCGGCCGAGGGGATCTTCGCCTTCTTCCTCGAGTCGGGCTTCCTCGCCGTCCTCGTCTTCGGGTGGGACCGCGTCGGGCCGAAGATGCACTTCTTCGCGACGCTGATGGTCTCCCTCGGGTCGATCTTCTCGTCGATCTGGATCGTCGTCGCCAACAGCTGGCAGCAGACGCCCGCAGGGCACCACGTCGTCCCGGTCCTGCGCGACGGCGTCCCGCTCCTCCGCGACGGCCAGCCGGTGATGCGCGCGGAGATCACCGACTTCTGGGCGATGGTCTTCAACCCGTCGACGGTCCACCGGCTCGTCCACGTCTGGATCGGCGCGTTCCTCGTCGGCGCCTTCTTCGTCATGTCGATCGCAGCCTGGTATCTCCTGAAAGGGCGGCACGGCGACTTCGCCCGCCGTTCCTTCGAGGGCGGGCTCGTTCTCGCCACGGTCTCGGCGCTCTCGATGCTCGTCTCGGGACACGGACAGGCGGGAATGGTCTACCGCCACCAGCCGGCCAAGCTCGCGGCGTTCGAGGGGCACTACGTCACCGGCCCGGCCGACCTCAACCTCTTCGGGCTCCCGGACGACGCGGCGCAGACCGTGAAGCTCCGCGTCGCGGTTCCCGGCGGTCTCGGCCTCCTCCTCCACGGCGATCCCGCGAAGCCCGTGGTCGGCCTCGACCGATTCCGCCCGGAGGACCGCCCCCCCGTCGGTCTCAGCTTCCAGAGCTACCACCTGATGGTCGCGCTCGGGACGGCCTTCATCGGCCTGACGCTCCTCGCGTCGTTCCTGAGGTGGCGCGGGAGGCTCTGGGAGACGCGCTGGCTCCTCTGGATCTTCGTCCCCGCCGTCGTCCTGCCGATCGTCGCGAACGAGGTCGGCTGGGTGGCCGCGGAGGTTGGGCGCCAGCCCTGGATCGTCCACCCTCCGGTGACGTGGACCGCCGACGGGACGGACGTCGTCGTCGGCCCCGAGGGGCGCGTCGTCTACGACGAGCGCCAGGGCCTTCGGACCCTCGAGGCCGCGAGCCCGAACGTGGCGGCGAGCCAGGTCCTCGGCTCGCTCGTCGGCTTCGGCTTCATCTACCTCGCGCTCGGCACCGTCTGGGTCTTCGTCCTCCATCGGAAGATTCAGCACGGGCCGGACGAGGCCTCCCCGCACCCCGGCGGGGGCCGCGACGGAGCGCTCGAGGCCGCCGCGCTCCGGGCCGTCCACGAGGGGCGGATGACGGACGGCGACGAGGCGCGGGGCTGAAGGAGGCGGCGATGTCTTTCGAAGCGCTCGCGATCACCTGGTTCGTCCTCGAGGGGGTCCTCCTCTGCGGCTACGCGATCCTCGACGGCTTCGATCTCGGCGTCGGCATCCTCCATCCGTTCGTCCCGCGGACCGACCTCGAGCGCCGGATCTCGATGAACTCCATCGGCCCGCTCTGGGACGGCAACGAGGTGTGGCTCGTCACGTTCGGCGGCGCCCTCTTCGCCGCCTTCCCCGAGGCTTACGCCACGGCCTTCTCGGGCTTCTACACGGCCTTCATGCTCCTCCTCGTCGCGCTCATCTCGCGGGCGGTCTCGATGGAGTTCCGCTCGAAGATGACCTCCCCCGCCTGGCGGCGGTTCTGGGACTGGGCCTTCTTCGGCGGCTCCTTCGCCGCGACGCTCCTCTTCGGCGTCGCCGTCGGCAACGCGATGGTCGGCGTCCCGATCGACGCGAACGGCAACGTCACCGGCTCTGTGATCGACCAGCTCGGTCCCTACCCGCTCCTCGTCGGGGCGATGACCGTCGCCCTCTTCGCGATGCACGGCGGCCTCTTCCTCTACCTGAAGACCGAAGGCGACTTCCAGCAGCGCCTGCGCGAATGGATGTGGCGCTCCTGGGGGCTCTTCATGGTCCTCTTCATGCTGACGACCGTCGCGACGGTCGCCTTCATCCCGCGGGCGACGGAGAACTTCCGGAGCTTCCCGTGGGCGATCGTCGTCGTCGTCGGGACGATTCTCGGCGTCGCGAACATCCCGCGCTGTCTCTATCGTGATCGGCCGGGCCTCGCCTTCCTCTCCTCGGCGGGCGTCATCACGGGGCTCGTCGCCCTCTTCGGTCTCGCCCTCTACCCGAACCTCGTGACCGCCGCGGGCGATCCGTCGCGTTCGGTGACGATCTTCAATGCGGCCTCGAGCCCGAAGACCCTCGGCATCATGCTCGTCATCGCCGCGGTCGGGATGCCGTTCGTCCTGACCTACTCGGGCGTCATCTACTGGACGTTCCGAGGGAAGGTGAAGCTCGGCGAGCACAGCTACTGAGGAGGAGCCGATGGAAGGCACGGAAGGCCGGTGGAAGGACACCCTCGTCGTCTTCAGCCGCGCGGGGATGGGGACGGCCGACCCCGCGCTTCAGGAGAAGCTCGCGGGGACGTGGCTCCGGCTCGTCCTCGAGGGCGGGGACCTGCCGGGCGCGATCTGCTTCTACGCCGACGGAGTGAAGCTCGCCGTCGAGGGATCGCCCGTCCTCGAGACGCTCGCGAAGCTCGAGGCGCGGGGCGTTCACCTCGTCCTCTGCCGGACCTGCCTCGATTTCCTCGGCCTCGCCGAGAAGGTCCGCGTCGGCATCGTCGGCGGAATGGGGGACATCCTCGCCGCGCAGGCCATCGCCGGGAAGGTCGTCGCCCTCTGAAGCCTGGCAGGGCCATCGCCGTTTCGCCACATGCCGAAACGAGCATATGATCCCTTCGGCCCCCTCGGGGGCGGAAAGGAGAAGCGATGAGCGAACCCGTGGGATGTGGCCGCGTGACGGGCGCCGTCTCCGGTGAAGGCCCTCCGCCCGCACCCGGCCCGGAGTACGAACGGAAGAAGGAGGTGCCCGTGACCGCACGCGTGGGCCAGAAGGCCCCGGAATTCTCCGCCCCGTCTTACTACCGCGGCGGCTTCGCCCCCGTGAAGCTCGCCGACTTCGCCGGAAAGTGGGTCCTCCTCTGCTTCTATCCGGGGGACTTCACCTTCGTCTGAGCGACGGAAGTGTCGGCGGTCGCCGACAACTACGAGCGGCTCCAGGCGCTGGGGGTCGAGGTCATCTCGGTCAGCGTCGACAGTCACTTCGTTCACAAGATGTGGAACGACCACGAGCTCGTGAAGATGGTGGAGGGGGGCGTCCCGTTCCACATGGCCTCCGACCAGGCCGGTAACATCGGCCGCGCCTACGGCGTCTGGGACGAGGGCCAGGGGATCGAGCTGAGGGGCCGCTTCCTCATCGACCCCGACGGCGTCGTCCAGGCGATGGAGGTGATGACGCCTCCCGTCGGCCGCAAGCTCGCCGAGACGATCCGGCAGGTGGAGGCGTTCCAGGTCGTGCGTGCCTCGAAGGGCACCCAGGCGACGCCGGCGGGCTGGATGCCGGGGGACCCGGTCCTGACGCCCGGCCCCGACCTCGTCGGAAACGTCTGGAAGGTCTGGAAGCCCTCGATGGAGAAGTGACCCGGGCTCGTTCGGGGCACGGGGAGCGGGAATGACGAAACGCGCGAAGCCGGTCGCCCCCGTCTCCCCCGCCCCGAGCGAGACGATCCTCGAAAGCATCTCGGACGGCGTCTTCACCGTCGACTCCGAGTGGCGCATCACCTCGTTCAACCGCGCCGCGGAGCGGATCACCGGCGTCCCGCGCCGGGAGGCGATCGGGAGGCGCTGCGCCGAGGTCTTCCGCTCGAGCACCTGCGGCCCCTCCTGCGCCCTCCAGAAGACGCTCCGGACGGGGAAGCCCGTCATCGGGAAGTCGACCTACATCGTCGTCGCCGACGGGACGCGCGTCCCGGTCAGCCTCTCGACCGCCGTCCTCCGAGACGCGAAGGGGGTCGTGACGGGCGGGGCCGAGATCTTCCGCGACCTCTCCGAGGTCGAGGCCCTTCGCGGCGAGCTCGAGGGGCGCGCGCGAGTCGGCGACCTCGCGACCCGCAGCCCCTCCATGCAGCGGGTCCTCGAGGCGCTCCCTGCCGTCGCCGCGAGCCCGAGCACCGTCCTCCTCCTCGGCGAGACCGGGACCGGGAAGGAGCTCGTCGCGCGGACGATCCACGCGCTCGGCCCGCGGGCGAAGGGGCCGTTCGTCGCCGTGAACTGCGGGGCGCTCCCGGACACCCTCCTCGAGTCGGAGCTCTTCGGCCACACCGCGGGCGCCTTCACCGGCGCCGTGAAGGAGAGGGCGGGCCGCTTCGCGCTCGCCCAGGGAGGGACGCTCCTCCTCGACGAGATCGGGGAGGTGAGCCCGGCCCTCCAGGTCCGCCTCCTCCGCGTCCTCCAGGAGAGGACCTACGAGCCGCTCGGCTCCAGCCGCCCGCAGAAGACGAACGCCCGCATCGTCGTGGCGACGAATCGGGACCTCGCCGCGCGCGTCCGCGAAGGGCTCTTCCGGGAGGATCTGTACTACCGCGTCAACGTCGTGAGGATCGAGCTGCCGCCCCTTCGGAGCCGCAAGGAGGACATCCCGCTCCTGGTCGACGAGCTCGTCGCGCGCTTCAACCGCCTCCAGGGGCGCGCCGTGAAGGGGGTCACCGCGGAGGCGCTCTCTCTCCTGATGGCGTACGACTGGCCCGGCAACGTCCGCGAGCTCGCGAACGTCGTCGAGCGCGCCTTCGTCGTCTGCGACGAGCGGCGCATCGACGTCGGCGACCTCCCCGACGAGCTCGCCGGCCGGCGCCGGCCCGGCGCCGCCGCCCCCGACGTCCGCTCCGCCCACGCCCTGCTCGACGCCGAGGCGATCCGCGCGGCGCTGGAGAGGAACGCCGGGAGCCGCCTCGCCGCCGCCCGTGAGCTCGGCATCCACAAGACGACCCTCTTTCGCCGGCTGAAGAAGCTCGGCCTCGATCCGCCGGAGCGCGACGGACGCTCGTCGCCGCGCCACGGACGGTAGCGACTCCTCACCGGCAGGTCCGGACGGAGTCGAGCCGCCGTTCCCCCGGTCGGGCGCCGACCCGTCGCGCGACTCGCGCAGTTCCCGGTCCGAGAGGTGGCCGGAGCGCCGTCAGAGCACGCCGATACGCAGCTCCCTCATCCGGCGCCAGAGCTTCGTGCGGCTCATCCCGAGCTCGGCAGCCGCCTTCGAGCGGTTCCAGAGGTTTCGCTCGAGCGCCGCGCGAATCGGCGCCTCTTCGGGGTCGGGCCGGTCCAGCGGCGGTTCCGTCGCGCGCGGCGACGCTCCGCTCCGGGCCTCCCGGGTTCGGCCGGCGGCGCCGGAGTCAGGCGACTCCGGCGAGCGAATCTCCGGCGGCAGGTCCTCGACCTGGACGGTCTGGCCCCTCCCGAGCGCCACGGCGTACTCCAGGGCGTTCTCCAGCTCGCGGACGTTCCCCGGCCACTCGTATCGCTCGAGGGCGGCGAGCGTGTCGGGAGAGAGCTGCACGGCACGGCCGGCGCGGCCTCCAATTCGGGCGAGGAGGTACCGGGCGATCAGCTCCACGTCCTCCGTCCGCTCCCGAAGCGGGGGAATGTGGATCGGGACGACGCGCAGGCGGTAATAGAGGTCCTCCCGCAGACGCCCCGTCCGAACCGCTTCCTTCGGATCGCGGTTCGTCGCGGCGACGATGCGCGCGTCGAGCGTCCTCGCCGTGCTCTCGCCGACGCGCTCGAAGACCCGCTCCTGAAGGACCCGCAGGAGCTTCACCTGGACCGGGAGCGGGATCTCCCCGGCCTCGTCGAGGAAGAGGGTGCCGCCGCGCGCGAGGTCGAGCCTCCCGACGCGGTCGCGGACCGCACCGGTGAAGGCTCCCCGGACGTGTCCGAAGAGCTCGCTCTCGAGGAGGTCGGCCGGCAGCGCCGCGCAGCTCACTGCGACGAACGGGCCCGCGCTGCGCGGCGAGTGGGCGTGGAGGGCCCGCGCGAGGACCTCCTTCCCGGTCCCGCTCTCTCCCGTGATCAGGACGTTCGCCTCGCTCGAATGGAGGGACTCGACGAGGTGGACGATCCGGAGCATCCGCGGAGAGCGGGCGACGAGCCCGTGCGACACGGCCACGCTCTGGAGGATCGTGTCGTCGTCCTCGGCGGGGCGGAGGACGACGAGGTAGCGCGCCCGCGGATCGCAGGCGTCGACGACCCCGGGAGCGAGCGGCGTCGTCGTGACCGAGACGAGGCGCGCCGCCTCCCGCCCGCAGCGAAGGACGCCGCGCCGCCCCTCCTCCCGCCGGCCGAGCCGGAGCGACTCGCGAAGCGTCTCCTCGGGGCCGAAGAGCCGCGGGCCGAAGAGCGACTCGACCGGCTGGCCGATCACCTCGGCGGCGACGCCCTCCCCCGCCATCCGTTCGAGCGAACGGCTCGCGCGGATGATGGCGAAGCCCTCGTCCAGGACGACGAGAGCCCGCCCGAGCGATTCGAAGACCGCCTCGAGGTTCGACCAGTCGGGAGCGCGCTGAGCTTCTCGATCCATCCGGCAGGGGGGCGGAGCACCCCCGAACGAAATTCTGCCCGAGGTCAGCCCCGGGTCGGGAGGCCCGCGCCGTGTCCGTGGTCGTGGCCGTGTCCGGCGCAGGCTCCGGCCGGGTCCATCTCCTCGACCTCGTTCCGGAGGAAGGCGTCGAGGCAGCCGGAGGCCGTCGGGGCCGTCGCGCGGAAGACACGGATCCCCGCCGCCTGAAGCTTCATGATCGCTCCCGCGCCGATTCCTCCGACGAGGAAGGCGTCGATACGCTCCCCGGCGAGCGCGTCGAGCGGACGGCAGGCGCCGTGCTCGTGAACGGCCCGGGCGTTCGAGAGGGCGCGCGTCGCTCGCGTCTCCGAGTCGACGAGGAGGTAGAGCGGCGCGGAGCCGAAGTGTCCGGAGACCGGGCTCTCGAGGCCGCGGTCGGCGGTGACGGGGATGCAGAGGTTCATCGGGGCTCCTTCCGGCCGCGGATCGCGGGGCGCCCGGTCGGGCCCCCGCGTCTCCACCGCGGGCCACCCGGAAGTTTCGGGCATATGCCCGTATCGGTCAAGGACGATCCGCGCTGTCGGCCGCGATCCGACGTCCCTGCCGCGCGAGCCCCTCGACGACCCTCTCGAGGTCGGCCGGCGTCGTCCGCGGGTTCATCTGGGTGGAGCGAAGGACGCGCCGGCCGCCGAGGAGCGTCGTCGTGATCCATCCCTCCCCGGAGCGGTTGAACGCCTCGCGGAGGCGGAGGTTGATCCCGTCGAGGCGTTCGGCGTCGAGCTCCCCTTCCCCGATGAAGCGGAAGCAGAGGATGTTCGACTCCGGCTCGTGGAGCGTCTCGAAGTCGGGCCGGGCGGCGAGCGCCGCATGGAGCGACCGGGCCGCGAGGCAGAGGCCGTCGTAGAGAACGCCGAGGCCGTCCGCGCCGTAGCGCTGGAGGGCGACCCAGACCTTGAGCGCGTCGAGCCGCCGGGAGCACTGGAAGCTCCGCTTCCCCTGGTCGGGGCTTCGCTCCCCCTCCGCGCCGTGGAAGAGGTACGGGGCGCGCTGGGCGAACGCGGCGTCGAGGTCGCGCTCGTCCCGCACGAGGAGGACACCCGCCGAGAGCGGCATCAGCATCATCTTGTGCGGGTCCCAGGCGAGCGAGCGCGCGCGGGCGATCCCGTCGAGCCGCCCGCGGTGAGCCGAGGAGAGGAGGGCGGAGGCGCCGTGGGCGCCATCGACGTGGAGCCAGACGCCGCGCGCCTCGCAGAGGCGGCCGATCGCCGGCAGGTCGTCGAACGAGCCCGTCGCCGTGGAGCCGGCCGTCGCGACGACGGCCATCACCCGCCGTCCGCGGGCCGCCTGACGATCGAGCTCGGTCTCGAGCGCGGTGACGTCCATGCGGAAGCCCCGCGAGGGGACCGCCACGGCGGCGTCGGTCCCGAGCCCGAGCGCGCCGACGGCGCGGGAGACGGCGTAGTGCGCGTGCTCACCGTGCAGGACGACCGGCGGCTCCGCCCCGACTCCCTTCGTGAAGGCGTCGGGGAGCGCCGCCGCGCGGGCGGCGAGGAGCGCCGTGAACGTCGCCTCGGTCCCGCCCGAGGTGAACGTCCCGCCTGCTGCGGGCCCGAACCCCGCGAGGTCGCACATCCAGCGGACGACCCGGCCCTCGATCGCCGTCCCGGCGGGCGACATCTCGAAGACGGCGAGGGACTGGTTCAGCGCGGCGGCCAGCGGCTCGGTCCAGATCGCGGCGGGGAGGGGCGCCGAGACCTGGTGCCCCATCGAGCGCGGGTGACAGAGGCGATTCGAGGCGGGGACGACCTCGCGTCGGAGGCGCTCGGCGACCTCGGCGAGGGGCCTTCCCCGCCGGGGCAGGGGCTCGTCGAAGTGGCGCGCGAGCTCCCGCGGGGTGAGCGGAGTCGAGACGGGGCCGTCGCCGGAGCGCGTCTCGGCCAGGTACTCGGCCGCGATCGACACGAGAGTCTCTGCCGCGGAAGGAAGGGCGTCGGCCTCGAGCTCGTGAAGGACGTCGGGGAGCGCGTCGGGCATCGATCGAAGGTAGCACGCGGCCCCGCTGCGATCCGTTGCCACGACCCGGACGCAGCCGGAGAATCGACCGTCGCTCCCGCGAGGAGGTCCGCATGCCGCGTCGCTCCGCCTCACTCCGGCTCGCCGGTCTCGCCGTTCTCGTCACCGTCGCCGCGCTCGCACGGACCGCCCCGGCGCACGAGGTCCGCGTCAGGAGGCCGCTCCGGGTCCCGGACATCCCGGGCTACGTCACGCTCCGGTGCGACTTCCACACGCACACGGTCTTCTCCGACGGCTCCGTCTGGCCCGACATCCGCTCCGAAGAGGCGTGGCGGGAGGGATACGACGCGATCGCAATCACCGACCACATCGAGTACCAGCCTCACGCGGCGGACCTCCCGACGAACCACGACCGCCCGTTCGAGATCGCCGCGCCGCTCGGGGAGAAGCTCGGGGTCCTCGTCGTCCAGGGCTCCGAGGTGACGCGGAAGATGCCGCCCGGCCACTTCAACGCGATCTTCCTGAAGTCGTCGAAGGCTCTCGAGACCCCGGAGTGGAGAGACGCCCTGAAGGCGGCGCGGGCGCAGGGGGCCTTCCTCTTCTGGAACCACCCCGGCTGGCGCGGGCAGCAGAAGGACGGCGTCGCGCGCTGGTACCCCGAGCACGACGAGATCCTCGCGGCCGGCCTGATCGACGGCATCGAGGTGGCGAACGACCGCGAGTCCTACCCGGAGGCGCACCGCTGGGCGCTCGAGAAGGGCCTCGCGATCCTCGCGAATTCCGACGTCCACGACCCCTCGAACCTCGCCTGGCACGTCCACGAGGGCGACCGCCGGCCCGTCACGCTCGTCTTCGCGAAGGAGCGGAGCGAGGAGGGGATCCGCGAGGCGCTCTTCGCGCAGAGGACGGCCGCCTGGGCCGACGGGAAGCTCGCCGGGCGCGAGGCCGAGCTGAAGCCGCTCGTCGCCGCCGCCGTGACGATCGAGAACCCGAAGCTCGCCATCCGCGCCGGGGACGAGGGGTACCTACGGCTCCGGAACGACTCCGACCTGCGCCTCGTCCTCGAGGGGGAGGGAGCAGCGGGCGAGATCGTCGTCCCGGGGAAGCTCGTCGTCGCCGCGAACGGGACGAGCCTCCTGCCGGTGAGGGTCCCGAAGAAAACGGTCCCGGGGCCGAGGCACGTCGAGCTCGTCTACGCCGTCTCGAACGTCAGGCCGACGCCCGACGCAGGCCTTCCCTTCCTCGTCGCGATCGAGCTCGAGGTCCTTCCGCCGGCTCCGAAGTAGTCCCGGCTCTCAGCCCGGGAAGGTCCGCGCCTCGTCGAAGGCGTCCGTGACCTCCGCCGGCGGCGCGGGCGTCAGGCGGCTGACGACGGCGATCGCGAGCGCCGAGAGGAGGAACGCGGGAAGGAGCTCGTAGACGGCGAACGCGCCGCCGAGCGGCGCGACGAGGTTCTTCCAGGCGACGACGACGACCCCTCCGGTGAGCATCCCCGCGACGGCCCCCGCGAGCGTCGTTCGCCTCCAGAAGAGCGAGAAGAGGACGAGGGGTCCGAACGCGGCGCCGAGGCCGGCCCAGGCGTAGGAGACGACTCGGAAGATCGAGTCGTTCCCCGAGAGGGCGACGAGGATCCCGAAGGCGGTCACCGCGACCTGCGTGCCGCGCGCGAGCCAGAGGACCGACCGGTCCGGGAGCGGCTCGGTCCGGAAGTTCTGCACGAGGTCGCTCGCGAGCGAGGAGGAGGCGATGAGCATGTAGGAGTCGGCCGAGCTGATCGAGGCGGCGACGATGCCGGAGAGGACCACCCCGGCGAGGAGCGGCGGGAAGAAGTCGACCGCGAGGTGGATGAAGATCGTCTCCGCCGCGCTCGCCGTCAGGAGCCGGGTCGGCATCAGGGCGCGGCCGATCAGGCCGATGCCGACCGCGGCGAAGAGCGAGACGACGCACCATGTGACCGCGATCGCGCGGGCGCGGGCGACCATGGTGGGCTTCTCGATCGCCATGAAGCGGAGAAGGACCTGCGGCATCCCGAAGTAGCCGAGGCCCCAGGCGAGGCAGGAAAGGATCGCGAGGAAGCCGAAACCGACGCCGGAGCCGAACGCGGGGCTCCCGTCGACGAGCGCCTGGACATTGCCGGCCGCGGCCGTCACGGCGGCTCCGGCGGCATCGAGAGGCGTCGCGACGCCGAACAGGTCGGTGAAACGCGGAATCGCCCCGAGCTCGGCGAGGAGCGCCCCGACGCCGCCCGCCTTCGCCGTCCCGAACGAAAGGACGAGGACGAGCGCGCAGAACATGAGCGTCCCCTGGATGAAGTCGGACATCGTCTCGGCGAGGAAGCCGCCGACGAACGTGTAGGCGAGGACGAAGAGCGCGCCGAAGACGACCATCCTCGCGTAGAGGCCTTCCATGCCGAGGACGTAGCCGAACAGCTTTCCGAACGTGACGAACTGGGCGCCGACGTAGATCGAAAAGAAGAAGAGGAGCATCCCCGCGGCGATCGTCGAGAGGAGGCGTCGTCCGTCGTGGAAGCGGGCGCTGAAGAAGGCCGGGAGCGTGAACGCGTTCCCCGCGACGATCGAGTGGGCCCTGAGGCGCCGCGCGACGAGGCTCCAGCAGGCGAGCGTGCCGAGCGCGAGACCGATCGCGGTCCAGGCCGCCTCGCCCGCCCCCGCGAAGTAGGCGACGCCCGGAAGCCCCATGAGGAGCCAGCCGCTCATGTCCGAGGCCTCCGCGCTCATCGCGGCGACCCACGGTCCGAGGCCGCGTTCCCCGAGGAAATAGGCCGCGGCGCTCCGGGCGCTGCGCCTCGAGTACCAGAGGCCGACGCCGATCGTGAGCGCCAGGTAAGCGCCCATCGCGGTGAGGAGGAGGACCTTGTCCGAGGGCATTCCCGATTATCGGGTCTGCCCGCGGCGATGCGACCGCCGCAGGGTGCAGACGCGGAACGGGGGGAGAAGGTCCCCTTCTCCCCCCGTCCGTCCGGGCGTCGCGGTCGGCGCGGCGCGCCTTCGCGACTACCGGTTCGGGCAGCCGGCGCCCGTGCCGTCGCCAGGGCCGAATCCCGCGCCCGGACCGGTGCCGGCGCCCGGCCCCGTCCCGTCGCACGTCCCGCTGCCGTTCCCGGCACCCACGCCGCGGCCGCGGCCACGGCCCATGCGGCCCTGGCCCGTCCCCGTCCCCGGCAGGAGCTTCCCCGTCTCGTCGACGGCACCCCGCTCGCGCGGCGCGGCGAGGATCCGCGCGACCTCGTCCGCCGGAAGGTACTGCGCGGCGTAGGGAGCCCCGAGCGCGGAGAGGCGGCCGGCGAAAGCGCGGAGGTGGTTCCGCGAGCCCTTCGCGAGGTTCTGCATCACGGAGTCGACGTCCCGGTTGTCGGCGGCGGCGAGGGCCTTCGCGACGTCGGCGAGGTCGAGGTCCTCGATCGTGGCGCCGACCTTCAGCGCCTCGACGAGGGAGACCTTCCCCTTCGCGACGAGGTCCGTGTAGAGGGCGGCGAGACGCGAGTCCTTGAACTCGCCGGGGGCCGTCGCGGCAGCCGGGTCGGCCAGCTCGTAGCGGTCGAGGAGGAGCTTCACGAGGTCCATGTGCCGCTGCTCCGCCGCGGCGATGTTCGCGAACGTGCGGTCGCCGTGGGCGGCGAAGAGCGCGCGGTAGACGTCGCGGGCGAGCTTCTCCTCCTCCCGCAGGAAGGCGACCTCGGCGGCCTCGGCGGAGCCGAGCGACTCCTTCGGAAGCGACGCGAAGTACGTTGCGAACGGGTTCGTGGCGGGAGCGGTCGGCACGCCCGTGCCGGCGCCCGGGCCGTTGCCCCGGCCGCCGCGGGGGCCGGGCTGAGCGAGGAGCGGCGTCGCGAGCAGGAGGACGGCGAGGAGGGCGGTCTTCTTCATGTTCGGCTCCTTGGTCGGTGCTGGCGGCCACGGTCTCGGGCCGCCTCGTGGCTCTTCATCCACGCCCGGTGCCAGCCGTCGCAGGCGGGGGCGGAGCGCAGCGAAGTGGTTCAGGCGGAGCGACTTCCGCCGCATTGCCGGTGCTTGCGAGACGGTCCGGGCCTGCAAAACCCGCAGCCCCGCTGCACCGCGGTTGCAGGGGTATCCGCCGCACCCGGGTCTCGGGTCAGCCGATCCCCCACTGCTTCAGCCGGTAATAGAGCGTCCGGACCGAGATGCCGAGGAGCTTCGCGGCCTCCTCGCGCTTCCCTCCGGTTCGCCGGAGCGCGGCGAGGAGCGCCTCCCTCTCGCGGTGGACGCGGTCGAGCGGCGCGAACGCCGTCGCGGCCGGGGCGAGGCCCAGGTCGGCGCCGCGAATCGGCTCCCCTCCCCGGACGACGACCGAGCGCTCGAGGACGTTGCGTAGCTCGCGGACGTTCCCCGGCCAGGCGTGCGCCGAGAGCGCCGCGAGGGCGTCGTCCGTCAGCGACGGGACGGGGACGCCGTGCCGCGCGGCGAGCTTCTCCGCGAAGTGCCGGGCCAGGAGCGGCACGTCGTCCGGCCGCTCGCGGAGCGGGGGAACGTTCACGACGACGACGGCGAGCCGGAAGTAGAGGTCCTGCCGGAACCCGCCCTCCCCCGTTTCGCGGGAGAGGTCGCGATTCGTAGCGGCGACGAGCCGGACGTCGACCGGCAGGTCCCGGCTCCCCCCGAGCCGCCGCACGACCCGCTCCTCGAGGACGCGCAGGAGCTTCGACTGGAGCCCGACCGGCAGCTCCCCCAGCTCGTCGAGGAACAGGGTCCCGCCGGACGCCTCCTCGAAGCGCCCCTCGCGCGCCTGGTCGGCGCCCGTGAAGGCCCCCTTCTCCGCGCCGAAGAGCTCGCTCTCGGCGAGCGTCTCGGGGAGCGCCGCGGCGTTCACCGCTACGAACGGCCCCTTCGAGCGGGGCGAGCGGGCATGGAGCCGGCGCGCGACGAGCTCCTTCCCCGTTCCCGACTCGCCGGTCACGAGGACGGCGACGTCCCGCGGCGCGACCCGGTCGACGAGGTCGAGAAGCACCTTCATCGCGGGGTCGGCAGTCACGAGCTCGCCGTCGTCCTCACGCGGCAGGAGGCTCGCGACGAGGTCGACGAGCGCCTCCGGAGACGGGAGCGGCTTCGCGATGTAGTCGGCGGCGCCGAGCCGGACCGCCTCCACCGCCTCCGGGATCGAGCCGTGCGCGGTCAGGACCACGACCGGAGGCGGCGAGGTGCGTGCGCGGACGCGTCGGAGGAGCTCGAGACCGTCGACCGCCGGCATCCTCCGGTCGGTCAGGACGAGGTCGTACGTCGTCCTTTCCAGGAATGCCAGAGCTTCGGCGCCGTCCCGCGCCTCGGTGACGCCGTGCCCAGCTCCCTCGAGGATGTCGCGCAGGAGCGCGCGGAACGGGGGCTCGTCGTCGACGACGAGGATTCGCGCCACGTCAGGCCCCCTCTCCGGGCAGCGCGAGCGTCGCGACGCAGCCGCCCCCGGGACGCGGCGCGAGCGACGCGGCGCCGCCGTTGGCCGTCGCCAGCGACCGGACGATGGCGAGACCGAGGCCGGTCCCGTCCGGGCGCGACGTCACGTACGGCTCGAACGCGCTCGCCGGGTCGAGGTCGAGACCCGGCCCGCGGTCGGCGACCTCGACGACCGCGCGGCTCCCTTCGGCCCGGACCACGACCTCGAGCGTCCCCTTCGGGTCGAACGCGCGGGCGTTCGCGAGGAGCTCCTCCAGGATCGTCTCGACGTGCTCGCGGTCGGCGCGCGCCGCGACCGGACTGTCGGCTCGGACGGTCGCCCCGGCAGCCTCTTCGCCGCCGTGCGAGGCGACCTCCCGGGCGAGCGCGGCGAGGTCGAAGGAGGCCGGCTGCGGGTCGGGCGGGCGCGCGAAGTCGAGGAGGCGGGAGAGGATCGTCTCCATCCGCTCGCTGGCCGTCACGATCCGCACGATGCGCTCCCGCTCGCTCTCCGGCACGCGTCCGGCCAGGAGCTGGGCCGTCCCTTTCACGACGGCAAGCGGGTTCCGGAGGCGATGCGCGAGGCCGGCCCCCGCCCTCGCGACGGTGGCGAGGCGCTGACTTTCGGCCTCGGCCGCCTCCCTCCTCTCGCGCTCAGCGAAGCCCCGGGAGGCGACGAACGCGAGGCCGACGAGGGCCAGCGCCGCGGCGGCGCCGCCGGCGAGGACGAGGCCGGCGAGGGCCGGCTCGCGTCCCAGCGCGGGCGCCGGCCGGAGGCGGAGACGCATCGGCGGCATCCCCCGCCCTGCTCCCGACCCTCGCCCGCCCATGAAGCCGCCACCGGAGCCCGGCTCCGCCCCGAGCAGGGCGGGCCGCCACTCGCGCCCGAGCGCCGCCGTCACCTCGTAGCCGTTCGTGGAATCCGCCCCCGCGCTCGCGAGGACGCCCGCCGGTCCGACGACGGCCGCGCCGTCGACGATGTCCGTGTTTCGGGACAGGAACTCCGTGAGGACGGTCGTCGCCTCTTCGGGCGTCGCGCCCCGCAGGCTCGCCTCGAGCTCGTGCGCCGCCCGCGAAAGGACGCCGTCGCGCACCGCCGCGTCCCGCTGCCGAAGCGTTCGCGACGCCAGGCCGGCCGTCCCGAGAAGCGCCAGGGCGAAGACGACGGAGAGAGCGACGATCCAGACCGGCGTACGGTTCGAGCGGATCATCTCCTCATCGTACGAGAGCCGGCTCCGCACGGCGAACAGTCCGCACATGGGGAGAGAACGGACTCGGCCGAAACACCATGTTTCATCCGGGGCGCCTCATCGAGAAACATCCTGTCGCACGTGAACGGATTTGTCGCAGCGACGATCTCTCAGATTCGCGCCGATCGCGTTGCAGAGCAGCATTCGCGTTCTCTGCGAACCCTGGCGCGCTTCTTGATAACCGGGCTGCGGGGATCTTCCAGACCACCGGAGGTGAAGATGACGGCGACCCGGCGAGAGTTCATACAGATCGGAGGCGCGGGCCTCGGGGCAGCCGCCCTCGGATCGGGCCTGACGACGAAGTGGTGGGGCCTCGACCCCGACGTCGTCCACGACCCGGGCACCGACGGCGACCAGGTGGTCCCGACCTTCTGCGAGCTCTGCTTCTGGAAGTGCGGCGTCCTCGCCCACGTGCAGGACGGCAAGGTCACGAAGCTCGTCGGGAACCCCGAGCACCCGCTCTCGCGCGGACGGCTCTGCCCGCGCGGCACCGGGGGCACGGGCCTCCTCTACGACCCCGACCGGCTGAAGAAGCCCCTCCTCCGGAGGACGGGCGCCCGCGGGGCCCAGGACTTCGAGGAGGTCTCCTGGGAGAAGGCGCTCGACTTCACCGCCGAGAAGCTCCTCAAGATCAAGGCCGAGTGCGGCCCCGACAAGGTCGCCCTCTTCTCGCACGGGTTCGGAGGGTCGTTCTTCAAGCACCTCCTCTTCGCCTACGGCTCGGGAAACGTCACGGCCCCGTCCTACGGGCAGTGCCGCGGCCCGCGCGAGGTCGGCTTCAACCTGACGTACGGCGCCTCGCTCGGCTCGCCGGAGGTCCTCGACATCGCGAACTCCCGCGTCCTGACGCTGATCGGCTCGCACCTCGGCGAGAACATGCACAACACCCAGGTGCAGGACTTCGCGCAGATGATCGCGAAGGGCGGCCAGCTCGTCGTCGTCGACCCGCGCTTCTCGACGGCCGCGGGCAAGGCGCGTTACTGGCTCCCGATCAAACCCGGGACCGACATGGCGCTCCTCCTCGCCTGGATCCACGTCATCCTCGACGAGGGACTCTGGGACCGCGACTACGTCGCCGAGAACGCCGTCGGGCTCGACGAGCTGAGGAAGCACGTCGCCGACAAGACCCCCGAGTGGGCCTTCACCGAGACGACGATCCCGGCCGCGACGATCGCCGAGACGGCGCGCTTCATCGCGGGCGCCCGGCCGGCCTCGCTGATCCACCCCGGGCGGCACGTCACCTGGTACGGAGACGACGTCCAGCGCTCGCGCGCCATCGCCATCCTCAACGCGCTCCTCGGGTCGTGGGGCCGCAGGGGCGGGATCTTCGTCCCGACGCAGATGCCGGTCCCGAAGTACCCCGTTCCCGAGTACGCGCAGAAGCCGAAGACGACGCAGGACGCGCCGAACGGCGTCGTCTACCCGTTCGCGGAAGAGGTCCTCTCGCACGGCGTCTGCGACGCGACGGTGCCGGGACGCCTCGGCGGGCCAGGCTGCCCGATCAAGGGGTGGATCGTCTACGGCTCGAACCTCCTCCAGGCGCTCCCGCAGCGGAAGAACGTCCTGGAGGCGATCCAGAAGCTCGACCTCCTCGTCGCGGTCGACGTCCTCCCCGCCGAGATCGTCGGCTACGCCGACGTCGTCCTCCCCGAGGCGACCTACCTCGAGCGGTGGGACGACATCGCCCCCGTCCCCTGGTCCGAGCCGTTCCTCGCCGTCCGGCAGCAGGTCGTCCCGCCGATGTACGAGTCGAAGCCCGGCTGGTGGATCGCGAAGGAGCTCGGGAAGCGGCTCGGCCTCGCGGAGTACTTCCCGTGGGAGAGCGGCGAGCAGCTCGCGACCGAGCGGCTGAAGAAGGGCGGGTACGACGTCGAGGCGATCCGGAAGACGGGAGTCGTGAAGGGTACGCCGGTGCCCGTGCGGACCGAGGAGGGGCTCCAGCTCGCCTTCGCCACCCCGTCGAAGAAGATCGAGCTCTACTCGAAACAGATGGCCGACGCGGGCCTGCCGCCGCTGCCGCCCTACACGCGGCACGAGCAGCCGGCCGACGGGCAGTTCCGGCTCCTCTTCGGCAGGACCCCCACGCACACGTTCGGGAGGACGACGAACAACCGCTTCCTGTCGGAGGTCTACTCCGAGAACGAGGTCTGGCTGAACGCGAAGGCCGCGAGGGAACAGGGGCTCGCGCACGGCGACGTCGTCACGCTCGTGAACCAGGACGGCGTGAGGTCGCAGCCGGTGAAGCTGAAGGTGACGCAGCGGATCCGCCCCGACTGCGTCTTCGTCGTCCACGGCTACGGCCACACGAACCCGGGACTCCGCTTCGCCGCGAACCGAGGCATGGACGACCAGCAGCTCGTCACCCGGATCGCCGTCGACCCGGTCGCCGGGACGACGGGGATGAGCGTCAACTTCGTGACGATCGAGAAGTCCGAGAAGACGGCGACGTCGGGCGCCGCGAAGGCGGAGGCCTGAGATGAGCGCGAAGAGCTCCGCCGTGAAGCGTTACGCCATGACGGTCGACACCCGGCAGTGCGTCGGGTGCAAGGCGTGCGTCCTCGCCTGCAAGGCCGAAAACGACGTCCCCGACGGCTTCTGCCGCGACTGGATCGTCGAGGAGGTCCGCGGGGAGTTCCCGAAGCTCTCCGCCGAGATCCGCTCCGAGCGCTGCAACCACTGCACCGGTGCTCCTTGTGTCGAGAACTGCCCGACGGGCGCCTCTCACGTGAACGAGGGGGGCGTCGTCCTCGTGACGCACGGGAAGTGCTCGGGCTGCAAGGCGTGCATCGCCGCCTGCCCGTACGACGCCCGGTTCGTCCACCCGGAGGGGTACGTCGACAAGTGCACCTTCTGCTTCCACCGCGTGCAGAAGGGGCTGCAGCCGGCCTGCGTCGGCGTCTGCCCGACCGGCACCCTCACGTTCGGCGATTCGAACGACCCGGAGTCGGCCGTCTCGGCGCTCCTTCGCGAGCGGCGCTCGAAGGTGAACCACCCCGAGTCCGGCGCCGGCCCGAACGTCCACTTCCTCGTCTGAGGCGCGTGAGATGTACGAGCTGATCGAAGCCACCACGACCCGATCGAACCCCGGCATCGACCCCTCGCTCCACATCTGGGGCTGGGAGATCGTCGTCTACCTCTTCCTCGGCGGCCTCGTGGCCGGGATCTTCGTCCTCGCCGCCGCCCTCGAGCTCCGCTCGGGCGAGAAGCCGAAGGGCGACGCGCTGCGGCTCATGCCATTCGCCGCCCTCGGGCTCCTCTCCCTCGGCATGGTCGCCCTCTGGCTCGACCTCGCCCACAAGCTCTGGGCCTGGCGCTTCTACATGTTCTTCCACGTAACCTCGCCGATGTCGTGGGGCGCCTGGATCCTCGTCCTGATCTACCCCATCGGCCTCCTCCTCGGCCTCGGGTCGATGGGCGACACCCAGCGGTCGTGGCTCCGCGGGAAGACGCCCGGGGCGCTCGCGCCCCTCCTCGAGAAGGGCTTCGCGTGGGCGGACGGCGGACGGCGCGGGATCCTCCTGACGAGCGTCGGGATGGGCGTCGCGCTCGGGATCTACACCGGCCTCCTCCTCGGCACCATGCCCTCGCGCATCGCCTGGAACAGCGCCGTCCTCGGCCCCCTCTTTCTCGCCTCGGGGATCTCGACCGGCGCCGCGCTCCTGCTCGTCCTCCCGCTCGAGGAGGGCGAGAGGAGGACGCTCGTCCGCTGGGACGCTGCCGCGATCGTCGCAGAGCTCGTCCTCGTCGCCCTGATGCTCCTCGGCTGGGCGACCTCGGGCGACGCCGGGCAGTGGGCCGCCGCGCAGTTCCTCGGCGGGCCGTACACGGCGGTCTTCTTCTCCTGCGTCGTCGTCCTCGGCCTCCTCGTGCCGCTCGCCATGGAGGCGATCGAGGCGAAGCGGCACCTGAGGTTCACCGTGTTGCTCCCGGTCCTGATCCTCTCCGGCGGGCTCGCGCTCCGCTGGATCCTCCTGACGGCGGGGCAGCACTCCGCCTTCCGCTTCCTCCCGTGACGAGGTGAACGCGATGCAGCCTCCCGCCGAACGCCCCTACTGGAACCCGTACGTTGCCGGCTTCGTCCTCGGCCTCGTCCTCCTCGGCTCGTTCCTCGTCATGGGCTTCGGGCTCGGCTCCTCGAGCGTCCCGACGCGCCTCGCCATCGGCGTCGCCCACGCGATCGCCCCGGCGGCGACCGAGGCGAACGCCTACTTCGCCCAGTACGTCGGCCCCGGCAAGTCGCTCCTGTCGGACTGGCTCGTCTTCGAGGTCCTCGGCGTCTTCCTCGGCGGCCTCGTCGGCGCCTACTCCGCCGGACGCCTGAAGAGCGAGGTGATCCGCGGCGAGGGGGTCCCGAAGGGGCGCCGCATCGCGCTCGCGATCGCCGGCGGCGTCCTGATGGGCTTCGCGGCCCGCCTCGCCCGCGGCTGCACGTCGGGCCAGGCGCTCACGGGGGGCGCGGTCCTCTCGCTCGGCTCCTGGATCTTCATGATGTGCGTCTTCGCGGGCGGCTACCTCCTCGCCCCGTTCCTCCGGAAGGAGTGGCGATGAACGTCCTCCCGCTCTACCCGAACGACGCCTTCGGCTTCCCGACGGGCCTCCTCCTCGGCACGCTCATCGGCTTCGCGTTCGGCTTCGTCCTCGAGCGCGCCGGCTTCGGCAACGCGAAGAACCTCGCCGCGCAGTTCTACCTGACGGACACGCGCGTCCTGAAGGTGATGTTCAGCGCGATCGCCACGGCCTGCGCCGGCCTCGCGCTCCTCTCGGGCCTCGGCGTCCTCGACCTCTCGCTCGTCACCGTCCCCGAGACGTTCCTCGGCCCGCACGTCGTCGGCGGCCTCCTCCTCGGCGCCGGCTTCATGATCTCGGCCTACTGCCCCGGCACCGGCGTCGTCGCGATGGCTTCGGGCAAGTGGGACGGCCTCTGGTCGATCGTCGGCGTCATGGCCGGCTCGCTCCTCTTCGGCTTCCTCTACGGGCCGCTCGAGGCGTTCTACCTGAGCGGCGCCATGGGCTCCGTGACGATCTCGCAGGCGACGGGGATCCCCTTCCCCGTTCTCGCGGCGGGCGTCGTCGCGATGGCGATCGGCGCCTTCCTCGGCGCCGAAAAGCTGGAGGCGATCTTCGCGCCGAAGGCGGGAAAGCCCCTCCCGCCGGCGAACGCCTCGCTCCGCAATCGCCAGTTCGCCGCGCTCGGCGCCCTCGCCGCGGCCGGGCTCGTCGCCTGGGTCGCCGTGCCGCGCGTGAAGCCCGTCGTCGCGGCGAAGCCCTTCGAGCGGATCGACGCCGTCGCGCTCGCGAAGGAGGTCGTCTCCGACTCGCAGGGGCTCTGGATCGTCGACCTCCGCGACCCGAAGGCGACGACGCCCGCCGAGCAGATTCCCGGCACCGCGACGCTCCCGGAAGGATCGACGCCCGCCGCCTTCGTCGCGACGCTCCCGCCGACGCGGACGCTCGTCGTCTACGCTCAGGGCGACGTCGCGGCGCTCCCCGCGGGCTTCGAGGCCTTCCCGGGCGAGGTGCTCACCCTCGCCGGAGGCTTCGACGCCTGGAAGGGTGAGGTCCTCGCTGCGCCTCAGCCCCCCGCCGAGCCGACGCCGGCCCTCGTCGCCGAATTCCGGACGAGGTCGGCCCTGAACGGCTATTTCACGGGAGCCGCCGCGGCACCGCCGCCGAAGCTCGTGGTGAAGGCCGTCGCCCCGTCCGCCGCTCCGAAGAAGGGCGGCGGCTGCTGACACGCTGATTCCGGCCCGAGGGCCGATCCCGGATTCCGACCACAGACCCGATTTCCGGCGGCCCCGAAGGGCCGCCCATGGAGAGTGTGCGATGAAACGAAACCCCGCTCTGGCGATCACGGCCCTGGCCCTGCTCACCCTGGCCGCTCCCGCGCCCGCGACGAATGGTTACTTCTCGCTCGGCTACGGCACGCCGTACAAGGGGATGGCCGGCGCCGGGCAGGCCCTCCACCTGAACACGCTCGCGAGCGCCACGAACCCCGCGACGATCGCGTTCGTCAAGGGTTACGACGTCAGCCTCGCGCTCTTCAACCCGAACCGCGAGTACACCGTGACCGGGAACCCCTCCGGCTACCCCGGCACGTTCGGCCTCGCCCCGGGCAACTACGAGAGCGACAGCAAGGCCTTCGTCATGCCGGCCATGGCCGGTGCGTGGCACGTCTCCGAGCGGTTCCACCTCGGCCTCGCCGTCTACGGCAACGGCGGGATGAACACCGACTGGTCGAACCCCGTCTTCGGCCAGGCGCCCGCCGGCGTCAACCTGATGCAGGCCTTCATCGCCCCGTCCTTCACGTGGGAATTCGCGGAGCACCAGGCGATCGGCGTCTCGCCGATCCTCGGCTGGCAGAGCTTCGAGGCGAAGGGCCTCGGCGCCTTCTCGATGTTCTCGTCGAACCCGGCGAAGCTGACGAACAACGGCGCCGACACCGCGACGGGCTTCGGCGCCCGGATCGGCTACCACGGAAAATTCGGCGAGTACCTCGGCGTCGGCGCCTCCTACCAGACGAAGATCGCGATGGGCGAGTTCGACGACTACGCCGGCCTCTTCGCCGGGCAGGGCGACTTCGACGTCCCCGCGACCTGGACCGTCGGCATCGCCGTCTTCCCCGCGAAGGGCGTCTCGATCGCGGCAGACGTGCAGCAGATCTACTACAGCGAGGTCGGCTCCGTCGGAAACCCGATGCTCCCGAACCTGATGCAGGCGCCGCTCGGCGCCGACGGCGGCGCGGGCTTCGGCTGGGACGACG
>CAZWRQ010000029.1:0-27433 GCA_964636395.1 uncultured Holophagales bacterium
GATCGGCCGGAAGCGCCTCGGCCTCCTGGGCCGTCGCGATCGCGATCGCGACGGCGTGCTCGGCGAGCGAGGGAGACGCGAGGGTCGACCCGGCCCGGGAACGGAAACGGGGGACGGTGACGACGGCGCCGGGATCGGCATCGGGCACGTAGAGCTCGATCGACCCCGAGACCTCCCGGAGCGACGACGCGGCCCGGGACGCGAGGTCCAACGGGACCGAGAGGACGACCGGCGCCGCCACGTCGTCCCCGCGCGGGGGCTCGTGCGCTGCGTTCGCGGCCGCCGCCGGGACGAGGCTCGTCCCGAGGTCGTCGACGGCCGTCTCGACGACGACGCGCGCCGTCTCGACGTCGCCCCTCTTCGTCCCCATGAGGGCGACCTCGATCGTCGTCCCGGCCGGTCCGGCGGCCCCGCCCCGCACCCGGTCCTCGCGGATTCCGAGGAAGCTCAGCTCGAGCGGAGGCGCCGGAATCGGCGTCGGCCGCGGGAGAGCGGTCGGCGTCGGCCTCGCGACGAGGCCGCGTACGCGTTCGGGCAGGCCGCACCCGGCAGCAAGGAGGGCGGGCAAGAGGGCGAGGGCGGCGCCCGCGGCACGCCTCTTCACGGCAGGACGACCTCCTTGAGCTCGAACGGAACGGCCGCCACGGAGCGCTTCGTGAGGAGGCCGAGGACGAGCGTCGCGTCGGCGGGCGGCGGCTCGGCGAGGAGGAGCTCGAGCGACCCCTTCTCTCCCGCCGTCGTCACCTGGAGGCCCGAGGTCGAGAGCTCCGTCCCGTCGGCGCGAAGGACGCGAAGGCTGCGTACCCTCTCGACGTCCGCGGAGCGGCCGCGCAGGGAGACGACCGTCGGAGAGCTCTCCCCGCGCGGCGCCAGCCGGAGCGTGAGACCGGCGGAGCGCAGGCCGGGCGCCGCGAGCACGGCCCCCGGCCGGACAAGAGCCCTCGGGACCGTCACCTCGGCGCCCGGGTCGCGCGAGGGGATCCAGAGCTCGATCGTCCCGGAGACGGTGACGGAAGCCGCTCGGCGCGCGGGGCTCGCGAGGGCGATCCAGAGCCCCGGGCCGCTCGGCCGCTCCTCCCACCGGGGCGGCTCGGGCTCCTCGGGGAGGACGTCGCGCCCCGTGGCGTCGACGGCGGTCGCGAGCCGGAGGCGGAACGCTTTCGCGTCGGCCAGGCCCTCGCCCTCGAGCTTCGCCTGGAGCGTGAGCCGCCCTTCGGCCTCGTTCGAGGCGGAGCGAAGGCGCGATTCCGCCACGGCGTCGACGACGAGCCGGAACGTCCCCTGCGCGTCGACGCGCGCGGCCGTGGCGGCGAGCGCCAGCGCCGACGTCGCGAGGAGAACCGGGAAGACTGCGCCCTTTCGCTTCATGTCGAGCTCGCTCCGAACAGCTCTGGAAGTGTACGTCGAACGGTCCTTCGGCCGCTCGTTGGGCGCCCGCCTCCCGGAATCCCCGGATGACGACGTCCCGAATGGGCCCGGGTGTTCGGGACGGCACAGGCTCCGGGCCGGGCCGCCCCGCGCGAGCGGGGCGGCCCCCGGGACTTCAGGGCTGGACCTCGACGACCTTCCCGAAGAGCTCGAGCTGCGCGCGAGCCTCCTTCGCGTCACCCACGACGACGACGGTCTGGCTGCTCGAGAGGAAGTGCTTCCTCCCCGCCGCGCGGACGCCGTCGGCCGTCACGGCGTTCACCTTCGTCACGAACTCGCCGAGCGCCTCGGGCGGGAGGCCGTTGACCCAGTTGCGGGCGAGGGTTCCGGAGACGGCCTCCTGGACCTGGTTTCGGAGGAGATAGAGCCCCGCCTGGTAGCGCTTCGCGCCGGCGAGCTCGTCCGGCGTGGGCGTCGTCGCCGCCATCCGGTCGAGCTCGTAGAAGACTTCGAGGAGCGTCGCGGCCGTCACCTCGTTGCGGACGTCGGCCCGCATCTCGAGGAGGCTCCCGGCGCGGCGCGTCGTGAAGTCGCCCGAGGGGGAGTAGGTGTATCCCTTCTCCTCGCGTATGTTCCTCACGAGGCGGCTCCCGAAGGCGTCGGCGTAGATCGTGTTCGCGACGAGGACGTCGTACCAGTCGAGGTCGCTCACCGCGGGGCCGGGGCGGCCCGCGACGATCGTCGACTGGACGGAGCCGGGACGGTCGACGAGGACGATCTCGCGCCCGCGCGCCGGCGGCGACGGAGGCGTCGATGGCACCGGCGAGCCCGTCGCGGCCCAGCCGCCGAACGCCTTCGCGACGGCGGCGCTCGCCGCCGCTTCGTCGAGGTCGCCCGCGAGGACGAGGAGCGCCGAGTCCGGGCGGAAGCGGCGCGCGTGCTCGGCCCGAAGGAGCGCGGGCGCGACCTTGCCGATCGTCTCGCGCGTCGGCGAGACGACGTGGTACGGGTGAGCGCCGTAGACGGCCTTCGCGAAGGCCCTGCCGGCGAGGTACTCGGGGTTCGCTTCCTGCGCCTCGAGCTCCTGGAGGGCGTTCTCCTTCGCGAGGTCCACCTCGCCGGGCGGGAAGGCAGGGTCGCGGGCGACGTCGGCGAGGAGGTCGAGGAGCGCCGGGAGGCCGAAGGCGAGCGCGCTCCCGCGGAGGTAGAAGGCATCGGCCGAGGCCCCGACGGAGAGGTCCCCGCCGACGGCCTGAAGCTCCTCGGCGATCCGCCGGGAGGAACGCCTTGCCGTCCCCTCCTTCATCGTCGCGGCGAGGAGGCCCGCGACGCCCTCCATGCCGGCCGGGTCGGCGGCCGTGCCGCCTCGGACGGCGAGGACGGCCGAGACCTTCGGGAAGCCGGGGCGCTTCACGATCCAGGCGGTGAGGCCGTTCGGGAGGGTCGACTTCGCGATCGACGGGACGGGGAGCGGAGCGTCGGCCCCGTAGGGCGGGAGCTCTTTCGGGAGCGGGGCCGGCTCGGCCGCTCGGACGGCGGGGGCGAGGAGCGCGGCGGCACAGAGGAGCGCTGCGAGGGCGGCGAGGTTCGAGGTCTTCTTCACGGAGCGTTCCTCACTTCCCCGCTTCGGCGGGAGGCTCTGCCTTCTGCGGCGCGGGCCGGCGGTCGACGACGGTCCGGTTCCGAGCCGTAAGGTACGTGGAGGCGACGCGTGCGAGGTCGGCGCGCGTCACGGCGGAGAGCTTCCGCGGGATCTCGTTGACGCTCGCGGCGTCGCCCGTGAAGAGCTGCGCGAGGGAGAGAGCGACGGCGCGGTCCATCGGCATCTCGAGCTGTGCATAGAGGTCGGACACCATCTTCGTCTTCGTCCTCTCCAGCTCGGCGGCATCGACGTCGCCGCGCGCCACCTTCGCGATCTCCTCGTCGATCGCCGCGACGACGGCCTTCGCCGAAGCGTCGGGCTTGTAGAGGCCGAAGAACGTCAGGAGCGTCGGGCCGTCGTAGGTCCACGGGTCGCCGAGCGGCCAGTTCACGCCCCCCTCGATCCCGAGGAGGAGCTCCTTCCCCTTCACGAGCCCCTGGTAGAGGCGCGACGCCTCGCCGCCGGCGAGGAGGTCGGCGAGGACGGCGGCCGGAACGTCGTCCGGAGCGCCGCGGGAGGGGAGCTTCCACCCGATCGCCACGGCGGGGACGTTCGCGAGCGGGTCGGCCTGCTCGACGAGGCGCTCCTTCGAGTTCGGCTCCTCGTCGACGTCGGGTTTCGGAGGGGTGGCGCGCGCCGGGATCGACCCGAAGTACTTCTCCGCCTTCGCGAACACCTCCTCGGCGGAGACGTCGCCGACGATGGCGAGGACGGCGTTGTTCGGGCCGTAGTAGCTCTCGAAGAACGCCCTCACGTCGGAGGAGGTCGCCGCGTCGAGGTCGGCGAAGGAGCCGTAGCCGTCGTGCGCGTTCTCCCACTTCGTGAAGGCGGCGGCGGCGACGTCGGTCCAGAAGAAGAGCCCGTAGGGGCGGTTCTTGACGTTGACGCGGATCTCCTCCTTGACGACGTCCTTCTGGTTCTGGAGGTTCTTCTCGGAGAAGTCGAGCATCTTCATCCGGTCGGCCTCGAGCCAGAGGATCGCGTCGAGGGCCGACACCGGGGCGCTCACGATGTAGTTCGTGTAGTCGTACCGGGTGGAGCCGTTGTTGATGCCGCCGCCCCCCTCGATGACCCGGTCGTACGTCCCCTTCGGGGCGTTCGGGGTCCCCTGGAACATCATGTGCTCGAAGAGGTGGGCGAAGCCGGTCCGTCCCTTCGGCTCGAGGCGGAACCCGATCCGGTAGACGACGCAGAGGCCGAATGTCGGGGACGAGCGGTCCTCCGAGACGACGACCGTCAGGCCGTTCGGCAGCTTCCTCACGGCGGTCGGGATGCGCCAGCCGGCAGCATTCGGAGCCGCGGCGGCGGGAAGGGTGAAGGACAGGACCGCCACGGCGGCCCCGAGGGTGCGGATCAGTCCGGAACGGGATCTCATCGTTCCTCCTTGCATGGGAAGCCCACGGTAGTCCGATACGCGCCCCGTCGTCCCCGGGTTCGGGCGGGGGCCCGCCCACTCTCCGAGGAGGGTGTGCGAGAATCCGCCGGCGCGGCGCGGCCGCGCGGTTCTTTGAGCGACTGGCAGCCCTGCGCTTCGGGCTGCCGGCATGAAGAGAGGCGGAGAGAGCACCGGCTCGACGACCCGCCCGCCAGACCGTAGTCCCTGCGGTGGCAACGCCGGCCCGACCCTTCCGGATCGGGAGCCATGCGCGATCGAAGCGTGACCTGCATCGTCGAAAGGACGCTCCTGAACGGATCCGGCACGTCCCAAGAACCGACATTTCGATGTTGCGACGGAGTTTCTCGGCGGAGCGCGTCCGGACACGCCCCGTCGCGGGACCGCGCGCCCGACAGACGAATCGACACGAACGAAAGGAGATCCGAATGACCAGCGAAACCGACTTCCTCCTGACCTCCGAGTCCGTCACCGAGGGGCACCCCGACAAGGTATGCGACCTGATCGCCGACGCGGTCCTCGACGCGAACATCGGCCCCGACGACAACGCCCGCGTCGCGTGCGAGGTCCTCTGCAAGAAGGACAAGGTCGTCCTCGCCGGCGAGATCACCTCGAAGGCGGGCCTGAAGAAGGCCGACTACGAGGAGCTCGTCCGGGGCGTCATCGAGGGTATCGGGTACGTCGACCCGGCCGAGGCCTTCAACGCGAAGGGCGTCAAGGTCCTCAACTTCCTGACCCGCCAGTCGAAGGAGATCGGCGGCGCCGTGAAGAAAGCGACGGACGCGAAGAAGAAGGACCAGGGGGCCGGCGACCAGGGGATCATGTTCGGCTACGCGACGAAGGAGACGGACGAGCTGCTGCCGCTCCCGATCGTCCTCGCGCACCGCCTGACGCGCGGGCTCGCCGAGGCCCGGCGCAACTTCGTGCCGTGGCTCAGGCCCGACGGCAAGTCGCAGGTGACCGTCCGCTACGAGGGGGGTCTCCCCAAGCAGGTCGAGTCGGTCCTCATCTCGACGCAGCACGGCCCCGACGTGACGCGCGAGGAGATCGCCGCCTGGGTGGAGAAGGAGCTCGCCCCGAAGGCCCTCGGCGAGTGGATGCGCGACGGGATCCGCTTCATCGCGAACCCCTCCGGCTCCTTCGTCCTCGGCGGGCCGACGGCCGACGCCGGCGTGACGGGGCGGAAGATCATCGTCGACAGCTACGGCGGCGCGGCCCGGCACGGCGGCGGCGCCTGGAGCGGCAAGGACCCCTCGAAGGTCGACCGGAGCGGCGCCTACTTCTGCCGCTGGGCCGCCCGGCAGGTCGTGAAGGCGGACCTCGCGCGCCGCGCCGAGATCCAGGTCTCGTACGCGATCGGCGAGGCGAAGCCGATGTCGGTGACGGTAGAGACGTTCGGGACGGGCGACGCGAAGGCCGCCGCGGCCCTCGTCTCGTCGTTCGACTTCCGCCCCGCCGCGATCAGCGAGCGGCTGAGCCTGCGGAAGCCGATCTACCAGAAGACGACGAACTACGGACACTTCAAGCCGGGGCTCCCCTGGGAGGAGTGATCGCGTCCTGACGCGGAGGCCGCGGCGCCGCCCTCGGGCGGGCCGCGGCCTTCCGGGCCTTCCCCAGCAGGAAGCTCGGGGAGGCGGCGCCCTCCTGTCCCCGGGCGCTACCATGCCCGCATGGCGGTGAAGGACAGGCCTCTCTTCCGTCGGATCCTCGAGTTCGACGACCTCCTCCGTCGGCGCCGCGTCGTGAACGCCACGAACCTCGCGACCCGCTGGAAGACCTCGACGAAGACCGTTCAGCGATTCGTCGCGTTCATGCGCGACGAGATGGACGCGCCGATCGTCTTCGACAGGAAGAGCGGCTCGTTCCGCTACTCCGACCCCGCCTGGCACCTCCCCTGGATCCCCGTCGAAGGACCCGGCCTCTTCGCGATCGGCGTCGCCGCCAAGGTGCTCCAGCTCTACGAGGGGACGCCCGTCGCCGAGGGCCTCCGCGAGGCGTTCGAGCGACTCTCCGACGTGATGCCGCCCGAGATCCGCGTCAGCCCCGGCGCGTTCGTCGAGCGGCTCTACATCCACCCGCAGCCGATCCGCCTCGTCGACCCGGCCGTCTGGAACGCCGTGGCGACGGCGATCCGCGAGAAGACGGTCCTCGCCGTCCGCTACCAGAAGCCCTCCGGCGAGACGAGCACGCGGCGGCTCGCGCCGTACGGCCTCGTCCTCGCGGCGGGCGACTGGCTCGTCGCCGCGCAGGACCGCGACGACGACCCCGGAGTCGTGAAGACGTTCTACGTCTCGCGCATCCGCGGCGGCGAGACGACCCCCGAGCCGTTCTCCGTCCCCCGCGACTTCGACCTGAAGCGCCACTTCGGCGAGACGATCGGGATCTTCGTCGGGAAGGAGCCGTTTCGTTTCCGGGTCCGCTTCGCGAAGGCGATGGCGGCGTGGGTCGCCGAGGTCCGCTGGCACCCGAAGCAGAGGCTGACGCCGCTCCCTTCCGGGGAGATCGAGCTCGAGCTGCCGGCCGGATCGATCTTCGAGGCGCGCCGATTCGTCCTCTCGTTCGGGAGGGACGCCCTCGCCCTCTCGCCCCCCGAGCTCGTCGCGGCGCTCCGCGGCGAGACGGAGGAGATGGCCGCGGCGTACCGGGGCGCGAAGGGCTGAGGGGGGCGGCCCGAGAGGCGCGCGTCCACGGCGCCTTCCCGGTTCGCGGGGCCTCCGCAGACCGACCCGCCCGCCGGGTGGTCCGGCAACCTCGGGAGGAGCGCGCCGTACCATCCGGGCATGCCCGACAGGGAGCTCCGTCCGGCCGCGCCCCCCGCGTGGGGCCCCCTCCTCGCGATCGCCGGGGCGAGGTTCGCGCTCCACGCGGTCCTCGCGGATCGCTACGGCTACTTCCGCGACGAGCTCTACTTCCTCGACTGCGGCCGGAACCTCGCCTGGGGCTACGTCGACGCTGCGCCCGCGATCGGGCTCTACGCGAGGGCCGCGCTCCTCCTCGGGGGCTCGCTCCCCGTCCTCCGGCTGCTCGCCGGGCTCGCCGGCGCGGGCGTCGTCCTCCTCACCGGCCTCCTCGCGTGGCGTCTCGGCGGGAGCCGGGCCGCGCAGGGGCTCGCGGCCGTCGCGGCGCTCGCGACGCCGATCTTCCTCGCCATCGCCTCCCTCTTCTCGATGAACGTCGTCGAGCCGCTCTTCTGGACGGGCTGCGCGATCGTCGTCGTCCGCCTCGCCGACGGCGCCTCCCCGCGGCTCTGGCTCCTGTTCGGGCTCCTCGCCGGGCTCGGCCTCCTCAACAAGCACTCCACGGCCTTCTTCGGCGTCGCCGTCTTCGCCGGGCTCCTCCTGACGCCGATGCGGAGGCACCTCGCGACGCCCTGGCCCTGGGCCGGCGCCGGCGTCGCGCTTCTCGTCTTCCTTCCGAACGTACTCTGGCAGGCCGCGAACGGCTTCCCGACGCTCGAAGACCTGCGCAACGTCGCCCGCACCGGGAAGAACGTCGTTCTCGGCCCTGGCGAGTTCGTCCTGACGCAGGTGCTCCAGCAGGGGCCGCACCTCCTGCCGCTCTGGCTCGGCGGCCTCGCCTGGCTCCTCCTCGCGCGGAGCGGGCGATACCGCACTCTCGGGGGCGCGTTCGTCGTCTTCTTCGTCCTGATGTTCGCGATGAACGCGAAGGGGTACTACCTGACGCCGGTCTTCCCGATCGTGATCGCGGCGGGGGCCGTCGGCCTCGACGAGGCGCTCGAGCGGTCGCGGCGCCTCTCGGGCCGCGCGGGCCCGCGGCTCGCGGCCGCGGCGTGGGCCGTCCTCCTCTCGCTCCCCGCGGCGCCGATGGTCCTCCCGCTCCTGCCGCCCGAGCGGCTCGTGGCGTACATGGATCGCCTCGGCTTCGCGCCGCCGAAGGCGGAGGTCGCGCACGAGGGGCCGCTCCCGCAGATGTTCGGAGACCAGCTCGGCTGGCCCGAGCTCGTCGCCGACGTGGCGGAGGTCTGGAACGGCCTGACGCCCGAGGAGAGAGCGCGCGCGGCGATCTTCGCGAACAACTACGGGGAGGCGGGGGCGGTCAACCTCTTCGGTCCGGCGCACGGCCTGCCGCGCGCGATCTCCGCTCACCAGAACCACTTCTTCTGGGGGCCACGCGACTTCCGCGGCGACGTCCTCGTCGTCCTCCAGGACGACCGCGAGAGCCTCGAGCGGCTCTGCGCTTCGGTGGAGGAGGCCGGCCGACACCACCACCCCTGGGGCATGGCCGAGGAGAACGGACCGATCTGGGTCTGCCGCGGCCTGAAGACGCCGCTCCCGGAGCTCTGGCCCCGCCTGAAGCACTGGAATTGAGCTTCGACCGCGCGGCCCGGGAGACCTGCTAACGTGCGCGACGCACCGGGCGACGCCGTCGGCAGCCTCCCGGCTTCGAAACGCGCATGAGCAGCATCCTCGTCACCGGCGGCGCCGGTTTCATCGGCTCCCACACGACGCTCGAGCTCCTGCGTGCGGGCCGGGACGTCGTCGTCCTCGACAGCCTCGTCAACTCCCGGCGCGAGGCCGTCGAGCGCGTCGCGGAGCTGGCGGGGCGCGCGGTCCCGTTCGTCGAGGCCGACGTCCGCGACTGCGCCGCGCTCGACGCGCTGTTCGCGCGGTATCCGATCCGGGCCGTGATCCACTTCGCCGGCCTGAAGGCCGTCGGGGAGTCGGTCGAGAAGCCGCTCGCCTACTGGGACGCGAACGTCTGCGGGAGCGTCGCGCTCCTCGAGGCGATGGCGAAGGCCGGCGTGAAGACGTTCGTCTTCAGCTCGTCGGCGACGGTCTACGGCGACCCGGCGTCGTGTCCGATCCGGGAAGACGCGCCTCTCGGCGTGCCGTCGAACCCGTACGGGAGGACGAAGCTCGTCGTCGAGCAGCTCCTCGCCGACGTCGCCGCGTCGGACCCGGAGTGGAGGATCGCCCTGCTGCGGTACTTCAACCCGGTGGGCGCCGACCCGAGCGGGCGGATCGGCGAGGACCCGCGCGGCCTCCCGAACAACCTGATGCCCTACGTCGCGCAGGTCGCCGTCGGCCGCCGGGAGGCGCTCTCGGTCTGGGGCGATGACTACCCGACGCCGGACGGGACCGGCGTTCGCGACTACATCCACGTCACGGATCTCGCGCTCGGCCACCTCGCCGCCCTCGCGACGCTCGATGGAGCGCCGGGCCTCCGGACCTGGAACCTCGGCACGGGCCGAGGCTTCAGCGTCCTCGAGGTCGTCCGGGCGTTCGAGGAAGCCTCGGGGCGGAAGGTCCCGTACCGGGTGCTCCCGCGCCGGCCCGGTGACGTCGCCCGCTGCTGGGCGGATCCGGCGCGGGCGGAGAGGGAGCTCGGGTGGAAGGCGACACGGGGCCTTCCGGAGATGTGCGCCGACGCCTGGCGCTGGCAGTCGCAGAACCCCGCCGGGTTCGGCGGGGCGGACGTCTCGGAGTGAGGAGGAGCGGATGATCCTCGTGACGGGCGGCGCCGGCTTCATCGGCGTCAACTTCGTCCTCGGGTGGCTCGCCGAAGGCGGCGAGCCGGTCGTGAACCTCGACAAGCTGACCTACGCCGGCAACCCCCGGAGCCTCGCGGCGATCGACGGCGACCCGCGCCACGTCTTCGTGAAGGGGGACATCGGCGACCGCGCCCTCGTCGAAGCGCTCCTCGCCCGTCACCGCCCCCGCGCCGTCGTCAACTTCGCGGCCGAGTCGCACGTGGACCGCTCGATCCACGGACCCGAGGAGTTCATCCTCACGAACGTCGTCGGCACGTTCCACCTCCTCGACGCCGTCCGCGGCTACTGGAGCGCGCTTCCCGACGGCGAGAAGGCCGCGTTCCGCTTCCTCCACGTCTCGACCGACGAGGTCTACGGCTCGCTCGGCCCGTCGGACCCGCCCTTCACCGAAGAGACCCCGTACGCCCCGAACAGCCCCTACTCGGCGAGCAAGGCCTCCTCGGACCACCTCGTCCGCGCCTACCGCCACACCTACGGCCTGCCGACGCTGACGACGAACTGCTCGAACAACTACGGGCCTTACCAGTTCCCCGAGAAGCTGATCCCCCTGATCCTCCTGAACGCGCTCCGAGGTAAGCCGCTCCCGGTCTACGGCGACGGGATGAACGTCCGTGACTGGCTCTACGTCGGCGATCACTGCACCGCGATCCGCGCCGTCCTCGCGAACGGCCGGCCGGGCGAGACCTACAACGTGGGCGGCTGGAACGAGATGCCGAACCTCGTCATCGTGAGAACGCTCTGCCGGCTCCTCGACGAGGCGCGCCCCGATCCGGCCGGCCCGCGCGAGCGGCTCATCACGTTCGTCAAGGACCGGCCCGGGCACGACCGCCGCTACGCGATCGACGCGCGGAAGATCGACCGCGAGCTGGGATGGAAACCGGCCGAGACGTTCGAGAGCGGCATCCGGAAGACCGTCTCCTGGTACCTCGAGCACCTCCCCTGGGTGGAGGAGGTCGCGAGCGGCGACTACCGTCGCTGGATCGAGGCGAACTACGGGGACCGGGGAGCGGGCGCCGCCGGCGCGTAGGCCGACCCGGTTCCGCGGCCGGAAGCCGCTGAAAACAGAAACGCCGGGACGTGCCCGGCGAGTACCCTCACATGGAACGAAATGGTGGAGCTGAACAGGATCGAACTGTCGACCTCTTGAATGCCATTCAAGCGCTCTCCCAACTGAGCTACAGCCCCACGTTTTCGAAAGAACGGGGAGGCGCGAGCACCTCCGCGGACCGGGGAAACTACCATCCTCCGCGCGCCCCGGTCAAGCGGCCGGACATCCCGGCCGGACTTCCCTATGATTCCGCCATGGAAACCCCGGCGCGCGACCCCGAGGCCCTCCGGAGAAGGGGGATCATCCACAAGCTGCTGGGCGGTCTGAACCTCCGCTTCCCGGGGCTCTTCGCCCTCCTGGCGGCCGTGTTCTTCGTCGACCTCGTCGTCCCCGACTTCATCCCGTTCGTCGACGAGATCATCCTCGCGCTCCTGACGATGCTCTTCGCGCTCTGGAAGGAGCGGAAGCCGACGATCGTCACGAGGACGACCGGCGCTCCGCCGCTCCCGCCTTCCCCACAGCCTCCGCTGCCGCCCGCACCGGGCGAGGGGCGCTGACCGGGAAGGCGCTGCGCCGGCGCCTCCCCGATCGCCCCCGCTGCGGGAGCCGCTCCTGGATCTCGGACGCCGGCTCAGCGCATCGCGCCGAACGTATCGCAGGCCTTGATGTCGCCCGACTCGAGCCCCTTCCGGAACCAGGCGACTCGCTGCTCCGAGGAGCCGTGCGTGAAAGCGTCGGGCGTGACCCGCCGCCCCGCGGCCCGCTGCATCCGGTCGTCGCCGATCGCCGCGGCGGCATTCAGTCCCTCTTCCGCGTCGCCCCGCTCGAGGATCCCGCGCTGCGCGGTCTCGTGCCCCCAGACCCCGGCAAAGCAGTCCGCCTGGAGCTCCATGGCGACGGAGTAGGCGTTCTCGTTCCGCGGGTCGGCGGCCTGGCGCTGCCTCACGGCCTGGTCGATCCCGATCAGATGCTGCACGTGGTGGCCCAGCTCGTGCGCGATGACGTAGGCCTGAGCGAAATCGCCCGGCGCGCCGAACCTGTCCTTCAGCTCCTGGTAGAAGCCGAGGTCGACGTAGACCTTCTGGTCGCCGGGGCAGTAGAACGGCCCAGTGGACGAGCCCGCGTAACCGCAGGCCGAGTCGACGCCGTCGCGGAAGAGGACGAGCTTGGCCCGCGAATACTCCCCACCCACCGTCGGCAGGATCTTCGTCCACGTCGCCTGGGCATCGTCGAGGACGAAAGAGACGAACTCGACGAGCTCCTCCTCGCGGGGGTCGTCGACGGCGCCTGCCGCGGAGCCCGCCCCCGTCGAGACGTCGGCGACGGGGCCCATACCGCCCGCGCCGATGAGGGAGAAGAGGTCCTTCTTGAACACGAGGCTCAACACGGCGAGGAGGAGGAAGCCGCCGATGCCGAGCTTCATCCCCGGCCGGCCGCCTCCGTAGCCGCTTCCGCCGCCCCGCCGGTCCTCGAGGTCCGCGCTCCGTCCTCCGCGGGTCCATTTCATCGCCCCGGCCCTCCTCTCGCCCATAGAGGGGTTTACAGAAGATTAGCGGACAAAGCCTCTGAGGGTCGATAAGATCCCAGACCTCTTGTTAAACACCCTGCTTTCTCGCGAACCGCGCGCATTTCAGCTCCAAGGGAGATCTGCATGAACAGTCCGGCTCGGAGAGTCGCCCTCACATCGATCGTCGTCCTCGCCCTCGCCGTCCTCGTGGGCATGGCCCCACCCGCAGAGGCGATCTCCACGGGAGTCGTCATCAGTCAGGTCTACGGCGGCGGGGGGAATACCGGCGCCACCTACACGAACGACTTCATCGAGCTCTTCAATCGCGGGTCGGTCGCGGTCAACATCACCGGCTGGAGCGTGCAGTACGCATCGTCCTCCGGCACGTCCTGGCAGAAGACCGACCTCACCGGCACGATCCCGGCGGGCGGCTACTTCCTGGTCCAGGAAGCCGCGGGAACCGGGGGCACCACTCCTCTTCCCACCCCGGACGCGACCGGGACAATCGCGATGTCCGGAACGAACGGCAAGGTGGCGCTGGTGAACAACACCACCCTGCTCACAGGCTCCGGGTGCCCATTCGCCGCGACCGTGGTCGACTTCGTCGGCTTCGGTTCGGCCAACTGCTTCGAGGGCGCCGGTGCCACGCCGGTCTTGTCGAATACCACCGCCGCGATCCGTGCCTCCGGCGGCTGCACCGAGACCGACAACAACAGCTCCGACTTTGCCACCGGCGCACCCACTCCCCGCAACTCGGCCAGCCCGATCAGCACGTGCTCCGCCTCGACGCCGACGATCTCCATCGACGACGTCACCGCCGCCGAGGGCACCGGCGGCACGACGACCTTCGGCTTCCAGGTCACCATCAGCTCGGGCACCGCCACGTTCGACGTCGCCACCGTCGACGGGACGGCCACGGTCGCCGACGGCGACTACGTGGCCAACTCGGCCACGACCGCGAGCGTGACCGCGGGGGCGCCGTATACGTTCAACGTCACGGTCAACGGTGATGCCGCCTACGAACCCTCCGAGACCTTCACCGTCGTCCTCTCCAACGTGGCGCCGGGCACGGTCACCGTCGCCAAGGGGACGGGTACGGGCACGATTACGAACGACGACGCCCTCGTCGCCCCGATCTACCAGATCCAGGGCTCCGGTACCGCGTCGCCGTACGCCGGGCAGATCGTCACGACCAACGACAATGTCGTGACCGCGGTCGGCACGCAGGGCTTCTTCATCCAGACCCCGGACGCCGACGCGGACGCCGATCCCGCGACCTCGAACGGCATCTACGTCTACACCGGCAGCGCCCCGACCGTCGCCGTGGGCGACCAGGTCGACGTCACCGGGACCGTCACGGAGTACTTCGACTTCACGGAGTTCTCCCCCGTCACGTCGGTCACCGTCGATTCCAGCGGTAACCCGCTGCCCGCCGCGATCGAGTTCGACGAGACGGTCCCGTCGACCAACCCGGCCGCCCCGTCGTGCTTCGAGTGCTGGGAAGGAATGCTCGTCCACGTCGTGAACGGCATCACGTCCGGCGGCAACCAGCGGTTCGCGAGCGACCTCAGCGCCGAGCTCTACGGCGTCGGCAGCCCCAACCGCCCATTCCGCGGACCCGGCATCGAGTACCCCGGCCTCCCCGGACTCCCGGTCTGGGACGGCAATCCCGAGATCTTCGAGATCGACCCCGACCGCCTCGGAGCGGTCTCCGACCCGGACTTCATCCCGGCCGGCTCGACCTACAGCGCCACGGGCGTGATGGCCTACGAGTTCAACAACTGGGAGCTCTGGCCGACGGCCTTCGCCGTCACGCCGGCCACCCTGCCGCGCCCGGTCCGCGCCCGCAACGTCGGTGAGTTCACCGTCGGTACGTACAACCTCCTCCAGCTCGACCAGTCCGACTCCGACTACGCGGCCCGGCTCGCGAAGCACTCCGGCTACATCCGCACGGTCCTCGGCGCACCGGACGTCCTCGGCGTCCAGGAGTGCCTGAGCATCACCGAGCTGAACGCCCTGGCGGCGCAGATCCAAGCCGACGACGCTAACCTGACCTACACCGCGTACCTCTCCGAGGGCCACGACGTCGGCGGGATCGACGTCGGCTTCCTCGTGCGCGACACCGTGACGAACGCCGTCGTGACCCAGCTCGGGTACGACGCCGTCCTCTCCCTGGACGGCTCCTTCCTGCACGACCGGCCGCCGCTCCTCCTCGAGGCGACCTACGCCGGGAACGGCGCGCCCTTCGCGTTCACGGTAATGGTCAACCACACCCGTTCCCTCATCGGGGTCGACGATCCCGGGGCGGAAGGCATCCGCGTTCGCACCAAGCGGCTCGAGCAGGCGCAGTGGATCGCCCAGTGGATCCAGGACTACCAGACCGCGCCGGCGACGGCGCTTCGGCCGTTCGTCATGGTCGGCGACCTGAACGCCTACGAGTTCTCGGACGGCTTCGTCGATGTCGTCGGCCAGATGGCCGGTGACGTCGTCGCGGCCGACAACATGCTCTACGGCCCCGATCTCGTGAACCCCGACCTCACCAAGCAGGCGCTCAACGTGGCGGCGAACGACCGCTACTCCTACCTCCACCTCGGCTCGGCACAGGTCCTCGACCACGCCCTGACGACCCAGGCCACCGACACCTGGGTCCGCGGCTTCGCCTACGGGCGCGGCAACTCCGACGCGCCCGTCGATTTCATCAACGACCCCGCCACGATCCTGCGCGCCTCCGACCACGACGGCGCCGTGATCTTCCTCATGAGCGACGCGAACGCCGACGGGATTCCCGACGACTCGCAGAGCGCCGACCTCTCCATCACGAAGCTCGCGTCCCCCGACCCGGTCCTGACGGGCGCGACGCTGACCTACACCCTGACCGTGAGCAACGCCGGTCCCGCCGCGGCCGGCCCGACCACGGTGACCGACACGCTGCCCGCGGGCGTCTCGTTCGTCTCCGCTTCCGGCACCGGCTGGAGCTGCGTCGAAAGCGCCGGCATCGTCGAGTGCGACGCGGCCGTCATGCCCGTCGGCACCGCGGCCGACATCACCGTCGCCGTGACCGTCACCGCGACCTCCGGCACACTGACGAACACCGCCGAGGTGTCGTCGCTCATCACCGACCCGAACACTGCGAACAACGCGGCCACCACGATCACGACAGTCACCGCTCAGGCCGACCTCGGCCTGACGATGACCGCCGATCCCGCTGCCACCGGGCCCGGAGGGTCGTTCGTCCACTCGGCGACCGTCACGAACCTCGGCCCGGCCGGCGCGTCCGGCGTCGTCCTGACCCTCACGCTCCCCGCCGGTGCCGTCGTCGGGACGATCACGCCGGGCGCCTGCGTTCCGGCCGCTGACGTCGTCACCTGCACCGTCGGCTCGCTGGCCGTGGCCGGCACCTTCGTCGCGACCGTCGAGATGACGGCCGCCGCCACGGGCACCTACGCGACGGCGGGCGCCGTCGCCGGAGCCGAGCCCGACCCGGTCCCCACGAACGACACCGCCACCACGTCGACGGCGATCGGCCAGATCGTGGCGACCCCGAACCCGGTGAACATGAGGGTCCCGATCTTCACGCCGGGCGGCGCGATGACGCTGGACCTCCTGAACGACAGCCCGGTCCCGGTCGGCTTCACGCTCCTCGAGCGGGCGGTCGAGCCCGCGTGGCTGCGCGTCCCGATCGACGGCCCCACCTGGAACGTCCCCGCGGCGGAGTCCTTCGCCCGCACGGCACGCGCCGTGCCGCAGCACCCTCAGCCGAACCTCCCCACCGTCGAGCTCGCTCCGATCGCCACGCTCAGCTTCCCCACCGGCCTCGTCTACCCCTGGGGCATCGGCTTCAACTCGGTTGCGGGCGACATGTGGATCCACGACATCGCCGCCGCCGGCGGAGACGGCTTCAACCACCGCTTCCTGCCCGACGGCACCGACACCGGCGACACCATCGACACCTCCTCCTGGATCGGCGACTGGGCGGCCGACCTGGCCTACGACCCCTGGAACGACAAGGTCTGGCAGGTCAACGTCGGCAACGGCAACTGCGTCCACGAGATGGACCCGCTGACGAAGACCTCCACCGGCAACTCCATCTGCCCCGCCTTCCCCGTCTCCCAGCGCGGCCTTGCGTTCGACCCCGTCTCCGACACCTTCTTCGCCGGCTCCTGGAACGACGGCGCCATCCTCCGCTTCGACCGCGACGGCGTCATCCTCGAGACCGTCAACGCCGGGCTCGACGTCTCCGGCCTCGCCTACAACCCCGGCACCGGCCACCTCTTCGTCATCGCCAACACCGACGCCGCCGCCGACCTCTTCGTCCTCGACGTGAACGACGGCTACGCCGTCGTCGGCTCCTTCAAGGTCGCCGGCATGGGCGACTACGACCAGGCCGGCCTCGACGCCGACTGCGCCGGCAACCTCTACGCCGTCAACCAGGGCACCGGCGAGGTCCTCGTCCTCCCGTCCGGCGAGACCGGCTTCTGCTCCTACTCCACCGTCCCCTGGCTCGACGAGACGCCGAAGAACGGCACGATCGCCGCCGGTGCGATCCAGGCCGTCACCCTCGACTTCACCACCGCGCTTCAGAGGCCGGGCTTCCGTCAGGCCTCGCTCCGCGTCGCCGGCACCGCTCCGTTCGCGCCGGTCGACGTCCCGGTGAACTACACGATCGCGTTCCTCGACGTCCCGGTCACCAACTGGGCCGATCGGCACATCCACGCCCTCGCCGGCGCGGGTATCACGCGCGGCTGCGGCTCGGGCAACTACTGTCCCGACAGCACCCTGGATCGGGCCCAGATGGCCGTCCTGATGGTCCGTTCGATGTACGGGCCGCTCTACGTCCCGCCGCCCGCGACCGGCCTCTTCGCCGACGTGCTGATCTCGGATACGGACACGACGGCGGATTACATCGAGCAGCTCTACCGCGATGGCGTGGTCAACGGCTGCTCGGCCTCCCCGCTTCTCTACTGCCCCAACGACCTCGTGAACCGGGCGGCGATGGCCAAGTACCTCGTCAACAGCCTCGGGATTCCGCTCGAGCCCGAGACGGGCTACTTCACCGATCTGTCCGGGACGATCTTCTCCGCGTTCGCCCCTTACGCCGAAGCGCTGTTCAGAGAGGGAGTGACCCTGGGCTGCGGCGACCACGTCTTCTGCCCTGCCGACACCGTCACACGCGACCAGCTCGCCGTGTTCCTCGTGAGGGGACTCGGGCTTCCCATGGCCCCCCTTCCCTGAGGCTATAGGATTGCGATCCGGGGGCGGGATCCCGCCTCGGATCCCCGTTCTCACCGAGGGTCGGGCGCGGGAGCGCCCGGCCCTTTTCTCTTGCGCCGGCACGGGCTTCGGCCGCCAGGCGAAAGGCCTTCGGGAAGGAGGTCACTCCGGCCCGTGCGAGGCGCAGGGGCGGACGCGACCGTAAGGGTCCGAAGGAAGCGTGGAGCAAGGCCTGCGAGCCAATGAGCCAGGACCGGCTCGCCGCGCGACCTCGACCACCCGGACCATCGGATTCGGCCCCGACTGCCCGGCGGCACGGGAGGAGAGCGACGGGCTCCTGCCGCCGCCCCCCATCCCGATGTCCGCCGACTCAGAACGCCAGGTCGACGCCCGCGACGAACCGGCGCCCCGGCGACGGGTAGCCCGCGACCTCGGCGTAGTCCCGGCCGAGGAGGTTCGTCGCACGGACGAACGGCGAGAGCCCCCACGCGACCGGCGGCAGCGTGAGCGCGGCATCGAGCCGGAAGTAGGCGGGGCTCGTGACACGAAGGTACGTCGTCGCGTCGACGTCGTCCCGCTCGCCGACCCAGAACCCGGTCACCTCGGCGCTCGCCCCGCGGCCGAGGTCCTCGCCGACGGTCAGGCTGGCTCTCTGCTTCGGCCGTCGGAGGAGCGGAAGACCGGTGTCGCGGTCCTCCGTGTCGAGCCGAGTCCAGGCGGCGCGGGCCCAGGCCGTCCGCGTCAGCGGCATGAAGAGCCGGGCCTCGACGCCCGTCATCCGCGCGCGGCCGACGTTCACGTTCTTCTGGAACGCGAAATCGTACCGGATCAGGTCCTTCACGTCGCTCCGGAAGACGGTCGCCTCGAGGGAGGCGCCGCCGCCGAGGGTCCACTCAGCTCCCGCCTCGTAGGAGACGGAGCGCTCCGGCTCGAGCTCCGGGTTCCCGGAGAAGGGGTAGTAGAGCTCGCCCGTCGCGGGGGCCCGGAAGGCCGATCCGGCCGCGGCGCGGAGCCGGAGCGCGGAGGAGACCTTCCAGGAGACGGCGACGCGCGGGTTCGTCGACGCGCCGAAGGCGTCGTGCTCGTCCCTGCGGACGCCGGCCGTCACGACGAAGCGGTCTCGCGCCAGAGAGAGGCGGTCTTCGGCGAAGACCGACCAGGTGCGCGTCGTCAGACCGGCGAGCTGGACGCCGTACGCGTCCTCGTTGTCCACCTTCGTCCGCTCGAGGTCGGCGCCGAGGGAGATCCGGTTCGCGGAGCTCTCGTGCGAGAGGACGAGGCGCCCTCCGACGCGCCGGGCCCGCGTCTCGGAGAACGTGAAGCCCCAGGGCTCGTCCGGGTCGGAGAAAGTCGGCTCGTCGGTCGCGAACGTTCCGGCCGCCTCGAGCCTCGTCCGCGCGCCGAGCGCGAGGGAGAGCGGCACGGAAACGAGCGTCGTGTCGGCCGTCGTGGAGCGTCGCGGCGTCGCCGTCGCCCCCTCGAAGGGGATGCCCGTCCGCGAGGTCTCGCGCCGGACGGTGACGCCCGTCCGGACGCCATCCGAGAGTCGCAGGTCGAGCGCAGCGGAGAGGTCGGTGCCGGCGAAGAACTCGTTCGGAAGGTCGCCGCCGGCGGTGGTCCGCCGGTAGCCGGCGGTCACGCCGATCGTGCCGCGCCGCCAGGCGGCGTTGACGCCGCCCTCACGCGCGGAGGCGTTCCCGAGGCCGAAGTGCGTGCGCCCGGAGAGCCCCTCGGCCTCGGGCCTGCGGGTGAAGAGCTGGACGACGCCCCCGATCGCCTCGGAGCCGTAAAGCGCCGAGAACGGGCCGCGGACGACCTCGACGCGCTCCAGGTTCGCGGTACCGAGCGAGGAGAGGTCGACACCTCCGAAGTAGGGGCTGTTCAGCTTGACGCCGTCGACGAGGACGAGCGCCGAATTGGAGTTCGCCCCGCGCAGGAAGAGCGACGTGACGCCGCCCGGCCCTCCGCTCTGCGCGATATCGACGCCGGGGACGCTCCGCAGGAGGTCGGCGACGGTCGTGGCGCGGGAGCGCTCGATGTCGGTCCGGTCGAGGACGGTCGTCGCGACCCCGAGGGAGGAGGCGTCGGCGGGCGCCGCCTCGGCGGTGACGACGATCTCCGTCGAGACGGGAGCCGGGCCCGTGCGGGGCGCCTGGCCGAGGGCGGAAGAGGAGAGCGCGAGGGGAGGGAGGAGTGCGAGAAGGATTCGGTTCAAGAGGCCTCCGTTCGGCTGCGGCCTGCCGTCCCATCGGAAGGGGCGGGAGGCGCGCGCGGAGGCGTCTCCCGCGTCTTCTCGAGCCCCGGAGACGGCGCGGCGGGTTGCGATGGGCCTCGGGCAGGTCTCCTGGCTCCCGGATCGTCCGCGGAAGGACCCCTTCCCGGAGGCGAAACCCGCGTCGCGGATCGCTCGCCGCCAGTGGGATGTCGTCCTTCGCGTCCCCGGTCACAGTGGCGGGGGCCGCGCGGGAATCTCACCCGCTTCCCTCTCTCGCCCCCCGGAGGACGGGGGACCCGAGATCCGTTGAAAGAACCGGTCGCGGAGGATAGCACCCGGGACGCGAGGCGCGCCGGCGCGCGGGTTCGAGCCGGGTCAGGCGCCGGCGAGCGCCCCGAGGCGCTCCCCGACCCGGACCGGCCCGTGAGGGCGGCTCCAGTCGAACGCAGAGGCCCGCGCCCCCCCGACGAGGAGGACGACCGTCGAGCCGAGCTCGAACGTCCCGAGGTCGTCTCCCGGCGCGCACGGGAGCCCGTCGACGGCGAGGCGGTCCCGTCGCCCGAGCGCGCGTCCCCCGAGCCACCGCGCGTCGACGACGACGCCCCCGACGTGCGTCGCGGCGACCATCACGGCCGCGACGTCGAGCCCCTCGTCCTCGCCTGCTCCTTTCGCGATCCAGTAAGCGCGGCGGTTCCTCACGTAGAGGCCCGGGGTGAACGCGGTCGAGGCCTCGTTCACCGGCCAGAGCTCCCCCTCGACACGCCCGACGGCGAGGACGCGGCCCGTGCAGGGGACGTGGATCCGGTGGTAGTCGCGCGGGGAGAGGTAGAGCGTTGCGTACGCCCCGCCCTCGAAGCGCGCCGCGAGAGGATCGGAGGCGAGCAGCTCGTCGAGGCGATACGGGAGCCCCTTCGCCTGGATGAGCGTGCCCTGCTCGACCCGCCCCGAGGCAATGAGGGCTCCGTCTACGGGCGAGTTGAGTCCGCCGGGGACCGCCGGCTCCTGGGGGCGGAGGCCCGCCTTCAACCTTCGCGTGAAGAAGTCGATGAACGAGGCGTACTCGGCGAGCGGCCTCTCCGCCTCGCCGAGGTCGACTCGGTACGACGCGGCGAATCGCCCCAGGAGCGGCGCGCGCAGCGCACGCGGCAGCCGCATCCGTGCCAGGAGGCCGACCGCGGCCGAGCCCGCCTTCTTCGGATAGAGGCCGAGGAGCCGCAGGGAGAGGGGCGGAGCCGCATCGGACATGAGCCGATTATGATAGGGGTCTTTCCGCGTCCGGATTGACTGCCCCGAGGAGGAGCGCGCGATGAGCACTGCAACCGAGACCCTGGCCGGCAAGCCCCTGTCCTCCAACCCCCACCTCCTCTCGTGGGTCGAGGAGTGCGCAAAGCTCTGCAAGCCCGACCGGGTCGTCTGGTGCGACGGCAGCGAGGAGGAGAAGGAGCGCCTGACGGCTCTCGCCGTCTCGACGAACGTCCTCATCCCGCTCAACCAGGAGAAGCTTCCCGGCTGCTACCTTCACCGTTCCGACCCGGCCGACGTCGCGCGGGTGGAGCACCTCACGTTCATCTGCACGAAGACGAAGGAGGAGGCGGGGCCGAACAACAACTGGATGGCGCCGGCCGAGGCCTACAACAAGCTCGGCCAGCTCTACGACGGCTCGATGAAGGGGCGGACGATGTACGTCGTCCCCTACGTCATGGGGCCGATCGGCTCGCCGCAGGCGAAGGTGGGCGTCGAGCTGACCGACAGCGTCTACGTCGTCCTGAACATGCGGATCATGACGCGCATGGGGACGCGCGCCCTCCGGATGCTCGGCGACTCCGCCGACTTCAACCGCGGCCTCCACTCGATGCTCGACCTGAACCCCGAGCGGCGCTTCATCTGCCACTTCCCCGAGGACAACACGATCTGGTCGATCGGCTCGGGCTACGGCGGCAACGTCCTCCTCGGCAAGAAGTGCCTCGCGCTCCGGATCGGCTCCTACCTCGGCCGCCAGGAAGGCTGGATGGCCGAGCACATGCTCATCATGGGGGTCGAGGAGCCGAGCGGCGAGACGACGTACGTCGCCGCGGCGTTCCCGTCGGCCTGCGGCAAGACGAACTTCTCGATGCTCATCCCACCGTCGAGCTTCAACGGCTGGAAGGTCTGGACCGTCGGCGACGACATCTGCTGGATGCGCCCCGGGCCGGACGGCCGGCTCTGGGCGATCAACCCCGAGGCGGGCTACTTCGGGGTCGCGCCGGGCACGAACTACGCGACGAACCCGAACGCGATGGAGTCGATCAAGCGCGGCACGCTCTACACGAACGTCGCGATGACGCCGGACGGCGACGTGTGGTGGGAGGGGAAGGACAGCACGCCGCCGGAGGAGCTGACGGACTGGCGCGGCCGACCCTGGCAATGCGGCTCGACGGAGAAGGCGGCCCATCCGAACAGCCGCTTCACCGCCCCGGCCGCGAACAACCCCGCGCTCTCGCCGCGCGTGAACGACCGGAACGGCGTACCGATCTCCGCGATCATCTTCGGCGGACGCCGCTCGACGACGGTGCCCCTCGTCCTCCAGTCGTTCAACTGGACCCACGGCGTCTACCTCGGCGCGACGATGGGCTCGGAGACGACGGCGGCCGCCGTCGGGAAGGAAGGCGTCGTGAGGCGCGACCCGATGGCGATGCTCCCCTTCTGCGGCTACGACATGGGGCGCTACTTCGAGCACTGGCTGAACATGGAGGGGAAGGTCGCCACGCTCCCGAAGATCTTCATGGTGAACTGGTTCCGCAGGGGAACCGACGGCTCGTTCCTCTGGCCGGGCTTCGGCGAGAACATGCGCATCCTGAAGTGGATCATCGACCGCGCCCGCGGCCGGGCCGGCGCCTCCGAGAGCGCCATCGGATGGGTGCCGAAGTGGGCCGACCTCCCGCTTAAGGACCTCGCCGTCCCGATGGAGGACGTCGAGGACGCCCAGACGATCGACTACGAGGAGTGGAAGAAGGAGCTCGCCGACCAGGACACCTTCTTCGAGCAGTTCTCCTCGACGATGCCGAAGGAGATCGTCTACGAGCGCGAGATCATCCGCTCGCGGCTCAACCGCGTGACGGCGAAGTAGGGGCCGGGAGACCAGAGAAACCCGGCCGAGGCACCAGAGCACCAGAGCACCGGAGCACCAGAGCACCGGAGCACCGGAGCACCGGAGAAGGGAGCCTCACCCCGGGAGTGGGTCCCGCTCGCCTCGGGCTGCGCGCGGCCGACCCGCGGGGCGTGCGGCGCTCCGCGCTCGGGTCGCTCGCGAACTCGCTCGCCTGCGGCTCGCTCAAACAGCGCTCGCTTTCCCCCGAGCGCCTCGCGGCGCGCGCCAGCGGGTCCCCGGCCGTGCTCGAGTCGGCTCGCAGGACCCACCCCCGGGGCTCGGCCCACCGGGGCGAGAACCGAAGGGGTCTGCACTAAACACCAAGGTACTGCGGGCTGTTCTGAGGCTGAGGGGGCGGAACCCGGAGCGCATCTGGGGGATAACCGACGGAGGCCCGCGGCGCCCGAGGCCAGGGCTCTTGAGAGCGCTCGACCTGCCCCGGCCGCGGGCGGGGCGGGGCGCCTCGCGAGCCGCCCCCGAGCACGGCCGGGGACCCGCTCGAGCTCGAGAGGACCGGGCGGGGGAGAAGCCCGCGCGCGTGTCTGACGAGCGCAGCGAGGAGTTCGCGCGGGCGCCCCGCCCGGCCGCAGCGAGATCGTCAGCGGGTCGGCCGCGCGCAGCAGGCGGCCGCGAGACGCTCCGCCCAGGCCGCGGCCCCCTGCCGAAGCGACAGGACGGTGAGGATGGCGTCTCCCGGTCTCCCGGTCTCCCGGTCTCCCGGTCTCCCGGTCTCCCGGCCCCTCGCCCTACTCCGCTCTCCCCCCGGTCAGCCGCGCTTCTTCCACTCCTCCGTCGCGTCGACGAGGGCGGAGACGATGCCGGGCTCGTCGGCGGAGTGGCCGGAGGCGGGGACGATCACGAGGCGCGAGCCGGGCCAGGCCTGGTGGAGGTCCCACGCGGAGACGGCCGGACAGACCATGTCGTAGCGGCCCTGGACGATGACGCAGGGGAGGTGCTTCACCTTCTCGACGTCACGGAGGAGCTGCTCGTCGTCCGAGAGGAAAGCGCCGTTCACGAAGTAGTGCGCCTCGATCCGGGCGAGAGCGACCTCGGCGGGAACGTCCGCCTCGGCCACCGAGTAGTTGTGAGCGACGAGATACGAGCCGAGCTCCTCCCAGCGGTTCCAGGCGAGGGCCGCCTGGCGGCGGACGGCGGGGTCCTCCGCGTTCAGTCGGCGATGGTAGGCGGCCAGGACGTCGTCCTTCTCCGATTCGTCCAGGTTCGAGAGGAACTCCGCCCAGCCGTCGGGGAAGACCCGTTGCGCGCCGCCTCCGAACGTCCAGAGGACCTCGGAGCGACGGGAGAGGAAGATCCCGCGGAGGATCAGCCCGGTGCAGCGTTCCGGGTGCGTCTCGGCGTAGGCGAGCCCGAGCGTGGAGCCCCACGAACCGCCGAAGACGAGCCACTTCTCGATGCCGAGACGTTCGCGGATCCGCTCCGCGTCGGCGACGAGGTCCCAGGTCGTGTTCTCCCGCAGCTCGCCGAGGGGCGTGGAGCGGCCGGAGCCGCGCTGGTCGAAGAGGATCACCCGATAGGCCGCCGGGTCGAAGAACCGGCGGTGGAGCGGCGATATCCCCGCCCCCGGACCGCCGTGGAAGAAGACGACGGGCAGGCCGTCCGGGCTCCCGCTCTGCTCGACGTGGAGCTCGTGCAGGCCGGAGACACGGAGGCGGAAGGAGTCGAACGGCTCGATGAGGGGAAAAAGGTCAGGCACGGCGAGACTATACGGCCGACCGGAGAATTGGTTCGGCGGCCCGTTTGCATCCCCCCGACGGCCCCCGCCTTTCGTAAACTCCGTCGCCATGCCGACGGCCACTGCCAGGAAATCGTCCGCCCGCTCCGCCAAGAAGGGCCCCCGGACGCCCGACCGCTTCGCGGAGGCGGAGGAGCTCTACGGGATCGACGCGTGGGGGAAGGGGTTCTTCTCCATCTCCGACGACGGGCACCTCCTCGTCCACCCGACGCGCGAGGGGCACCGCTTCGCCGACCTCAAGGACGTCGTCGACGAGGTCGGAGGACGCGGGATCACCCCTCCGATGATCATCCGCTTCCCGCAGATCCTCGCGTCGTCGGTGCGGGAGCTGAACGAGGCCTTCGGGAAGGCGATCAAGGAGTTCGGGTACGACGGCGACTACCGGGGCGTCTTCCCGATCAAGGTGAACCAGAAGAAGGTCGTCGTCCACGAGATCATCGAGGCCGGCCGGAAGTACGGCTATGGCCTCGAGGCCGGGTCGAAGCCCGAGCTGATCGCCGCCCTCTCGCAGGACCTCGGCCCCGAGTGCCTCATCACGACGAACGGCTACAAGGACGAGGCGTTCATCCGGCTCGCCCTGGACGGCGTGAAGATGGGGCGGAACGTCATCCTGACCCTCGAGAAGGTCTCCGAGCTCGAGAGGGTCCTCGAGGTCGCGAAGAAGCGCGGCGTCAAGCCGCTCGTCGGCATGCGTGCGAAGCTCTACGCTCGCGGCTCCGGCAAGTGGGCCAAGTCGGGGGGCGAGGCGGCGAAGTTCGGCCTGACGACGACGGAGATGCTCGCGGCGATCGAGATCCTGAAGTCGAAGCGGATGCTCGACGCGCTCGTCATGCTCCACTTCCACATCGGCTCGCAGATCACCGACATCCGTAAGATCAAGGACGCGATCCGCGAGGCGGGGCGCGTCTACGCGAAGCTGAGCCGCTCCGGCGTCGAAGTGCGCTACCTGAACCTCGGCGGCGGCCTCGGCGTCGACTACGACGGCTCGAAGACGTCTTTCGACTCCTCGATGAACTACACCGTCCAGGAGTACGCGAACGACGTCGTCTACAACATCAAGTCGATCTGCGAGGACGAGAAGGTCCCGGTGCCGACGCTCGTGACCGAGTCGGGGCGGGCCGTGACGGCCTACCACTCCGTCCTCGTCTCGAACGTCCTCGACGTGGCCGACAAGATCGAGCAGGACAAGACCGTCACGCTGAACGGCGACGAGAACCACGTCGTGCGCGAGCTCTGGGACGTCTTCAAGGGCGTGACGGCGAAGAACGTCCGCGAGAGCTACCACGACGCCCTGCAGTACAAGGAGGAGCTCTTCACGCTCTTCAACCTCGGCTACGTCTCGCTCGAGGACCGCTCGAAGGGGGAGATCCTCTTCTGGGACGTCTGCGACAAGATCCGCCGCCACCTGAAGGGGCTCCGGGAGATCCCGGAGGAGTTCGAGGACCTCGAGCGCGAGCTCTCCGACAAGTACGTCGTCAATTTCTCCGTCTTCCAGTCGGTCCCCGACTCGTGGGCGATCGACCAGCTCTTCCCGATCCTCCCGATCCACCGGCTCCGCGAGAAGCCGGGCGAGATCGCGACGCTCGCCGACATCACGTGCGACTCGGACGGGAAGATCGAGAAGTTCATCGACCTTCGCGACATCAAAGAGTTCCTCCCGCTCCACTCCTGGAAGCGCTCGCAGCCGTACTACCTCGCCTTCTGCCTCGTCGGCGCCTACCAGGACGTCCTCGGCGACCTCCACAACCTCTTCGGCGAGGCGCACGAGGTCCTCGTCGCGGTCGACGAGGAGAACCGGACGCGAATCCTCGACCTCCTCCCGGGCGAGACGTGCGAGCGGGTCCTCTCTTACATGAACTACGAGAGGTCCGAGATCCTCGAGGGGATCTGGAAGCAGCTGCGCAAGGCCGTGGACAAGGACCGCGTCCGCGAGGCCGAGGCGAAGTCGATCGCGAAGGACTTCGAGGTCGCCCTCTCGCACTATACGTACCTCGAGGAATAGCCGGACGCCGCTGGCGGGGCGGGTCCCGGCGGCGTACGCTTCCCGGCGTGGAGACCCTGACCCCGCCCTACCTGCTGCTGGCCGCGCCGGTCCTCGCGGACCCGAACTTCGAGAGGACCGTCGTCCTGATGGGGCACCACACCGAGGAGGGGGCCGTCGGCTGGGTCGTGAACCGCCTCGTCGACGGCGGGGCGAAGGCGCTTCTCCCGGACGAGGTCGCCCGGACGATCCATCCCGACACGCCCCTCCGGATCGGCGGACCGGTCGCGACACCTGGGCTCATCGTCGTCCACCGCGAGCCGGTCGACGGCATCGAGTCGATCGCCATGGCCCCCGGGCTCGTCGTTTCGGCGACGCCCGAGGTCCTGCCCCACGTCTTCGCCGCCGCGCCCGACGCGTCTCCGGTCGACGGGCTGCTCGTGTTCGGCTACGCCGGCTGGGGCCCCGGGCAGCTCGAGCACGAGATGGAGGAGGGCTCCTGGCTCGTCCTCCCCTACGACCCCGACTTCGCGTTTCCCGCCGACATCGCCGGCCTCTGGGAGAGGTCGCTCGCCCGCCTCGGCGTCACCCCCGGGCGCGTCTCGACCCCGCCAGGCGGTGTGAACTGAAGTGGATCGGGGAGGGGCGTGGCGACCCTCCCCGCGCCGCCTTCGGC
>CAZWRQ010000030.1:0-22934 GCA_964636395.1 uncultured Holophagales bacterium
CTCGTGGCGCTCCTCGCCGGGGCGGGGGCGGGGGCCGCGGTCTTCGGCCGGGCGCTTTCCGCGCTCGCGGACGGGGCGGCGAAGGTGACCGTCGGGATGGTGAAGCAGGCGGAGTGGATCTCCGGCGTGTCGTTCACCGACGCCGAGCGCGAGCTGATGCTCTCGGACCTGAACGAGACGGCGGAGGGGCTCGCCGCCCTGCGCGACGTCGCGCTCGACAACGCGGTACCTCCGGCGATCGCCTTCTCGGCCGGGGCCGCGCCGCCGGCCGACGCGGGCCCCGCCCCCGCGCCGCCGAGGCGGGAGCGTCCCGCCGTGCGCCCGCCGTCGGACGACGACCTCGCCTTCGCGGGAGCGCGGGAGCTGGGGCGCCTCCTGCGCGCGCGGAGGGTTTCCTCGACGGAGCTGACGACACTCGCCCTCGCGCGCCTCCGGACGCACGGCCCGGTCCTGGCGTGCGCCGTGACGGTGACCGAGGAGCTGGCCCTCGCGCAGGCGAAACGCGCCGACGACGAGCTCGCCGCCGGGAAGGACCGCGGCCCTCTCCACGGCATCCCGTGGGGCGCGAAGGACCTGATCGCGGTCCCCGGCTACCCGACGACCTGGGGCTCGCCGCTCTTCCGGGAGCAGGTCCGTCCCGAGACGGCGACGGTCTACCGGAGGCTCGAGGAGGCGGGCGCGGTCCTCGTCGCGAAGACGTCGGTCGGCGAGCTCGCCTGGGGCGACGTCTGGTTCGGGGGGACGACGAAGAACCCGTGGAAGACCGACCAGGGGTCGAGCGGCTCCTCGGCCGGCTCGGCGTCGGCCACGGCGGCCGGCCTCGTCCCGTTCGCGATCGGGACCGAGACCTGGGGGAGCATCGTCTCCCCCTGCACGCGCTGCGGCGTCACCGGCCTCCGGCCCACCTTCGGCCGCGTCAGCCGGCACGGCGTAATGGCGCTCTCGTGGACGATGGACAAGGTCGGGCCGATCGCCCGCTCCGCGGAGGACTGCGCGCTCGTCTTCGCGGCGATCGCCGGGAAGGACCCGCTCGACCCGGTCTCGACGGACGGCCCGGTCCCCTGGCCGGCGCGCCGGAGCGTCTCGGAGCTGAAGGTCGGGTTCGTCGAGGAGCTCTTCGACGAGGACCGGAGCGCGGGGACGGAGAGCGAGGAGGCGAAGGCGCGCGCGGCGGAGTGGCGCGACTTCGACCGGAGGAGCCTCGGCGTCCTCCGGGAGCTCGGCGTCCGCCTCGTCCCGGTGAAGCTCCCCTCGCGGACCCCCGTCGCCCCGCTCGGGATGATCCTGACGGCCGAGGCGGCCGCCGCGTTCGACACCCTCGTCCTCGACGGGCGCGTGAAGAGGATGGTGCGGCAGACCGCCGACGCCTGGCCGAACGTCTTCCGCCATGGCCGGCTCCTTCCGGCAGCCGACTACCTCCGCGCGCAGCGCGTCCGGACGCTCCTGATGAGGGAGATGGAGGAGTGCCTCCGCGACGTCGACCTCCTCGTCGCGCCGACGTTCGGCGGCGACGCGCTCCTCCTGACGAACCTGACGGGGCACCCGTGCGTCGTCCTGCCGAACGGCTTCCGGCTCTCCGACGGGACGCCCACGAGCCTCACGTTCACCGGGAGGCTCTTCGGTGAGAACGACCTCCTCGCGGTGGCCGACCTCTTCCAGCGGGCGACGGACTTCCATACACGCCGGCCGGAGCTCCCGGAGGCGGCCGCGGCGAAGGGGTGAGGCGAGGCCGTCCGGCCGCGCTCCTCGCGTCGCGGCCGGCTCGGCCTCAGAATCGACGGGATGTCCCTTCGGTCCCTCCCGGCACGGGGTCTGCTCGTCGCCGCGCTCCTCGCCGGCGCGGGAGAAGCCCGCGCTCTCGACCCGGCGACCCCGCTCGGGCAGTACGGGCTCGACGCCTGGCAGGAGGGGCTGCCGCAGAACAGCGTCCACGCCGTCCTGCAGTCGCGGGACGGATACCTCTGGATCGGGACCTACGAGGGGCTCGTCCGCTTCAACGGCGTCTCCTTCGTCGTCTTCGACACGCGGAACACGCCCGCGCTCAAGAGCAACAGCGTCTGGGCCCTCCACGAGGACCGGAACGGGACGCTCTGGGCGGCGACGCTCGGCGGGGGCGTCGCGCGCGTGAGGGGAGGGGTCTTCGCGCGGTACGGCGTTCGCGACGGGCTGCCGTCCGAGTACGTCTGGGCTCTCGCCGAGGACTCCGACGGCGCCGTCTGGGCCGGGACCGACACCGGCCTCGCCCGCTTCGACGGGACGTCCTTCCGGGCCGTGACGCTCCCGAGCCCGTTCGAGCGGGTGGCGGTGCGGAGCCTCCTCGGGAGCCCCGCGGGCGGGCTCTGGATCGGCACGTCCAACGACGGCCTGCTGCGGTGGGACGGCAAGACGTTGCGTCGGGTCCACCCGCGCGCGGGGCGTGCCCCCGGCGCCGTCTACGCGCTCGCGCCGGCGCCCTCCGGCGTGGCGGCCGCCTCGTTCGGGACGGGCCTCGTGGAAGCGACGGACGACGGGAGGGTGACGGTCCGCGGGCGGCGCGAGGGTCTCCCGAACGACCTTCCGTGGGCGCTCCTGCGGGACGGGAGCGGCGCGCTCTGGGTCGGGACCGACGGCGGCGGCGTCGCCCGGCTGTCGGGAGAGCGCGTGGAGACGCTCACCGCGGCCGACGGCCTCGCCCACTTGTTCGTCCGCTCGATCGCCCAGGATCGCGAGGGGAGCGTCTGGATCGGCACGAACGGCGGGCTCAACCGGCTGCGCGACCGGAAGGTCGTCGTCTACGGCACGCGCGCGGGCCTGCCCGACGAGAACGTTCGGTCGATGGCTCGGACGACCGACGGGACGCTCTGGGTTGGCACCGATTCCGGCGGGATCGCGGCCTTCCGCGGGGAACGCTTCGTCGTCCCGCCCGAGGCCGCGCCGCTCCGAGGCGTCCCGGTCCGCGCCCTCCTGGCCGGAAGGGAGAACGAGCTCTGGATCGGCACGAACGGCGCCGGACTCCTCCGCCTCTCGCGAGGTCGGCTGACCCGCTGGACCCGGAAAGAGGGGATGCCGTCGGACATCGTCTACGCGCTTTCGATCGACGGGAGCGGAGACGTCTGGGCCGGCACGTACGGCGGGGGCGTCGCGAGGCTGACCGGCGGACGCGTCGACGTGATCGACCGCTCGCGGGGTCTGCCGCGCGACGTGATCCGCTCGATCCACCACACGCGCGACGGGGTGACCTGGATCGGGACCGACGGCGGAGGGCTCGCGCGCCATGAGGACGGCTCCCTCTCCGTCCTCGACTCGCGGCACGGGCTCGCGAACGACACCGTCTTCTCGTTCCACGAGGATGGCGAGGGGCTCCTCTGGATCGGCACGGCGGGCGGCCTCTCGGTCCTGCGCCGCGACGGGAGCCTCGGGTCCGTCGGCCTGGCCGACGGGCTTCCCGAGGAGAGGGTCTTCGCGATCCTCGAGGGGGACGGCGACGCGCTCTTCATGAGCTCGAACAAGGGGATCTTCCGCGTCTCGCGCGCGGACGTCCTCGCGCGGATGGAGGGGCGGCGCGGGCCGTTCCCTTCCCTCATGCTCGGCCGGTCGGACGGGATGCCGATCGCGCAGTGCAACGGCGCCTCGTGGCCGGCCGCGCTGCGCGACCCCGACGGAAGGCTCTGGTTCCCGACGCTGCGCGGCCTCGTCGGCGTCGATCCCGCGCGCCTCCCGTCGAATCCGCTCCCGCCGCCGGTCGTCGTCGACCGGGTCCTCGTGGACGGACGCCCCGTCGCGGGCGCGCCGCCGGTCGTCCTTCCGCCGCGGAGCGGGAAGATCGAGATCCATTACGACGCGCTGAGCCTCCAGGCCCCGGAGAAGGTCCGTTTCCGCTACCGGCTCGAGGGTTTCGAGACCTCCTGGGTCGACGCCGGCCCGCGACGCTCCGCCTTCTACACCTCTCTTCCGCCGGGGGACTTCGTCTTCCGCGTCGTGGCGGCGAACAACGACGGCGTCTGGAACGAAACGGGCGCCCGCTTCGCGTTCCGGCTGACGCCGGCGCTGCACCAGCGGACCGGCTTCCAGGCGGGCGTCGCGGCGTTCCTCCTCGCCGTCGTCGGAACCGGCTACGCGCTCCGGGTCCGCGGCCTCAGGAGCCGTCAGGTGGAGCTCCAGCGGCTCGTCGACGAGCGGACGCGGAGCCTCGTGGAGGAGATCCAGCGGGCCGAGGAGCTCCGGCGGCAGGCGGAGGCGGCGCTCCGCGAGGCGGCGGAGGCGAACCGCGCCAAGAGCCGCTTCCTCGCGAACATGAGCCACGAGCTCCGGACGCCGCTCAACGCGATCCTCGGCTACGCCGAGCTCCTCGCGGAGGAGCCGGAAATGGGCGCCAGCCCGGGCGCTCGCGAGGACGTGGAGAAGATTCGCGCCGCCGGAGGGCACCTCCTCCAGCTCATCGGAGACCTCCTCGACCTCTCGAAGGTGGAGGCGGGGCGGATGGAGGTCGTCGCGGAGCCGTTCGCGGTGCGGGAGGTCGTCGAGGAGACGGTCCGGACGGTGCGCCACCTCGTCGAGGGGAACCGGAACGCCTTCCTCGTGACGATCGACGACGGCGTGGGCGAGATGACCTCGGACGCGTTCCGCCTGAAGCAGGTCCTCTTCAACCTCCTCTCGAACGCCGGGAAGTTCACCGAGGCGGGGACGGTGACGCTCGACGTCCTGCGCGAGCATCGCGCCGGCGGCGAGGTCCTCGTCTTCCGCGTGGCCGACACCGGGATCGGGATGAGCCCCGAGCAGCTGGAGAAGGTCTTCACGCCGTTCGTCCAGGGCGACGCGTCTCTCACGCGCCGGTTCGGCGGGACCGGACTCGGCCTCGCCCTCTCCCGGCACCTGGCGCGCCTGATGGGGGGCGGCATCTGGGTGACGAGCGCGGAGGGAAAGGGGACGGCGTTCGTCCTCGAGCTGCCGGTCGGGGCGTCCGGGCCGCACCCGGCTTAGCGAGGCAGGCGGCGCCGCAGCTGAGACTCTCGTCGTGTCGCCGCGTCGCCGCGTCAACCGCGAGCCGGGCGGCCGCGTCGATAGGGCAGCCCACCGAAAGAGCGGCGACGGAACCGAACGGGCTGTCGCAGCGAAATACGGATCGGGAGAAGGAGCCTCGAATGAAGCACTCCTCGAGATCGAACCTCGTCCCCGTGGCGGCGGCGCTCGCGCTCGCCCTCGTCGCGGGCCCCCTCTTCGCGCTCGACGCGCCGCCCGGCCCTCCCCCCGGGCCGCAGGGGCCGCTCGCGGGCTATCTCCGCTGCCTCGCCGTCGTCGGGCTCACGGACGCGCAGAAGGCCGACGTCAAGTCGCTGCTCGAAGCGGCGAAGCCGGAGATGGAGGCGCTCCGCGAGGCGCTGAAGGCCGACCGCGCGGCCCTTCGGACGGCGCTCGCGGCGACCCCGCCCGATCCGTGCGCCGTCGGGACGGCGCTGCTCGAGGTCGAGGCCGACGCGAAGGCGATCCGCGAGGCGACGAAGGAGCTCCGGATCGCGATCGAGGCGCTGCTGACGCCCGAGCAGAAGGCGAAGCTGGAGGGGTGCCTGAAGGCGCCTCGGCCGAACGGACCGACGGACGACGAAGGGGAGAGCGCGGGGCTCTGATTCCGGAGGCCTCCGTGCCATTGCGCCCCCGGGGTCCGCGCCCCGGGGGCGTGGCCTATGCGGCCGGCGCGGGCGGCGGAGCGAGGACGACCCGGTCCCTGCCCAGGCGCTTGGCCTCGTAGAGGGCGGCGTCGGCCCTCTCGAGGAGCGCCTCCGTCGTCTCGCCCCGGGCGTGCTCGGCGACGCCGGCGCTCGACGTCACGCGCTCGGGGAGCCCTTCGACGACGAGCTCGGCGACCCGCGCGCGAAGCCTCTCGGCGACGTCGGCCGCGCGCTCGCGGCGCGTTGCCGGGAGGACGAGGAGGAACTCCTCTCCGCCCAGGCGGGCGGCGACGTCGTACGGCCTCACGCCGGTGCGCAGGGCTTCGCCGACCGCCGAAAGGAGACGGTCTCCGACGGCGTGTCCCCAGCCGTCGTTGACGCGCTTGAAGCGGTCGAGGTCGAGCGCGACGACGGAGAGCGGCTCCCCGGTGCGCTCCGCCCGGTCCCTCTCGTGTGCGATCGCCTCCTCCAGCCCGCGGCGGTTCACGAGGAGCGTGAGGGGGTCGGTTCGCGCCTGCCGCTCGATCATCTCGTTCGCGGCACGCAGCCGCTCGAGGGTCCGCTCGAGCTCCCGGCCCCGGCGCACCGCCTCGCGGTTCGCGGTGGCGAGCTCGTTCGTCAGGCGAAGGAGCTCCTCGCCGAGACGCGCCTCCTCCGCGGCGAGCCTCACGCCCGCGACGAGGAGACCGCCCGGGCCGGACTCGAGGAGCGCCCGAACGGTGACGACGGAGCCGTCGGCCGCGACGAGATTGAGGAGCCGCGGCCCGGACCGGCAGGCCTCGTCCGAGCGAAACGGGGGGAGGGAGTCCCCCTCTCCCTCAGCGAGGAGGTCGGCGAGGGGACGGCCGAGGACGGCTTCGCGCGAAAGGCCGAGCTCGCGGAGGGCGGCCTCGCCGTGCCACGCGACGCGCCCTTCCGGATCGGTCGCGAGAAGGACGAGCTCCGGCGAGGCTTCCGCGAGCGCGGAGAGGAGCCGTGCGCCTCTCTCGGCCCGGTCGCCACTCGCCGAGGAGGGCGTCATCCGGCCGGGCCTTCCGGCTCGCGCCGCGCGGCGGCGGCGAGGGCGTCCCTCACGAGGACGTCCACGGCCTCGTTCCAGCTCCCGGGGTAGCGCGGGCCGTGAAACCACTCCGTCACGGCGCGGATCGTTCCGGCGAGGCCCGTCGCCTCGTCGGCCGCGGCGGAGAGGAGGAGGCCCGCGGCCGCGCGCCGCTCCTCCCCGGAGCCGTGCCCGCACGAGGCGACGAAGGTCTCCGCGAGGCGCGCGGCGACCTCCTCGGGGAGCGCCTCCCTCCGGCGGTCCGCGAGCTCGCGCGCAGCCGCCTCGAGGACACCCGCTTCGCGCGGGACGCCGCCCGCGCGGAGCTCCTCCGCGAGCAGGACGAGCTGGCGCTCCAGGAGGAGCGACGGCATCCCCTTCCGCGAAAGGACGCTCGCGAGCCAGCCGACCTGCCCGGAGACGTCGGCGGGCGGGAGAGCGGTCAACGAGACGAGCCAGGCCGCGTCGCTGCCGGTGAAGCGCCGGCCCCTCTCCCCGTACCGCGACAGGACGTACGGATGCTCCTCGAGGCATCGCGCTCCGGCGCGAAGGGCGGCGGCCATCTCGGAAGGGTCGGTGGGGACCGGATGGACCCCGGCCTCGGGGTTGAGGGTCGTCGAGAGGAAGCGTCGGAAAGGTCGCGTCGCCGGGTCGAGCGCGGCGTGCACCCTCTCGAGGCCCTCGGCGCACGCGACCGCCGCTTCGACCGCGGACGACGCCTCGCCCGGCGCGAGGGCGAGCCCGTCGAGCACGGAGCAGAAGCGGCGGAACGCGGGACCTGTCCCGGCTCCGTGCCCCTCGTACCAACCGGTGCCGCCGCCCCCGGCGCAGGCGCGGACGTCCTCGAGATGGACGAGGTTCCCCAGCGTCATCCCGGTCGAGACGTAGAGCGGGCCGAGGAGCGCCGCCGGCCGTTCTGCCGAGAGGAGCAGGAGCGCCCGCGAGAGCCCGAGCGCGGTGGCCGCCGGCGCCGGGTCGTCGGGGAGCGGGCCGCGGCGGTCGAAGGAGGCGAGGTCCGAGAGGAGGGCCTCGAGGCGGGAGGGGACCGCGTCCCGCGCGGCCGCGACCGCGGTATGGCGGGTCGAGAGGAGCACCCTCTCGAGCGTCGCCTCGACGATCGCCATCGCGCGGAGCTGGTCGAGGTATCGCTCGAAGGAAAGGGCCCGCGCCGAGAGCGCCATGAAGAACGGGAGGCGTTCGATCCGTTCGTGGATCGGGCCGACGGCTTCGCGAAGGCGGCCCGAGAGCGGGAGAGGGGGCGTCTCCATCGGCATCACCGTCCTCCGTCCGCTTCGAGGCGCCGGGCCACGGCGATCGCCTCGCGCATGTCGGGCGCCCAGGCGTCGGCTCCCACGTCGAGCGGGCCCCCGTCGGAGGCGCGGAACGCGCCGCCGCCGACGAGGATGCGGGGGCGGGACTCTCCGAACCTCGACCGGACCGCGTCGACGAGCGCCGACACCTTCGGAACGTTCTGCCGGAGCGTGCAGGAGATGCCGAACAGGTTGGCGCTATGCGCGGCGATCGCGTCGAGGACGTCCGGCCCCGGGACGTCCGTGCCGAGGAAGCGGACGTCCCAGCCGTCCGCCTCGAGCGCGTCGGCGATCATGTTCCCGCCCACCTGGTGGAGCTCCCCCTCCACGCCCGTCAGGACGACCCGACCGCGCATCGCCTCGGAGCGCGGGAGCTTCTCGTAGAGGCGCGCCACGACGAGCTGGGTGATCGCCGTCGCGAGGTGCTCCGTGGCGACGGAGATGCGACCGGCCTGCCAGAGCCGGCCGACCTCGTAGAGCGACTCCTGCAGGACGTCGACGTAGACGTCGCGGACGTCCATGCCCCGCTCGAGCGCGCCGAGCGCCGCTTCGACCGCGTCCTGGCGGCGACCCGCGAGGATCGCCTCGAGGTATCGGTCCCTCTCGGAACGCATGTCGCTCCCCCTTCGTCGCGCCGGTCGGCCGGCCGGTCCGGCCCTCGTGCGAGCGAGCCCGGACCCGCGGGGAGTCTGGACCCTTTCGGTCCGCCGCGTCGAACGATGCCGCGGGGGAGCGGAGCCGGGGGCCCCGGCGAGAGGCGTCGCGGAGACTCCGGGTTGCCGGTACGCTCCGCCGGATGGAACAGGGGAGCGGGGACGTCTTCCGGGGCTGGCGGCGGCCCGGGCCGCGCCCGCCGGGGAACGAGGAGCCGGGCGAGGACGAGACGCTGGACTTCCACTGCGGGAGCTTCCGGATCTTCCAGGCGGCGCGCGGCCACCGCTACTCCACGGACGACCTCCTCGTCGCCTGGTGGGGCGTCGGGAACGCCCCGCGCGTCGACAGGCTCCTCGACCTCGGCTCCGGCATCGGCTCCGTCGCGATGGCGGCGGCGTGGAAGCTGCCGGGAGCCCGCGTCGTGACGGTCGAGGCGCAGCCGATCTCGATCGCCCTCGCGAGGAAGAGCGTCCGCTACAACGGCCTCGAGGAGCGGTTCCGCCTCGTCGAGGGGGACTTCCGCGATCCGGCCCTGCTCGAGGACGAACCGGCGTTCGACCTCGTCCTCGGAGCGCCCCCCTACTTCGAGAGGGGAACGGCGACGGAGGCGCGCCATCCGCAGGCGGTGCCGGCGCGGATCACGCTGCGCGGCGGGATCGGCGCCTACGCGGAGGCGGCGCGGAGGACTCTCGCCCCGGGAGGGCGGTTCGCGTTCGTCTGGCCCGTCGCGCGCGACGCCGAGGCCCGCGACGCGCTGCGGCGCGAGAGCCTTCTCCTCCTCGCCCGCCGGGACGTCGTCTTTCGCGAAGGGGATCCGCCGCTCGTCTCGCTCTACGCCGCCGCCCGCGTCGGGGACCTGCCGGCCTCGCTCGCGACCGCGGCCGGCTTCCCGCGCGTCGAGCCGCCGCTCGTCGTTCGGCGCGCCGACGGGCGCCATACGCCCGAGTACGCCTCCGTGCGGCTCTCGATGGGATTCCCGCCCGGGGACCTCGCCCCGCGGTCCGTCGCCTGACCCGGGCGCCTTTCGCCGGCCCCGGGAGGGCGGATGCCGTATCGTCCTCCTACTCGTGGTTCCCGATCCTCCGCAGGCGCTCCTGCCGCCGCTGACGACGATCCCGTTCGGGCTCGGCCTCGACGGAAGGCCGATCCGGCACGTCAACGGGAAGCTCGTCGTCGGGACGATCCGGCACGCGATCGACCTGACGCTGGAGCGGGAGCTCGACGCGCTTCCCGCGCTGCCGTCGCCGACCGAGCGGAACGCCCGGGAGGCCGTCGTGCGGGCGCGCCTTCTCGTCCGGCTCGTCGAGAAGCTGAACGGCCTGATCCCCGACCCGAGGTACCACGTCACGTCGGAGACGCTCCTCGTGGACGGGAACAACTACTCTCGCGAGTTCGAGCTCTACGTGAACGAGCTCTGCCGCGAGTTCGCCGGCGTCGAGTACTTCTACTTCACGCGGGGAGGGAAGGTCGTCCCCCCGACGATCGCCGCGATCTTCCGCCCCTTCGGCATCCGGCAGGCGTACGCGCTGCTGGCGCGCGCCGCGGAGAAGTTCGTCGAGACGGACCTCAGGGTCGTCGAGACGACGACGCGTTCGGCGGTCGTGAGGTGGTACGCGGCGACGCAGCTCGACGACGTCCGGGAGGAGCTCCAGGAACGGTGGCTCCTCGCCAGCTGCGCGGCCTACCAGGGGACCTGCGCCGCGATTCCAGCTCTGCTCTACCCGGGGCAGCCGTGGGCGGAGGTCGACGAGCTGAAGTGCCAGGCGCGCGGGGACGAGTGCTGCGAATGGCGTTTCACCTGGGAGGACCCTCACCCGCACGCGGCTCACCTCCTGCTCGCCGGCGCCGCCGCGTCGACAGGCCTCCTCGGTTGGGCCCTCTCCGGCTCGCCCGGCTCGGCTCTCGCGGCGCCGGCGGTCCTCCTCCCCCTCCTCGGCGCCTGGCACGTGGCGCGCATCCGCAGGCTCCAGCACGACCGCCAGGAGCAGGACCGCCTCATCGCCGCGCAGCGGGCCACCGCAGAGAGCCAGGTCGACCGCGTCCAGGCCGCGTACGCCGAGGTCCAGCAGTCGACGCTCGCGTTGCGCGGGAAGGTCGCGGAGCTCTCGGCGCTGCGCGAGGTGGCGCTCGCCGTCTCGGCCTCCCTCGACCCGTTCGAGGTCGTCGACCGGAGCCTCGAGGCGGTGCGCAGCCGCCTCGACTACGACCGGGCGGTCGTCCTCCTCGTCGACGAGACCCGCAACGTCCTTTCCCGGGCGCGCAGCCGCGGCCTGTCGCCCGACCAGGCTTCCCTCCTCGCCCGGGTCTCGATCCGCCTCGACGACCCGCTCTCCGCGATCGCGCCCGCCGTCCGCGACGGCGTCGCCTTCCGGCTCCGCGACCTGCCGGGTCCGCCCGGCGCCGCGACGCGGCAGCTCGTCCCGATCCTCGGCTCGGAGGAGGTCTTCGTGGCGCCGCTCCTCGCGCGGGGGCGGAGCGTCGGCGTCCTGATCGTCGACAACGGGGCGACGCGCCGGCCGCTCCCCGGCGAGGGGCTCGAGCTCCTCACCGCGGTCGCCTCGACCATCGGCGTCGCCGTCGAGAACGCGCGCCTCTACTCCCAGATCGAGCAGCAGCGGCGGACGCTCGAGACCCGCGTGCGCGAACGGACGGCCGACCTCGAGCGCGCGACGGAGGAGGCGGAGTCGGCGAACCGGGCCAAGAGCGCGTTCCTCGCGAACATGAGCCACGAGCTGCGGACCCCGCTGAACGCGATCATCGGCTACAGCGAGATGCTCCTCGACGAGCGGGGGGGCGCCGACGCGGACGGCGCCGCCTCCGACCTCGGGAAGATCCGCGCCGCCGGCCTCTACCTCCTCGGGCTCATCAACGACGTCCTCGACCTGTCGAAGGTGGAGGCGGGGAAGACGGAGCTGAACCTCGAGCCGTTCTCCCTCTCCGTCCTCCTCCGCGAAGTCGCGAGCGACGTCCGGCCGCTCGTCGAGCGGGGCGGGAACCGCTTCGTCGTCGAAGCGCCCTCCGACGAGACGCTCCACGGCGATCCCAGGAAGGTGCGCCAGGTGCTCCTGAACCTCCTCGGGAACGCCGCGAAGTTCACCGAGGGAGGGACGGTCGAGCTGCGGGCGCGCCGCGACGGGGAAGAGGTCCTCCTCTCCGTCGCGGACACCGGGATCGGAATGACGCCGGACCAGGTCGGCCGCCTCTTCACGGCGTTCTGGCAGGGGGACCCCGCGTCGGCTCGCAACTACGGGGGGACCGGCCTCGGCCTCGCCATCAGCCGCCACTACGCGCGCCTGATGGGAGGGGACGTCTCCGTCGTCAGCGAGGCGGGGCGCGGCTCGACGTTCACGCTCCGCCTGCCGGTCCGGGTCGCGGGGGCCTCCCCCTCCCGTTCGGCGTAAGCTCGGCCGAAAAGCGCCCCGGACGGACGGCCACCCGACGCGAAAGGACCCGCAGCGGATGTCGGACTACACCCAGTCGAGCAACACCTTCCGCATCACGACGCCCCTCGGGCCGGACGCCCTCCTGCTCCGGAGGCTCCGCGGCTCCGAGGGGATCTCCGAGCTGTTCGACCTCGACCTCGAGGTCCTCGCTCCGAACGAGACCGACGTCCCGTTCGACGCGCTCCTCGGGCAGTCGGTGACCGTGGCGGCCTACGGCGTCGACGGGAGCCCGGTCCGGCACTTCAACGGGATCTGCGCGGAGCTCGAGGCGGGGCCGCGGGAGACGATGGAGGCCGACAAGAAGACGTTCACGGCCTACCGGCTGCGCGTCGTCCCGAAGGTCTGGCTCCTCGGCCTCGTCCACCGGAGCCGCGTCTTCCAGGAGGTCGCGGTCCCGGCGATCCTGAAGACCGTATTCGAGGGGATCGACGTCTCGTACCGGCTCGAGAGGACGTACGAGCCGAGGGAGATGTGCCTGCAGTACCGCGAGAGCGACCTGGCCTTCGCCTGCCGCCTGATGGAGGAGGAGGGAATCCGTTTCTATTTCACGCACTCCGCCGGGAGCCACGTCCTCGTCGTGACGGACCGAGGCGGACACGACGATCTCCCCGGCCCGAGCCCCCTCCGCTACGACCCGATCGAAGGAGGCGCCCGCGACGAGGACCGGGTCACGTCCTGGCACAAGCGGCAGTCGCTGACGCGCGGGAAGGTCACGCTCCGGGACCGCAGCTTCGAGCTTCCGACGAACGACCTCGAGAAGGTGATCCTCCTGAAGGACACGCTGAAGGCGGGGGCGGTGACCCACAAGCTCCGCCTCGCCGAGGCGGACAAGCGCGAGCTCTACGGGTTCCCGGGAGGCCACGCCAAGCCGTTCGACGGCGTCGCCCCGGGCGGGGGCGACCGTGCCGCCGAGCTGCAGAAGATCTTCCCGTACGGCGAGACGCGGGCCCGCGTCGTCATGGAGCGGGAGGAGACGCGGGCGATCGGGATCGAGGGAGCGAGCAACGTCCGCCACCTCGCGCCCGGGTTCCAGGTCACCCTCGACCGGCACCACGACGGCAACGGCGCCTACCTCGTCACGCGCGTCCGCCACGAGGGGCAGAACGGCTCCTTTCGCTCGGACGAGGTGGAGACGCGCTACGAGAACACGTTCTCCTGCCTGCCGGCGGATGCGGTCTACCGCTCGCAGCGGCTCACGCGCCGCCCCGTGGCGCAGGGGCCCGAGACGGCGATCGTCGTCGGCCCGCCGGGCGAGGAGATCTACGTCGACAAGTACGGCCGGATCAAGGTGCAGTTCTACTGGGACCGCGAGGGGAAGAGGGACACGTCGAGCTGCGCGTGGCTCCGCGTCGTGACACCCCTCGCCGGCGCTCAGTGGGGGAGCTACGCCTTCCCCCGGATCGGGCAGGAGGTCCTCGTCGCGTTCCAGCACGGCGACCCCGACGAGCCGGTCGTCCTCGGCGCGCTCTATAACGCCGAGAACATGCCCCCCTACCCGCTCCCGGCCAACAGGGTCCGGACCGGTCTGAAGACCCGTTCGACCCTCAAGGGAGCGGCCGACGAGTTCCACGAGATCCGCCTCGACGACACGAAGGACAAGGAGGAGATCTTCGTCCAGTCGCAGAAGGACTTCCATCGGCTCGTGAAGAACAACGACCTCCTCCAGGTCGGCGTGAAGAAGGGCGACAAAGAGCCACCGGACGGCAGCCAGAAGCAGGAGATCTGGAAGAACCGGACGGTCCACGTGAGCAAGGGGGACGACTGCCTGAACGTCGGTCGGCTCCCCGGCGAGACGCAGGCGGCCGTCGAGTCGCGGTCGGGGGCCGACGCCGGGCAGTCGCCGTCGCTCGGCGGGAACCAGACGACGTGGATCGCGAACGACCGGACGACGACGCTCGACGTGGGCAACGACAGCCTCGTCGTCGGCCTCAACGCGATGGCCAAGTCGACGCCCTCGCAGCCCGTGCATCAGGGCAACCAGGTCCTCGAGGTGCAGAACGACCGGACCGCGACGGTCAAGCACGGGAACGACAGGCTGACGATCCGGAAGGGGAACCTCGACGTCAAGCTCGAGGGTGCGATGCCCGACGGGAAGGTGACGATCGAGGCGCCGAACGCCATCGAGCTGAAGGTCGGCGCGAACCACGTGAAGATCGACACGATGGGGATCGAGCTGAAGTTCGGGACGACGCAGATGAAGCTCGACGCCATGGCCGCCGAGCTGAAGACGACGACGGGCTCGCTGAAGCTCGACGCCGCGAGCGCGACGCTCAAGGGGATCAACGCGACCCTGCAGGGGACCGCCATGGCCGACGTCAAGGCGGCGATCGTCAACGTCCGGGCCGACGGCGTCGCGAACGTCGGCGGCGTGATGACGAAGATCGGCTGAGGAGGGACGGATGAGCAGCACCGGCGCGAGCCCCCGAACCGCCGCCGCCACGATCCTCCCGAGGCTCGACGCCTCCGCGGAGGCGAAGGGCCTCCTCGCCCCCGACGCGGAGGCCTCCGAGTACGTCGCCCTCCTCGTGGAGAAGGAGCTCTTCACCGACGCCACGGGCTTCGTCGCGCAGTGGCTCCCGGCGCACGACGCGGTCGCCTGGGCCTGCGAGGCGGCGCGGGCCGCGCTCGGCGAGGCGCCGCCCGCCGAGCGCGCTGCGCTCGAGGCGGCCGAGCGCTGGCTCGCCACGCGCGACGAGAAGGAGCGCCGCGCCGCCGCGGAGGCGGCCGAGCGGCTCGGCCACCGCTCGGCGACCGCGATGGCGGCCGCCGCCGCGGGCTGGACGGGGGGGAGCCTCGCGCCCGTCGACCTGCCGGCCGTGGCGCCGCCGCCGGGCCTCGCCGGGAAGGGGGCTTCCGCGGCGGTCCTCCTCGCGGCGGCGGCAGCCGCGCCCGAGGTGTCCGAGCGGCTCCGCGCCCTGATCTGGAGCGGCGTCGACCTCGCGGAGGGGCGCCGGAAGCCGGGCCTCGCCGGCGCGGCGCGCGGGCGGACCGGACGGGAGGGCTGAACGATGCCGCAGCCCGCCGCCCGCGTCAGCGACATGCACACCTGCCCGATGCAGACGCCGGCCGTCCCGCCGGTCCCGCACGTCGGAGGCCCGATCCTGCCCCCCGGATGCCCGACGGTCCTGATCGGGGGCCTCCCCGCCGCCTGCGTCGGAGACATGGCGGTCTGCGCCGGGCCGCCCGACGTGGTCGTGTCCGGCGCCTTCAACGTCCTCGTCGGCGGGCGTCCTGCGGCGAGGATGGGCGACCCGACCGCCCACGGGGGCGTCATCGTCGTCGGGTATCCGCCCGTCCTCGTCGGCTGAAGGCGGGAGTCCGCCGAGCCGCCGGCCGCGTAGACTGGACGCTTCGGAAGGAGAGGCGAGATGACCGACGGGACGGCGAAGGCGGACGCGTGGGACTTCGTGATCGTCGGCTCGGGTTTCGGCGGGAGCGTCAGCGCGCTCCGCCTCTCGGAGAAGGGCTACCGGGTCCTCGTCCTCGAGAAGGGGCCGCGCCGCGGCGCGAACGACTTCGCGAAGACGAACTGGGACCTCCGCCGCTGGCTCTGGATGCCGGGCCTCGGCTGCCGCGGCATCTTCCGGATGACGTTCCTCCCGCACGTCACCGCGCTCTCGGGCGTCGGCGTCGGCGGCGGCTCGCTCGTCTACGCCAACACCCTCCCCGTGCCGAAGCGCCCCTTCTTCGAGGCGCCCTCGTGGGCGCGGCTCGCGCGCTGGGAGGAGGAGCTCGCGCCGCACTACCGGACGGCGCTCACGATGCTCGGGGCGACGCGGACGCCGTTCCTGACGGCGCCCGACGAGGTGATCCGCGACATCGGACGGCAGATCGGGCGCGCGGACGGCTTCGAGTCGACGAACGTGGCGATCTTCTTCGGGCGCGAGGGGAAGGGGGACAAACCGGGCGACACGGTCCCCGACCCGTTCTTCGACGGGAAGGGTCCGGAGCGAACCGTATGCACGCGCTGCGGCGGCTGCATGGTCGGCTGCCGGCACGGCGCGAAGAACACTCTCGACCGGAACTACCTCTTCCTCGCCGAGGGGCTCGGCGCCGTCGTGAAGCCGGACACGGAGGTGACCTGGGTCAAGCCGCTCCCGGGCGGAGGCTGGGAGCTGACGGCGCGTGTCGGCGGGGCGCCGGTCCCGGCGCTCCGGAGGGAGGAGCGGATCACGGCGAGGAACGTCGTCCTCTCGGGCGGCGTCCTCGGGACGGTGAAGCTCCTCCTCGAGCTGAAGGAGAGCCCCGACGGGCTCCCGGCGCTCTCGCCGAGGGTCGGCGACTTCGTGAGGACGAACTCGGAGGTCCTCGTCGGCGTCGTGACGACGAAGGACGAGGACCTCTCGCAGGGGGTCGCGATCGGCTCGATCCTCCACACCGACGAGCACTCGCACCTCGAGCCGGTCCGCTACTCGAAGGGCTCGGGCTTCCTCCGCCTCCTCGCCCTTCCCTTCGCGCCGGGCGACACGCTCTTCCAGCGCTTCGCCCACGCCTTCTCGACGATCCTCGCGAGCCCGTGGAAGGCGACGAAGTCGTTCTGGGTCCCCGACTGGGCGAAGCGGACGATGATCCTCCTCTACATGCGGACGGTCGACGGACACCTCCGCATGACGCTCGGGCGCTCCTGGCGGACCGGCTTCCGCCGCGGCCTCTCCTCGGTCGCCGGCGGCGGCGCGGGGGCGAAGGCGTGGCACCCGGAGGCGAACGACCTGACGCAACGCGCCTGCGAGGCGCTCGACGGCTTCCCGCAGAGCATCCTGACGGAGACGCTCCTCGGCATCCCGACGACGGCGCACATCCTCGGCGGCTGCCCGATGGGCGACTCCCCGGAGAACGGCGTCATCGACCACCGGCACCGCGTCTTCGGCTACGACGGCCTCTGGGTCGTCGACGGCTCGGCGATCTCCGCGAACCCGGGCGTGAATCCGTCGCTGACGATCACGGCGCTCGCCGAGCGGGCGATGACGTTCGTCCCGCCGAAGGGGGACGCGGGAGCGGGCGCGGCGGCCTGAGGGCGCGGCCGGTCCGGATTCGGGCGCCGTTCGGGCGGGGCCAGGGAGGGCCGGTATCCTCCGCGCACCGTGGCTTCGCCCGCTCCCGTCGCCGCCGTCGCGTTCATCACGACGCTGCACCTCGCGGCGGTCCTCCTCCTCGCCCACCGGCGGGCGGGCGAAGGGCGTCGAGCCCTCCTCCTTCCCTCGATCGCGCTCCCCGTCTTCGCCTGGCTCCTCCCCGCGCCGGCCTGGCTCTTCGCGGGCCTCGCGGCGCAGGCCGCGTGGCTCGTGGCGTGCGAGAAGCTCCTCGGCGGCGGCCGCGACGAGGCGGCTCCGGTCGGACCAGCCGCGCCCCGCGCCCGCGTCGCGTCCCCGGGTGCCGCGGCGCCGGGCGATTCGGGGCCTCGGGCCGGCTTCGTCCCGGTGAAGGTGCTTTCCGTCTTCGACGAGACGCCCGAGATCCGGACGTTCCGGGTGGAGAGGCCGGCGAGCTTCTCGTTCCAGGCCGGGCAGTTCCTGATCGTCCGCGTCCCGACGGGCGGCAGGGAGGAGGTCCGCTGCTATTCGATCAGCTCCGCGCCGGAGGCGTCGGGGTACCTCGAGATCTCGGTGCGCCGCCAGGGACGGGCGTCGGGCGCGCTTCACGAGACGGTCCGCGCAGGAGGGGTCCTCGCGGTCCGCGGCCCGGGCGGCGCCTTCGTCTACCCGGCGGAGCCGGAGGCGCCGATCGTCCTCCACGCCGGCGGCGTCGGCATCACGCCGATGATCTCGATGCTGCGGCACGCTACGAGCTCGGAGCCGGGGCGGCCGGTGACGCTCCTCTACACGGTACGGACCGAGGCGGACGTCGCGTTCCGCGACGAGCTCGCCCTCCTCGCACGCCGCGCGCCGGGAGTGCGCGTCTGGGTCGCCCTCAGCCGGGGCGAGCCGAAGCCGGGCTACCTGACGGGCCGGATGGACGCCGGGCGGATCGCGCAGATCGTCCCGGATGCGGCGAAGGCGATCCACCTGATCTGCGGCCCGGCCCCGATGATCGCGTCGGTGCGCGAGTCTCTCGCGGGCCTCGGCGTCCCGCCGGAGAGGGTCCGGTTCGAGGCTTTCGAGGCCGCCGTGGCGTCGGCGGCCGACGCGGCGGCCGAGGGCGCCTCCTATGAGCTGCGCTTCGAGCGGAGCGGTCTCGCGACGACGGTCACGGAGGCGACGAGCCTCCTCGACGCCGCAGAGGGGGTCGGGGTGGAGATCGAGTCGATGTGCAGGGCCGGCAACTGCGGCACCTGCAGGACGCGTCTCCTCTCGGGAACGGTCCGCGATCCCGGCACCGCGCTCGACGCGGACGAACGGGGGAAGGGATGGGTCCTCGCCTGCGTCTCCCGCGCGAGAGGGGACTGCGTCCTCGACGCGTAAACGCGAGATTCGGCTCCCGTTCGGCAAAGAGTTGCGTGGGATTCCGGGATTTCCGACACTCCCGGGAAATCCAGCGAGAGGTCCGTCGGTATCAGGCGAGACCTCCCCTCGTCGCTGGCAGGAGGGGGATGGAGGAAAGCCGCGCAGTCCCGCAGGGGGCACAGCTTCGACGTGTCTTTGGCGTCGACGGAGCCGTCAGGATGAGGAACCGGAGGCCGTTCGGTGTCCTCTCTCTGGCCGGAATCGCTGCGATCGGGGCCGTCCTCGTCGTGCTCTTCGGGCTCGGTGGCCTCTCCTACTACAGGACCCCGCTCCGCACACGTGCCTACGAGCCGGAGCATCGGGCGCTCCGGCCCGCTGGCTCTGTCGGGAGGTCCTTCGGGATCGCGGGCTCCGTCCTGATGTTCGGAGGGACCCTCGCCTACGTCGCGAGGAAGAGGCTCCGGGTCCTCTCGAACGTCGGGAGCACGAAGGCGTGGCTCGAGGCGCACATCTTCTGCGGCATCCTCGGGCCGGCCCTGGTCACCCTCCACACGTCGTTCCGCTTCAACGGGATCGTCTCCGTGGCCTACTGGTCGATGCTCGGCGTCGTCGCGTCCGGGTTCGTCGGGAGGTACCTGTACGTGAGGATCCCGAGGACGATCCGCGGCGTCGAGATGGACCGGATGGCGATCGAGGAGCGGGCGGCGGAGCTCCGCCGTCAGCTCGCGGAGATGACGGTCCCGGTGAGGCTCCTTCTCCGGATCGAGGAGATGGAGCGGGAGCTCGTCCCGGCGGAAGGCGACGGCCCCGGCCTCGCGAGCCTCCTCTTCGGGGGAGCCGCGGTCCGGAGGAAGACACGGGACATCGAGCGGACGATCCGCTCGGCGGGACTGACCCGGCGGCTCGTGAGGGAGGCTCTCCACGCGGAAGCCGAGCGGATACTCCTCATCCGGCGGGCGGCCACGCTCGATCGGACCCGGCGGCTCTTCGCCCTCTGGCACGTCTTCCACAGGCCCTTCGTCTGGGTCCTCGCGTTCGTCTTCGTCCTTCACGTGGGCGTGGCCGTCTACTTCGGCTACGCGGCGGGCGGACGTTGAGGAGTCTCGCGCCGATCCTCGTGGCGGCTCTCCTCGCGGCGGCCCCGGCGGCCGCCCAGCTGGGCGAGCTCGTGTCGCCCGGGCCGCTTTCCTCGGCCCACGCGAAGCTCGAGGGGCTGAGGAGCTGCGAGAAGTGCCACGAGAGGGGGAACCGCGTCTCGGCGCGACGCTGCCTCGCCTGCCACGCGGACGTCGCGTCCCGGATCGCTGCGAAGAAGGGGGTCCACCGCGACGTGGCGGACGAGTGCGCGGCCTGCCACGCCGAGCACGCCGGCCGCGACGCCGAGCTGCGGCCGTTCGAGACGAGGGGCTTCGACCACGCCGGAGAGACCGGCTTCTCCCTCGACGGGAAGCACGCCCCGCTCGCCGGGAGGTGCGCGTCGTGCCACAAGACGCGCTCCTTCCTGAGGCTCTCGCCGTCGTGCGTCACGTGTCACACGGACCCGCACGAGGGATCCCTCGGCGCCTCCTGCGCGACCTGCCACTCGACGGCCGTCGCCTTCAAGGAGACCCGCCGGACGTTCGACCACGCGAAGACGAGGTTCCCGCTGAGCGGAGCGCACGTCCGGGTGGCCTGCGCGAAGTGCCACGCGAACGCCGTCTTCCGCGGGTCGAAGTTCGGGAGCTGCGCCGACTGCCACCAGGACCCGCACCGGAAGGCCTTCGGCGCGGACTGCTCGACGTGCCACGAGACGGCGACTTTCCGGACGACGAAGGTCGACCACGCGAAGACCGGCTTCCCGCTCCGCGGCCGGCACGCCGAGATCCCTTGCGCCGCGTGTCACAAGGAGCCGGCCGCGAAGGTACGGCTGAAGGCGGGGTCGTGTGCGACCTGCCACCAGGACCCTCACCGGGGGGAGTTCCGACAGGACTGCGCGACCTGCCACACCGAGAAGGGCTTCCGCGGCGCCCCGTTCGACCACGCCGGCAAGACCCGCTTCCCTCTCACCGGACGGCACGCGACCGCGAGGTGCGCGGCCTGTCACGTCCCGCCGGGCGGCGCGGCAGCGGCGGCGAACGGCCGCGCGCCGAAGGTCGTCGTCTTTCGGGGTCTGAAGGCGGAGTGCGCGGCCTGCCACGCGGACCCTCACAAGGGTACGCTCGGGACGGCATGCGCCTCGTGCCACGGCACGGAGAGCTTCCGGCCGAAGGGCTTCCGGCACCCCCGCTTCCCCGAGCTCTTCGCCGGCGCCCACGAGGGCCTCGCCTGCGAGAGGTGTCACGGCGGCCCGACGTCCGGCCCGAACGGCCGGCCGGTCCCCGTCGGTGAGCGGACGTACCGTGGTCTCTCGACGGCCTGCGCGAGCTGCCACAGGGACCCGCACCTCGGCCAGGTCTCCTCCTCCTGCGAGAGCTGCCACGCCGTCTCCGGCCCGAAGTTCGCCCCGGTGAGGTTCGACCACGGGAAGTCGGCGTTTCCGCTCGCCGGCCGGCACGCGTCCCTCGCCTGCGCGAAGTGCCACAGGAAGGAGACCGGGACGTTCCCCGCGGGAAGCGGGAGCGCGGTCCGGCTGAAGGGGCTCCCGACGGCCTGCGTGGGCTGCCACAGGGACCCGCACCTCGGCCAGCTCGGGACGGCCTGCGCGACGTGCCACTCCCCGGAGAGCTTCAAGGTCCCGTCGTTCCGGCACTCCGGCCCGCCGGAGTTCTGGAAGGGCGAGCACGCGACGGCGCCGTGCGCGGCGTGCCACAAGCGAGAGGAGGCGGCGTTCCCGGCCGGCCGGGGATCGGCGGTCCGCTACAAGGGGTTCCCGGCGTCCTGCGCGTCCTGCCACAAGGACCCGCACCGGGGGGCCCTCGGCGCGAGCTGCGAGAGCTGCCACACGCCCTCGTCCGCGTGGAAGACCGCTTCGCGCGCCTTCCACAAGACCTCCTGGCCGCTCGAGGGCAAGCACCTCCTCGTCCCGTGCGCGTCCTGCCACGTGAAGGGGCAGACGAAGGGAACGCCGCGCGATTGCGCGGACTGTCACTGGATCCGGAGGCAGGACGACCGCTTCAAGACCGCCCTCGGCCTCGACTGCCAGCGCTGCCATCGTCCGGCCTCCTGGACCGCCGTCACCTGGAGCCACGCCGCGGCGACCGGGTTCGCCCTCGCGGGAGCTCACGCCTCGGTCGACTGCGAGAAGTGCCACACGGGCGGGATATTCCGGAAGGGGGAGTCGGGCTGCGTCGGCTGCCACCGGGCCGACTACGACCGGGCGAAGGAGCCGAACCACGCGGCGGCGGGCTTCCCGACGACGTGCGAGACCTGCCACAAGGTCTCGGACGGCTCGTGGCACCAGGCCCGGTTCGACCACCGCGGGCTGTTCCCGCTCTCCGGCAGGCACGCGACGGCGGCGTGCGCCTCCTGCCACACGAACGGCGTCTACCGGGGGACGGCCCGCGACTGCGCCGGCTGCCACCTCCCGCTCTACCAGAAGGCGGCGAACCCGAGCCACCTCCTGGCGGGTTTCCCGACGACGTGCGAGAGCTGTCACAGAGCGACGGACCCGTCCTGGAGGGACGGGGCGTTCAACCACGCGAAGTGGCCCCTCGCCGGGAGCCACGCCGCGCAGGCCTGCACCGCGTGCCACCGGAGCGGCGTCTTCCAGGGGCTCCCGACGGGCTGCGTCTCGTGCCACCAGGCCGACTACCAGAGGGCGGCGAACCCGAACCACGTGGCGGCGGGCTTCCCGACCGCGTGCGAGACGTGCCACAGGGTCGCCGACGCGTCGTGGAAACAGGGGAGGTTCGACCACGCCTCGGCCTTCGTCCTCGTCGGGCGGCACGCGACGGCGACGTGCGCCTCCTGCCACTCGAACGGCGTCTACCGCGGCACGGCCCGCGACTGCGCCGGATGCCACCTCGCGGCCTTCCAGAAGGCGACGAACCCGAATCACCTCATGGCGAGCTTCGCGACCACATGCGAGACGTGCCACCGGGCGACGGACGCGTCGTGGTCGGCAGGGACCTTCGACCACTCGAAGTGGCCGCTCCTGGGCCGTCACGCCGGGAACGCCTGCACGACGTGCCACCGGAGCGGTGTCTTCCAGGGTCTCCCGTCGACGTGCGCGTCGTGTCACCAGGCCGATTACCAGAAGGCGGCGAATCCGAACCACGCGACGGCGGGGTTCCCGACGACGTGCGAGACGTGCCACCGGGCGACGGACGCGTCGTGGAACCAGGGGACGTTCAACCACGGGACGGTCTTCCCTCTCCAGGGGCGGCACGCGACGGCGGCGTGCGCCTCGTGCCACCGCAACGGGGTCTACAGGGGGACGCCGCGCGACTGCGTCTCCTGCCACCTGCCGCAGTACCAGGCGACGAAGGACCCGAACCACGCGACGGCGGGGTTCCCGACGACGTGCGAGACGTGCCACCGGGCGA
>CAZWRQ010000030.1:23034-27362 GCA_964636395.1 uncultured Holophagales bacterium
CGGACGCGTCGTGGAACCAGGGGACGTTCAACCACACGTGGTTCCCGATCACGACGGGCAGGCACGCGGGGAATCCCTGCTCGGCCTGCCACACCTCGCCGACGAACTACCGCGTCTTCACCTGCATCACCTGCCACGGCCGCACGGAGACGGACAAGGAGCACAGGGGGCGAGCCGGCTACCGCTACGACTCGGCCGCCTGCTACTCCTGCCACCCGCAGGGGCGCGGGGATTGAGGAGGCGCGCGATGCCGCCAAAGCCCCCCCGACTCGCCCTCGTTGCCCTCGCCGCGCTCTCCTTCGCTTCCGCGGCGCACGCCCAGTCCGGCGGCTGGGGGCGCGTCTCGCTCTTCCTGCAGGGCGGGCAGAGCCGGCCTGAGGACGGGGGAGAGTCCACCTCGTCGAACGAGGCGATCGCGTCCGTGACGGTCCGGTCCGCGGAGCAGGAGGAGAGCGGCCTCGAGTACGCCCTCGACGGGCGCGGCGCGTCGTACGGGGTGGAGGGAGAAGACCGGCGGAGCCGCCTCTCCCTCTGGGAGGCGTGGGTCGGCGGGCGCTTCGCGCACGGTGCGATCGCGGTCCGCGTCGGGCAACAGTGGGTCACCGATCTCGGCGGCCTCGGCTCCGTCGGCGGGGCCCTCGTCGAGGTCCGCGGGCGAGCCGGGACCGGGGGCGGGAAGCTGCGGCCGCGCTTCGGCCTCTTCGCGGGGGTCGAGCCCAAAGGGTGGGAGACGGGCTGGGAGAGTGACGTGAGGAAGGGCGGCGCCTACGCGGCGCTCGACGGCGAGGGAGGGCGACGCCACGTCCTCGGCTTCGTGACGATCCGCAACTCGGGCCTGACCGAGAGGTCCGTCCTCTCGACGACGAACTTCGTCCCCTTGGGTCGGACGCTCTTCCTCTACGTCGCCGGTGAATACGACGTGGCCCGGCCCGGGGGTCGGGGCGAGACGGGCCTGAGCTATGCGTTCGCCAACGCTCGCTGGACGGTCTCCTCGCGGGTCGAGCTTCAGGGCCTCTACCACCGGGGGCGGTCGTACGACGCGCGGACCATCACGCAGGACCAGCTCGACGGGCGGCCGGTCGACCCGCGCCTCCTCGCCGGCTTTCTCTACGAGTCGGGCGGGGGGAGGCTGACGGTCGAGGTCGCGCGCGGCCTGCGCGTCTTCGCCGGCTACTCCCGGGACCGCGGGAACCGCGACGGCGGCGCCACCGGCCGGATCACGGCCGGCTTCCACGCGGCCGACGTGCTCGGCTCGGGAATCGACGTGACCGTGTCGGACGACCGCGTCGATCGACCGGACGGCGCCTACGACTCCTGGTACGCGTCGATCGGGCGGAGCCTCGGCGGGCGCGTCTACGTCTCGCTCGACTACGCGACGGCGCTCTCGGTCCTCCGGTTCACGGGCTCGGACGGGATCGTCGTCGAGACGCGTCCGCGGACCGATCGCTTCTCGCTGAACGCAAGCGTGAACCTCGGGCGGAGCCTCTCCCTCCTTCTCTCCGCCGAGCGGACGAGCGGCGACCTCTCGAAGGAGCTGCGCGGGAGCGCGGGACTCGCCGTGAGGTTCTGACGGTCCGACGCCCCGCCGTGTGCTAAGTTCGCTCCGCGAGTTGTTTTCACTCTCCGGCCCGGCCGGCCTGCCGTTTCGGCGGCCCCGGGTCCGACGAAAAGGCGGAAAGAGCGACGCGTGCGAGGGTCCGGATCCCCCGGACGCCGGGGCCCTTCGCGGCGAAGCCCGTTCGGAGGAGATGACGTGCGGATCGGAAGCGTGCTCACCGACCTCGACGGGACGCTCCTGGAGCACGGGGGAGTCCTCGAAGCGGAGGCGCGCGCGGCGATCGCACGCCTGCGCGGGCTCGGGGTTCCGGTCGTCCCGCTCACGAGCAAGACCGAGGCCGAGCTGCGCTCGCTCCTCGCCGAGCTCGACTCGGGCGGCGTCGGGAGCTTCGAGAACGGAGCGGGGATCGTCACGCCGTCCGGAGCCGTCGTCTCTGAGAAGGCGGTCCCTGCGGCCCGGCTCGCCGACCGCCTCGACGAGCTGGCCCGGATCGCGAAGGTCGTGCTCATGCCCGCGTCGGCGCTTCCCGTCGCGGAGATCCGGCGGATCACGGGTCTCGCCGAGGAGAAGGTCCCCGCGATGCGCGCGCGCGGGTTCGGCCTCCCGTTCCTCGCGCCGGAGGGGGCGGGGCCGGCGCTCGAGGCGGCGGCGCGGGGTCTCTCCGGCGTCCGCCTCACTCGGGGCGGGCAGTTCTGGCACCTCTCGGGCGAGCACGGCAAGGAGGACGCTCTCGACCTCCTCGTCGCGACCGGCGCCGCGGCGCGCCCCTTCGCCGGCTTCGGCGACGCGCCGAACGACGCCGGCTTCCTCGCGCGGTGCGACGCCGCCGTCCTCCTGCCGCGCGCGGCGGGCGGCGTCGACCCCGCGCTCGCCGCGGCCGTGCCGGGCGCGCGCGTCGCACCGTCCCCGACGGGCCGCGGCTGGGCCGCCGCCCTCGACCGGCTCCTCGCGGAGAACGCATGACGGCGCACGCCCTTCCGCCCCTCTCGCGCGAGGTCGCCGACGCGATCCGGAAGATCGGCCGCGTCGACCTCCTCGTCGGCATCCCGTCGTTCAACAACGAGCGGACGATCGGCCACGTCGTGAGGGCCGTCGTCGCGGGGCTCGCGCGGCACTTCCCCGACGCGAAGGCGGTCCTCGTCAACTCCGACGGCGGCTCGACCGACCGGACCCGCGAGCTCGTCGAGCGGAGCGACGTCGGAAGCCTCGCCGAGATCCTCGTCGACGCGGTCCCGACCGGCGCGACGACGCGGATCGTCACTCCGTACCACGGCATCCCGGGGAAGGGGAGCGCGTTCCGGACGATCTTCCGGATCGCGGCGGAGCTCGAGGCGGAGGCGTGCTGCGTCCTCGACAGCGACCTCCGCTCGATCACCCCGGAGTGGGTGGAGCTCCTGCTCGAGCCGGTCGTCTCGCACGGCTTCGACTTCGTCGCCCCGCTCTACGCGCGCCACCGCTACGACGGGACGATCACGAACACGATCGTCTACCCGCTCACCCGCGCGCTCTACGGCAAGCGGATCCGCCAGCCGATCGGCGGGGACTTCGGCTTCACCGGCGACCTCGCCTCGCGCTTCCTCGAGTTCGGCGACTGGGACGGGCCGGTCGCGCAGTACGGCATCGACATCTTCATGACGACGACGGCGCTCGCCGAGGGGCGGAAGGTCGCGCAGTCGTTCCTCGGCGCGAAGATCCACGACCCGAAGGACCCCGGATCGGACCTCTCGCCGATGATGGTCCAGGTCGTCTCGACGCTCTTCTCGCTGATGGAGCGGCACGAGCCGGCCTGGAAGCGGGTCGCGGGATCGGAGAAGGTGCCGATCTTCGGCTTCCCCTACACGGTCGGCCTCGAGCCGGTGCCGGTCAAGCTCGACCGGCTCCTCGCGCAGTACCGGCAGGCGGCGCACGACCTCCCGCCGATCTGGGAGGCGTTCCTTTCGCCCGCTTCGCTCGCCGCGATCCGCGATGCGGCGCACGCGCCGGCCGTCTCCCTCGGCGACGAAGCATGGGTGCGGATCATCGCGGAGGCGGCCGCGGGGTTCCGGAGGCGCGCGCTCCCCCCCGCGACGCTGATCAAGTCGCTCGTGCCGCTCTACCTCGGGAAGGTGGCGACGTTCGTCGCCGAGACGGAGGCGGGGACGGCCGAGGAGGCCGAAGCCCGCCTCGAGGAGCTCGCCCTCGCCTACGAGCGTGGCAAGGACGGGCTCGAGGCCCTCTGGGGCAAGGTCCCCTGACGGAGACGACGATGGGAAAGAACCTCGGACAGCAGATCGCCCTCGCCTTCGAGCGTCTCCTCGACGCGTTCCTCTCGGTCGTGCCGGCGGCGCTCGTCCTCCTGGCGGCCGCGCTCGTCGGCGTCCTGACCGGCTTCCTCCTGCGCGCCCTCCTGCGGTGGGCGATCCGCCTCCGGCGAAAGGCGCGTCCGGACGAGCCCTCCTCCTCGCGTCAGATCCTCCGCGCCGCGGGGCTGAAGGCCGACCCGGAGAGGGTCGCCGGGACCGTCTCGTTCTGGACCGCCGTCGTCGTCGCGCTCGCCGTCGGCGTGAACGCGCTCGAGCCGGGGGCGCTCCGGAACGTCCTCTCGGAGGCGGTCGGCTTCCTGCCGCGTCTCCTCGGGGCGATGCTCCTCGCGATCGTCGGGCTCGGCGCCGGAGCGCTCGTCCGGCGGAGCGTCCTCCTCGGCGCGGTGAACGCCGGCCTCCCCTGGGCGCGCGCCGGCGCGCGCGCCGCCTACGTCCTCGTCGTCACGTCGTTCGTGGCGGCGGCGCTC
>CAZWRQ010000031.1:0-26276 GCA_964636395.1 uncultured Holophagales bacterium
GGCGTCCCGGGGGCCGACGCGCAGGGAGACGATGGTCCCGATGTTGCCGAGGATCGCGCGGAGGACCGCGTCCGGAAGCTGCTCCACGAACTGGTGGGCGAGGGTCAGCGCGAGGCCGAACTTACGCGCCTCCGCCAGGAGTTCCGCGAATCGCTCGTCCGCAACGAGCTGGAACTCGTCGGCATAGAGGTAGAAGGGCGCCGCGTCGTGGTCGTTCCGGCGGCGCAGGACGGCGTCGCGGACTCCTGCGACGACCCGGCTGGCGAGGAGCCCTGCCGCGTGCTCGCCGAAGCGTCCCTTGCCCACGTAAACGAGGAGTATCTTCCGGCCCTCGACAATCGCCGGGAAGTCGAGCATCGAGTCCTGGCACGTCATGTTCCGGAGCGCCGCGTCCGAGACGAACCGGGTGAACTTGCTCGTGATGTAGGGTGCCACGTTCGCGAGCTCCGCCTCGCCCTTCGCGGCGAGGGCTTCCTGCAGGAACTCCGCGAGGACCGGGTCGGCAGCCTCCGCGCGCGCCCGAAGCCGTTCCCGCACGGGACGGCGCGTGTAGAGCGACCGGAACAGCATGAGGCTCGGCGCGGACCCCGCGGGCGGCCGTTCGCCCCCCAGGAGAAGGCCCAGCATCGCGCGGAAGTGGGTCTCGAAGATCGGACCGCCCGCCTTGAGCAGGTCGTAGGTCCGGTCGATGTGGCCGTAGAGGTCGTCGATCAGCAGGTCCCGCGCCCGCCGGTACTCGCGAGGGTCGGCCTCGTCGATCTTCAGGATGTTGAAGCCGATCGGCCTCTCGACGTCGGTGACGTCGACGAGGACCACGTCCCGGGCGCGCGCCGGGGGGACCTGCCGGAGGATCGCGTCGAGGAGCGGGCCGTGTGGGTCGATGACGCAGACCCCACGACCCGCCCGGACGTCGTGCAGGATCATGTGCTGCAGGAGCGTCGACTTCCCGGTCCCGGTCTGCCCCACGACGTAGGCGTGGCGGAACCGCGCGCTCTCGCTCATCGAGACGTCCCTGCGCTCGCCACGGTGGACGTTCGCTCCGAGGGGCGCGTCGCCGCCGGGGATGCCCTGGAACCGGGACGTGCGGGCCCGGGAGACCGTCAGCCCGGGCAGGTCGAGGGTGCTCGGCATGGCCGTTCGCAGCACGGCGCTCGCCTCACGCGGCGAGAAGAGTATCTGAACTGACGGATCGTCCAACGGGGCCAGGATGTCCGTCGCCTGCGCGACGTCGACCCGTGCCCCGCCGAGCATCGGAATGGGCTCCTCGAGTGGGTGCCGCGAGGTGGACGCGTCGTCGATGCTGTCGAGGAGCGTCGCCACGAGGGCCGAGGAGGGCGGCTTCCGACCAGAGATGAAGACCCGCGCGGCCACAAGCCGCCCGCCGAGCGCGACGAGCCGCATGAGGATCTCGCGCTCGAGAACCTCGACCTCGGCGCGGAGGACTCCGTCGCCTCCGTCTTCCCTGCCGGAGTCCTCGCGCAGGATGGCGGCGGCGGTGGCGAGCGCGGACCGGCTCGCGACACGTGCGGCTTCCGGGGCATGGGCGAGGCCTCGGGCGTGGACGACCACGGACGTCGCCTCTTCTTCCGCGTCGAGAACTTGAAGAAGGCGGTGCCAGGGGTCGTCGCTCGGGACCCAGGGGAACAGGTGAAGCAGGTTCAGCTCCTCCCCCAACGGCTCGTCGAAGGGGTCGGGGAAGGGGACCTCGGGTCGAAACGCGATTTCCTTCCTTCCGAACCCGAGCACGCGGCGGTCCCGTACGACCGAGAACCGTTCGACGCGCCGTCGGACCTCGAGGACGTGAGGCGCGTCGGTGCACCGCAGGAGAGCGGCGATCCGTGGAAGGTTCTCAACCTCATCGAAATCGACGTAGTCGAGCGTGGTCGAGACGAGCGGCCGGAGCGTGTGAAAGGCTTCCTGGGAGGCCCGCCCGGCCGCAGCTCGGTCGTCGCCGCGGCCGATCGCGAAGATCGCCGTTCCAGGAGCATCGGTGCTCTCCGGCTCGGCCCGGCCGCCCCCCGAGACGACGAGCAGGACCTCGACGGGCTCCGGCGCCGCGCCGAGGACGTTCGCGAAGTTCGTCCAGCGGTCGTGGCAGGCGGCCGAGATCACGCCCGTGGGCGCCTCCCTCGGCAGTCCTGCAAGGTCCCGAAACAGCGAGGGACAGAGGACGGAGGAGACCTCGATGCCGGTGATCGCCGTGATCCGATTCGAAGTCTTCGACGGAACGAACTTGATTCCGGGCATCTCTGCCTCCGCACGGCGCGTTGCGAAACCTGCTGACGAAGAAGAACCTCTGGCCCCAGGCAGCGAAAGAATACAGGCGCCCTCCGGCGTAGGGCCGACGTTTCGCCACCTTCTGCAGCGAAACAGAAGTGCGCATGCGATCCGGAAGTCCCGGGGGACTGAATCCGGGACTGCATTCGTCAGTGCCCTCTAGAATGCGGTGAGTTTCGCCGTGCCCTGCAGCTTGCTTCGCGCTGTCGCAGAAGAGGCTCGCCCGGTCTTCCACCCAGCCAGCTGACAGGGCTCCGGGGCCGGGGACGACGACGGAGCCCGCGGAAGCGGGGCGACGGGCGAAAGGCGCGGCCATGAACGGCTTCTGGCGAGGAGGCGAGGCGAGTTGAAGAAGGAGCTGGGGATCGCAGGCGATGGAGGTGAGAGCGAGCCGACTCCTGATGGTCGCTCGATTTCCGAGAGCTCGTCTGCAGCTGGGATCTCCGCGAAGGCCGTCGCCGACGCCCACTCGTCGATGGCGCAGGAGTACGATCACCTCGACGATCTCTGGTATCCGTGGCTCTTCGCGCAGGTTCACGAGCTGATCGCCCGCCACCTGCCCCGGACCCCGAACGACAGGCCCCGCGCGCTGGACGTCGGATGCGGTACCGGATTCCAGTCCTTCCTTCTCGCGCGGGCAGGCTACGACGTGCTGGGAATCGACCTCTCCGAGGGGCTGCTCGCCCTCGCGGAAGAGAAGTGCGATCTCCACGCCCGCCCGCCGCTGATCGCGCCTCCGCTCTTCTCGTCGAGCTGCTGGCCGGGCCTCGACGCCCACCACGCGAGACTCGGCCAGCTCCTCGAGGCGGCACGGCAGGAGCGGTCCGTGGCGCGCCCCCGGTTCGAGCGGGCCGATGCGACGACGTTCGACTACGGCGAGGCGGCCTTCGACGTCGTCGTCTGCTGCGGGTCGGTCCTGAGCTTCATCGACTCCTACCCATTGACGATCCTTCGGATGGCGAAGGCGCTCGTGCCCGGAGGTCTCCTCTTCCTGGAGGTCGAGCAGAAGGCGAATCTCGACCTCCTCTGGCCCGTCGTCGACATTCTGTCTGGCGGACGTCTCGGCTACGAGCAGTCCTGGAGCGAGGCGCGGCGCAACCTTTCCTCGCCGGGCCGGTCGGTCCGGGTCGACTATCCCTTCGAGCTGCAGAACGGCGAAGACGTGACGCTGCCCATCTGGCTCTTCGCCGACGCGGACCTCCGCGCGAACTTCCGGCAAGCGGGGCTGCGCGTGGAGCGGGCGCTCGGTATCCACTGGGCGACGAACCTGCTCCCGAGCACCGTTCTCCATCGGCCGGCGCCGTCACGTCTCCTCGCGAGGGGCGTACGGCTTCTCGAGCGCGTCGACGGCCTCTTCGGGCGCGGGTGGCCGGCCTGTCGGCTCGGGTGCAGCGCGGCCTTCGTCCTGCGGCGCGACGGCGTTCCAGGTCGCGACGGAAGGCTCGGGTGACCGAACCGGGACCCGTGTTCGGGCGCCCCTGGACCGCGGAGGCGCGTGAGGCCGCGAGACGACTCATCGTCTCGACCTACCCGAGCCCGATCGCTCACTCCGTCCAGCGGCTCTTCTCGGAGACGGCGAATCCGTTCGGTCTGGGGTACGGGGGCGTCCTGCCGGTCACGCTCTACCTCTGGGTTCACGTTCTCCTGCAGGACTACTCTCGGCGACCACGGCGGGACAGGCTCGTCGCGGAGAAGCTCTCAGAGCTCGTGGCCGGCAAGGCCACCGAAGGCAAATGGTTCGAGCTTCTCCGGGCGCTCGCCGGGGCGCTGGCCGAGGCAGGGGGGGCGGCCATGGTTCCCGAGCTCGTGACGCTCCTCGTCGACTCCCGCAGGCGCCCTCAGGTAGGCCTGAGACGGATCGAGGAGCTCGTCGCCGCGCGCAACAGAATTCACCTGACCCCCCCGCTGGAAGAGCAGGCGCGAGTGCTCGAGATCGGCATGACGGAGGCTCTGCTCGGGCTCCTGCTCGAGCACGAGTGGATGGCGCGGTACCACTTCTTCTACGAGGAGGCCGGTGCACCCGATCTCGTCTCGCCGCACGGCATCCGCCTGCATGGCCTGGCCGGCCTGGAGAGCGCAGCCGCCGCCTCGGGACGGATGGTGCTCCTCGCACCCGACCGCTCGAGCAGCCTCAGCCTCGAGCCGTTCCTGCGTTTCGCCGGCTGCGATGGCTGCGCGACGTCCTTCCCGGGTCGCAGCGCGGAGGTCTTCGTGTGCCAGGAGGCGCGCCACAACCGCGTCCTGTTCCGCGGCGCGTATCACGACTGGGTTGCGAGGGACGGGAGCTGCGTCCGCGACGTTTCCGAGGTCATCCTCCGCCTCGCGGAGCGCAGCGGGAGTCTCGATTACCCGGACCCGGTGACTCGCGTCGTGGAGCGATCGCTCGTCGTGAGCCGGAGGAGCGTCGAAGACCTCGTGGACGCGGGAAAGTACCTGCCTGAGGTCTTCGTCGCGCCGCCGCTCTGGCCGGAGCTCCTCGAGGCCTTCCTCGAGGACGATCGACCGGGCCTCCTCGTCTCCGCGCCGGCAGGAGGGGGCAAGTCTTCGCTGCTGTGCCACACCGCCCGGCAGCTGATGGACGCAGGGCAGGTCGTCGTCTTCTGGCATCCCAAGAACCTGCCGGGACCCGATGTCCGCATGGAGGCCGAAAAGCTGCTCGGCGAAGAGCCGGGCCGTTCTCTCGAGAGCGTCGCGACCTTCGTCCGGGATCGCGTCGGCTCACGCCTCGTCCTCCTCGTCGACGCCCCGAACGAACGGGACGACTACGGGGCCGTGTTCGGCACGGTCGTGAGTCTCGTCTCTGCCCTCGGAAACGCCGGGCTCGGAGCCTGCGCGAAGGTCGTGGCCACCGTGCGCGATCTCGCTCTCCAGCAGCGGCTGCACGACCTCGAGCACGCTCGTCGCCACTTCTTCGGGTCCTCCACGGCCCGGGCGGGCTCGCCGTCCGGATCGGTCGCGGTTCGCCTGCAGCCCTTCACGGACGACCAGTGTGACGAGCTGTTCGAGCGCTACAGGGCCGTCTTCGACTTCCACGGGGTCCGGGACGGCCTGTCGCTGGCGTGCCGTGCCCTGCTCGCCCGACCGCTGATGCTCCGTTTCGCAGCTCAGGCGTTCCGGGGTCGTTCCATCCCGTCCTCGCTCTCCGGGGAGGAGCTCCTCGACGCCTTCGTGAAGGAGCGCGCACGTCGATACGCCGTCGTCGATTCCGGTCTACCCCGCCTGCTCGAGCGAGCGCTCGTAGAGTTCGCTCGCCTCATGTACGGCTCAGCTTCGATGACCGTCGGAACCGACGACTTCCTCGACCGCCTCGAGGAGCTCGGGCGATACGACGCGGGTGTGAGGTTGCTCGACATCCTCCTGGACGAGGGCTTTCTCATCGTCCAGACGGGTGCGGGATTGCTCGAGACTACGGAGGCCCTGGGCTTCACCTTCGAGGGGTTCGCGGAACACCAGCTTGCGAAGGTCATCGCCGAGCGCGTGCGTGCCGTCGCGGCCGAGGGGATGATCGGGGAAGTCGTCGACAGGTTGGGACGGCTGCCCCAGCTCGGAACTGCCCTGCGTCTCCACTTGCGGCGCGTCCTTCAGAACGACGCGCCGCAGGGAGAGGAGATCCTCAGTATCGTCCTCCGTGGCGACGACGAGGTCGGGCCCGCGACGGTGGGGCGGCTTCTCGGGCTCCTCGAGGCCGAGAATGACGTGGCCCACGCCAACACGGTCCGCCGCGTCCTCGCCTGCGAAGCCCCTCGGGCGAGGGCAGCAGCCCTTTTCGAGGCCATGGAGTGGGCCTTCGACACGGGCGAGGTGGACCGCCTCCGGGGGCTGGCTGAGGCCCGCGAGAGCGCGCTCCTCGAATTGGACGATCGCGAGGGCCGGGCCGCCTGCCTGGTATGGCTGGGAGACGTGCTCTACAACCGGGCCGACAGGTACGACGAAGCCGTTGCCGTCCTGGAGCAGGCCGTCGCGTTGTATGAGAGCGCCGCCGCGACGGACCCGCGCGGGCAGGCCCGCGTGCTCGAGACGAAGTACCTCCTGGCACGAGTTCTCTCCGATCGTGGAGACTATCGGCGTGCCGAACAGCTCGCGACCGAGTGTCTCGCAGACTCCTCGGCGGCCGGAGACGAGAACGCGAGGGGGCGCGCCCTGGCGCGTTTCCTCCTGTACATGCTGATCGGCGACGCCCAGGGCCGCTTCGCCCTTGCCCGGGGGCACCTGGAGGAGGCGGAACGCCAGATGAGACGTCTGGGCGACAGGCGCGCACAGGGCCGCATCCTCGTCAACAAGGCGATTCTCCTGATGTGCACCGCCGATACGGAGTCGGCGCTCGCCGCCGCCGACGAAGCCGCAGCCTTCTGCCGGCAGGCGGCAGACGTGCAGGGCAAGGCCTACGCCTTGCTGTGCGATGCTGCGATCTGCGTGCAGAAGGCCGCCCTGATCGGGGGGCCGGCGCGCGAGGTGCTTCTCGCGCGGGCGGAGCGGGGGCTGCGGAGGGTGAACGAGGTCTTCAAGGTGACCCGCGAGGACTACCTCTCGACGATGGCGAAGGCCAACGGCGCCGTCCTCGCGCTACTGGACGAGGACGTGCCGGGCGCAGGGCGACTCCTGAGGGAAGTGATCGCCGAAGCCCGGACCAGCGCGGACTTCTTCAACCGTCTGGACGCGGAAGTGCTCCTCGCCGGGCGCGTCGACCGCGACCCGGTGCGGCTCCGGGACCTGCTCGCCGAGGCCGAGGGGAACGAGTACGCGCAGGGGATGCTGCACGTCCACTGGCAGCTGTGGGACCTCGCCGCCGACCCTGGGACCAGAGCGGAGAACGAGAGAAGGGCGCTCGCGGTGGCCGACGATCTCGGCTGGGGCCGAGATCCGCGCGAGTCTCTCTACATGGGTTTCTACGCCGGCATCTTTCTCTAGAAGGCCATGCCGGTCATGCCGCGAAGTGAACCTGCAAGCTACGCGACGGCGATGCCTGCGGCGGGCGTCGTACACAGATCAGGAGGAGGCACTCATGGCGACAAACCTGTCCGAGATCAAGAAGTTCCTGGACGAGCGCGAGTTTCGCTATTCCGTAGACGAGACTCGGCAGCGGATCCGCCTCGGCTTCGGGGCGAAGTCCTACAAGACGGAGGACGGTGACGCGACCATCCCCGTTCTCATCCGGCTCGAGGAAGACGGCGCCTACCTCGAGTTCTCGGCCCCGAGCCTCTACCACTACAAGAACGGCCCGAACGGCTTCGCGGTCCTCGGCGCCTGCCTCTTCATCTGCTACACGACGAAGCTCGTTCAGTTCGAGTTCGACCCGGACGACGGCGAGATTCGCGCCACGATCGAGCTACCGCTCGAGGATGCACAGCTCACCTCGCGACAGTTCCACCGTTGCCTCCGGACGATGCTAAGGATCATCGACAGGCACCATTCGATGATTCGGACCGCGATCGAGTCGGGGAAGATCGTCCCGCCCGAGTCGGAGCCCAAGGCCCCCGTTCCGTCGGCCCAGATGGCCCAGCTCATGGAGCTGCTCGGCAAGGTCGATCCCGCGAAGCTGCAGGCCCTTCTGGAGCAGGCCGGGGCCATGAAGCCGGGCGGGAGCGGGCCGACAGAACTCTGAGGTGGGTGACGGAGTTCGCCGGGCGAGGGCGGCGTCCCGTGCCGCCCTCGCCGGCGATCGATCCGTTGTGGAGGTAACCCCCGGCTGCGGGTGATCGCACCGGACGCCTCCGAGGCCCGACTGTTCGTATGTGGAACCACCTCCCGGAGGGGCACGTCAGCTCGTGGAGGCCCCCGTGGCCGCCTGCCTCGCGCCGAACCTGGTCCGTACCGAACGCGGCGTGAGGAAGATGGCCTTCGCCGACGGAGCACGCGAGGCGTCCGCCACGGTGCCGCCGAGTGGAGCGCTCTCCTTCGCGATGTGGACGAACTGGTGAGTGGCGCCGGCGCCGTCGCACAGTCGTCCGACCCGGGTCGAAAGGTGCACCCCGGATGTAGCGTCCGCCCAGGGGCCCGCGCTGCCCTCGCCGCTGGTCGTTCGGCCGTGGTCCGAACCCCGATCGCCGAACGATAGCTCTTCCCGCGGGACGTCGAAGCGGAAGCGCCGGGGTGCCGGACGAAGTGAGGTTCGCGTGAACGAGGTCGCCCATTTCGTCTACGGGACTCTCGCCGACTCGTCGATACACGAGAGGCTGTTCGGCCGACGAATCCCGTCGGAGCCCGCGACGCTTCCCGGGCTGGAGGCGTCGTCGACACCGACGGCTTCTTCGCGCTCGGCGAATCGCCGGATTCGTCCTTCGACGGCGAGCTCCCTCTCCTCACCCAGGAGGAGCCCTGGCGTGCGGACCAGCGGGAAGAAATCCCCGTCTACGTCCGGGAGTTTCACCCGGTTCGAACCGGCCACGATCGCGAAACGCCAGCGTGGGTTTACCTGCGTCCGGGCGCGCGGAGGAGACGGTGCTCGAGCTGGCAGGGCAGCTGGGGCGGACCGTCGAGGCGAACCCATACGGTTTCGCCGACGTCTACGCTCTGATTCCGTGCTGGCGAGAACCGGCGTTGCGCCTCGAGACGACCGCGGTCGCGGAGCCGGTCGGCGGATGGCGCGCGTTCCTCGAGAGGCTCGACGGCACGGCCAAGGGGAGTTCGGCTCGAGGCTCTCGGACGAGCTGCGGCGGCGTCTCCTCGGCCAGGAGGAGGTGGCCGGCGTAGACGGGTCCGGAGAGATCGAGCCCGGCAGGCACCGAGCGAACTTCTTCGAGACCTGGCTTCGGGGCCGCGGCCTCTCCCGGTGCGGGACCGCACGCACGGCACTCTTCCTCGCCCGCGAGCCCGAGCGCGACGACCTGGTCGTCTCGCTGCTCGCCGCGGAATGCGACTCGCCCACGGAGATCCGCGGCCGGGCGCTGCGACGGGCGGCCGCTCGCGACCTTGCGCAGTACGGTTCCGCCCGGATGCGTGCGGCGCTCGAAGCGCAGCGCACGAGCGGCGTCGAGGACGGCCTCCGGGTGATCGAGGAGCTCGGGACGGAGTTCTCCGCCGCGATGACCTTCTGGGACACCCGGAACTTCCGCTACCGGACCGCCCAGGCGCTGTCTGACGAGGTCTCCTCTGCCTTCGGCGTGCCGCGCCTGATGTCGACGTACATGGTCAACAAGGGTGCGCTCGAGCAGCTCGTGAGCACGCACTCCGCGCGACAGGCGGAGGTCGAGAGCCGCAGCATCGACCGCCTCCTCCTGCTCCTCGCCATGATTCAGGCCGTTCCGACGCTCTACTCCGTGTGGAGGGGCCTTCTCTCGGGTCGGCTGGCCGGGATCGAGGTCGCGGCCGGCCTGGCGAGCGCCGCCGTCTGCCTCGTCCTCTGGCTCGTCTTCCGGTGGAAGAGGTCGCGCGATCGTCGCACCGCGGCACTGGAGAAGCTGCGCGGGACCGCCTGACGGCTTCCTCGCGAGCCGCTGCCCTCGCGCGGCGCGCTCCTGTTCGCGAAGCGGAAGAATCGGAGATCCTGGCTTTCGGATGGACGGCTCCCCATCCGGGCGGCAGAATGGATCGGGGCCGCCCGGGACATCGGTGACACTCTCGCGGGCTCGCGAGCCTCGCTCCTAAGGACGGGGCCCGGGTCGTCTCCGAGAGAGGGCCGGGACCGCGCGGTGGCAGGGCGACCAGTTACCCGCGCTGCGAGGGCATGGAACGAACGGCGCGGACTCGATGGAGGGGGAATGAGCGGAGATGCTGCGGCGGGGCACGTCATCCTGGTCAAACCCGGCGGTAACGGCGACAAGCCCCGATCCTTCACTCGGTTCGTCGTTCCGTTCGCGTACCGGCCCGTGAAGGACGAATCGTCCGCTGCGGGCGGCGACCGGAAATGGACCTGGCAGGAAGACAAGAGCCGGGAGAGGCACCTCTACCTGACCCCGGAGACGGACGCCGTGCTCCACGGGCGGGCGAAGTGGCTCGAGCTCAGGGGCGAAGGAGTGGATTTCGAGTTCGGGGCGGATGTCGGCCCGAAGCGAACCTGCGGTGGCCGCGAGAGTCGGACCTTCTACAGGTTGCCTCCGAAGATGGTCCTCTTCGAGTGGGACGACGATGCGGCGGGCGCGGGAGCGGCCGCGAGCTCGGACGAGGACCTCCTCCGCACCGGATTCCTCGTTCTCGACATCGATGTCCGGGACGAGGAGACGTCTCTCGACGATCTTCTCTTCTTCAACGAGAGATTCCGGTACTGGCTGTGCCCATGGGAGGGGCACGAGAAGAGGGAGTCGGACAGCTCGGACTCGGGCTCGGGCTACGGGGATGTCGTGCGGGACTACCTCGAGAATGCCAAGGAGTGCACTCCGAGGCAGACCCCGGACGACCCGTACCTCGAACGGTGGGACGCCTTGCTGCGCCTGCCGTTAGAGCTCGGGAAGTTCCGGTACAGGCTCGTAGACGACGACGCTATCAACAACGCGAGGAAGTGGGCGGCGACGGGCAGGGGAGCGTCGCGAGGCTGGGTCGTGTACACGGACAACCGCGCGTTCGTCTGGACGTGTGCGGTGATGGAGGACGTGAGCGGCGGCACGGCGGGTGCCGGCGTTCTTGCGGCACGGTTCAATGGCCGGGTTGCGAAGCCCCACGAGTTCGGCCACTGGCTCCGGCTCGTCAACGTCGACGGGCCGGCCACGACCCCGGGGCAGTCCCACGCGGGCATGAGCGCCTTCGAGAAGAAGTGGATCAACGCGGCGACCTACACGAGGTGGGCGCACTGGGGCAGCTGGTACGGTTACTGCCAGCACGCCGGAGCGGCCATCGTGCCCCCCGAGACGAATCCGCCGCTCTGGATGCACTTCCGGGACATCTACTTCGACCAGGTGCTCCTCCTCCTCTATCTCCGAGTGGCGACCTTTCGGTTCAGTCAGCGGCTCTGCGACATTTCGATCGCAGCGCGAAAGGCGCACCGGAGCGAAGAGGCGAAGTTCCAGGAGGAGTTCCAGAAGCTGCGGTGGGAGTTTGCGCTCCTGACGAACCTCTACCGGTTCCCTCTCGTCTCGAGCCAGCAGCAGGGCATCGAGATGTACGCGATCGCCCGGCGCCAGCTCGACGTCGATGAGCTGTTCGGCGAGGTGGAGCAGGAGATCCGGGCCAGCGAGGAGTACCTCTCGTCGCGGGTCAACGCCGAGCAGGCGAAAACCGCGACGGGCCTTCAGGTCGTCGCGACGCTGGCCGTGCCGCTCGGGCTCGCCCTCACCGTGGCGCAGGTCGTGCCGGAGGACACCAGGTGGTGGGCCGCGGGCGTGGTTGGAATCGCGTTGTGGCTTGGCACTGTGGTGCTCTGGGATCGCACGGAAAGGGTGGCGCGCTGGATGGGGCTGACGTCCCGCTGCCTGAGGCTCAACGATATCGCACGACGCCGGGAGGAGAAATGCGATGACTAGGTACTTCCTGAGGGCCGAGGCGATCAACCTCGCCGCGGTCATGGACGACACGTCGCAGGTGAGCGTCATCCGGGGCTCGGGGCTCCTCTGCCTGGACGCACCGAGGGAGGTCGAGAAGTGGCTCTCGTCCGCTGCCACCGGAGCGACCACGCTCAGCCTGGGCGCCTCGACTGGCCTCTTCTCCTTCGATGCGGTCGACGACGCGGCAGCGGCAAGGGTGCGGGAAGGCGCGGAAGCGCTCCTGCGAAAGGACCCGTTCCGCCACTTCGCCTTCGCGGTCGACGTCTCGTGTGGGGGCGCGCCCAACAGCTGGGCGCCCGAGCGGGAGGCGCTCCTCGCGCAGGTGCGGTGGCGGCAGATGGTCTCGCCCTCGCTCGCGATCCCGGCGCAGGGCGGCACGACGAACGGCCCCTGCACGCTGGACAAGCTCCGTCCGGCCACTCGCACCTGGGACAAGGAACCGGTGAGCGAGTCGGTCTTTGACCGGATCGAGTACGGGCGGGCGCAAAGGCAGAAGGTCTACTCCCGCATCGCGCCGGGCGCGGATCCCGCCCTCAAGAATCACGGCCTGTCGTTCACCGACGACCTGAAGAGGCTCGCGGAACGGCGCGAGGGCAAGCCGTCGGATAACAAGATCGCCGTGATCTACGTCGACGGAAACGAGTTCGGCAAGAAGCAGACGGGGCTCTGCGGGACGCCGGGCGCCCAGACCACATGGGACACGCAGATCCGGAAGGTGCGACAAGCCTGGCTCGAGGCCTTCCTGACGGACGCCGCGACAGACAGCGGCTTCCAAACGGCTACGACTCCACCGAAGCTCCGCATCGAGGTCCTGATGTGGGGCGGAGACGAGCTTCTCCTCGTCGTCCCGGCCTGGCGTGGCTGGAAGACGGTGTTCAGCTTCTACGCCCACGCGGCGGCCTGGGAGGTACCTCTCGCGACCGACAAGTCGCTGCTCACGCACGCGGCCGGAGTCGTCTTCTGCCACGACAAGGCGCCCCTGAACCAGGTCCGGCACCTCGCGAAGAACCTCTGCGAAGCGGCCAAGGCAGGCGGAAGAGACCGAAACCTCGTCGCGTACGAGGTCCTCGAAGCCTTCGACCACGTCGGGCCGGACTTCAAGGGGCACCGCACGCGCCGGGCGGGCCCGCTGCCTCCGGAAGCCCTCCTCCTCGACGGCGAGAAGGTCGCGGCCGCGCTCGCGAACGCCGGACCCGTCCTCGACGCCTACCCGCGCAAGAAGCTGTACGAGGCCGTCGCGGCCTTCTATGGAAAGGACGAGAAGAAGGCCCTCGAGATCGCCGGTCGCGGAAAGCGCGAGCTGGACAAGGCGCAAGAGGCGGAGCTCGACGACCTCCTCGACGCCCTCGGCGACCGGAAGTGCTTCGCCCCGTGGCTCCACCTCGCGGAGTCCTGGGACTACCTGGAGGGATGAGAGAGATGCTCGACGTCACGTGGACCGTCACGCTCAGGCTCCAGGGGCCAGTCCTGACGCGCTCGTCGACTCCGTGGCTGCCCGGAATCGACGCCCCGGCCGCCCGCTCGGGCGACAAGCTCCTCCTGCCCGGAACGCTCGTCCAGGGCGCGCTCCGCCACGCCTGGGCGGAGGTCGCCCGGGCCGCGCCCGGAGCCTTCGCCGACCCGGGCCCGAGCCTCCTCGGGGGAGGCGTGGAGCGGGACGGGGTGATTCAGCAGGGAGGCGTCCCGCAAAGGGGGCGCCTGCGGATCGGGGATTTCCTCGCCGATGACCGTTCGGGCGGCCGGCTCACCCGGATCGAGATCGACGACGAGCTCGGTTCTGTCCGATCGGGTCACCTGAGGGTCGCCGAGGCACCCTTCCTCCCGGGAGAGGAGGCCGTCTTCGTCGGGAAGGTCGAGCTCTTCGCCGCTGATGGAAAGGACGCCGACGAGGCGCTCTTCCAGCTTCGCGCCGGCCTCGGCTGGATCGCGGCGTACGGCTCGGAGAAGACGGTCGGCTTCGGCCGGTCGCTCGGCTTCGACGTCGCCGAGGAGCGGAAGGTCGTCGCGGCCGAACTGAGCGTTCCGACCGGCGGCGGAGCGAAAGCGCTCCCGCTCTGCCTCACCTTCGACGAGCCGGTCTGCTTCCCGGCCGTCCAGCCGGTCGACAACCTCTTCGAGTCGACGGACGAGATCCCGGGGGGCACGCTGAAGGGCGCTCTCGCGACGACGCTGAACCTCCTGGCGGGTCTCCCGCCCGGCGCACCCGTCGGCGCGAACGTCGCGCAGAAGCTTCCCCGCTGGAAGGATCTCGCCGTGAGCCTCTCGGTCGTCCGGTTCACGAACGCCTTCTCCGCGCCGGCACGCGCGGTCGGCTCGGCCCCGCCCCGCCCCGTCCGGCCGCCCCTCTCGCTCGTCAAGTGGAGGGACGCGACGCAGGCGGAGCGCCTTTCCGATGCCTGGCGGGCCGAAGGGCCCTTCGTCCTCGGCGGCCAGGCGCCCGCTTTCGCCCCGGACTGGAAGGACGATTCCGGGGTCGGCGAGGCCTTCGGCTGGTCCCGCCCGAAACGCGAGCTGCGAGTCCACACGGCGATCGACGCGAAGACGGGCACCGTCGCCGAGGGCCAGCTCTTCGCCCTCGAGATGCTCCGGCCCGAAGGGACGACCTGGCGCGGAAGCGTCGTCCTCGACGGCGTCCCGGCGGATCAGCGCTCGGCCGTGGCGGCGCAGCTGCGCGACCTCCTCGAGACCGTCGGTCTCCGGCGCGTCGGCAAGACCGACGCGCGGGCGAAGGTCGTCATCCCGGCGACCGATCCGGGCGACGCGATCAACTCCGGATCCCCGGCCGAGGGCGGACCGTTCATCGTCACGCTGCAGACCGACGCCCTCCTCGGCGACCCGACGGCGCTTCCCGAGAGCGCGGGCGCTGCGGAGCTGCGCGCCTTCTACGAGGCGGCGTGGAAGCAGCTCTCCGGCGGAAGCCTGCGCCTCGTCCGCTTCTTCGCGCGCCAGCGCCTCCTCGGTGGCAAGTACCTCTGGAAGAGGTTCCGGCCGGGAACTCCCTACGCTCCGTGGCTCCTCACCGCCGCCGGGAGCGTCTTCGTCCTCGAGGCGAGCGGCGACGCGAAGGCGGCGAGGAAGAAGCTCGACGCCTGGAGAGCCGGAGGCCTTCCGGTTCCGCCGGGGCTCGCGGGAGGCGAGCCGGCCTGGAAGACCTGCCCCTTCGTCCCGGAGAACGGCTGGGGGGAGATCGCCGTGAACCTTTCCACCCACGAGGAGCGGGACGCGACCCGGGATGCGTCGTTCCTCGACGTCGGCTTCCCCGCCGTGTGGAAGGCGGCCGGTGGACCGGTCGGAGGTGCCGCATGACGCGCTGGCGAATCGAAGGGACCCTCACGGTACAGAAAGGGAGCGCCCTGCACGTCGGATCCGGGGAGACGTCCCGCGAGCGAGGTGTCGAACAGAGATCGCCGGGAGGGGAGCAGGGGGAGGCCGTCGAGGTCAGCCTCGTGGCGGTCGACCACCGACGTCGGCCTTACATTCCCGGTCCGTCCCTGAAGGGAGCGCTCCGCAGATGGGCGAGGGCCCGGAGCTTCAGCACAGCGGATGTGGACCTCGCGTTCGGCTTCGCGTCCCGACGCGGGGCGACGTCGGATCACGACGACCTCGGCGGTGAACAAACGATGGCAGAGAAGGAGGAGGTCGTTTCCCGGCGCGGGGCGGCGACGTTTCTCGACGCCTTCTGCCGCGGGGGCGCCGCCCTCCCCGGCAAGGCATACGAGCCACCTCACTGGGACCGGGCAAGGCTCAGCGGGGTGGGCGTCGGCGTGGCGATCGACCGCCGGACGCGGGCCACCGACGAAGGCAAACTCTTCCACTTCGAGATCGTCCCGCCGGGTATCGTCTTCGACGTCGTCGTCGAGGTCGACGATGGGGGGGCCGGTGCCTCGATCGTGAAGACCGTCGTCGCGGCGCTCGATGGCTTCTCCTGCACTACGGACCCTCTGACCTTGGGTGCGGGCGCCGGAAGCGGCTGGGGCCGGCTCGATTGGAAGCAGGGGGCCGTTCTCGTTCAGGGCGAGCGCGAGGTCCGAGCGTGGCTCGATGCTCTCCAAGCCGGTCATTCGAGGCCGCCGGGCTGGACGCCGGCCGTTTTACCTGCAGCCGATCCGGGGGCCGGGCTTCCGCAGCCCCCTCCGTCGATTCTGGCGTGCGACCTCGGCCTGACCTTTGACGGGCCGTTCCTCGTGAACGACCCCACGCGGTGCGGCCAGAAGAAAGACCCCCCGCCGAAGCGGCCCGATCGCGTTCCGCTGCGCGACGACGACGGGAAGGCGTACCTCCCGGCCGCATCGTTCCGCGGGGCGCTTCGTTCGCAGGCCGAGAGGATCCTGCGGACAGTGGCCGGACCGGAGGCTGCGTGTCCGACGCCGGCCGGTGGCCGTTGCGTCGCGCGGCGCGCTCCGAACGGGAAGATCGAAGGTCTCTGCCCGGCCTGCATTCTGTTCGGGGCCTCCGGCTGGCGCTCGCCCCTGCAGGTCACGCCGTTTCGACAGCGAGCCAGGGCCTCCGAGGCGGTCCAGGACTTCCTCGCGATCGATTCGTTCACCGGAGGGGCCGCAAGGCACCTGAAGTTCGACGCCCAGGGCGCACAGGCGCCGGTGCTCGAAGGCCGGGTCGCGCTGGATCTCCGCCGCGTCGCCGCCGCCGGCGGCGGCGCCTGGACCCTGGGCCTCGTCGCGCTGCTCGTCCGCGACCTCGTCGAAGGCGAGCTCTCCTTCGGGTTTGGCGCCGCGAAAGGGTATGGATGGTGCCGGGCGAGTGTGGCCCGGGTAAGCCTCCCGACCCGGGAGGCCCTTCCGGAACTGTTCGTCTCGTCCGTGCCAGCGGCCTATCGGTGTCCCGAAACGGTCCCCGACTTCCACCGCGACGAATGGAGGGCGACGCTCGATGCGTGCGTCCGGTCCCTCGCAGCGCTGCGGAGACAGGAGGCTGCCCGATGAAGAGACATGTGAGCCCGACCGACGCGGGCAGACAGTCGCACGCGCCCTACAACTTCGTGGCGCTCCCGGAGCGGGTCCTCGCCCGGGACGAGGCCGTACCGTCGTTCGAAGCCTGGCACACGCAGCTTCATTCCGGCCTGATCGACGTCTCGATCGAGACGCTCACGCCGCTGTTCATTCGCGACAAGAGACGGGACACGGACACGGGTCCCCTCGCTGACGCGAGGCTCAGGCCAAGGCCCTTCCTCGCTCCGGATGGACGCACCCCGGCCATCCCGGCGAGCTCCCTCAGGGGAATGCTCCGGAGCCTCGTCGAGATCCTCTCGTTCTCCCGGATCTCGAACGTCTCGTCCGACAGGCCCTTCTATCGCGCCCTCTGGACGGACCGCGTCTCACAGCTCTACCGGCAGGCGATGGCCGGGGCCATGCCGCCACGCGGAGGAATTCTCCGCAAGGACGGACATGGCTGGTACATCCAGGAGCACACGGTGGCTCGGGTGATGCATAAGACCATCACGGCCGGATTACCCGAATTCCAATACGACCCCAAACCGTCCTACGTTCCGGCAGGAGAACTTCAAGGAAAACCGATCTGGGCTACTGTCGAAAACGGCATCTGTGTCGAGATCCGAGTCGCGACTGGGGAAACACCAACGGGCTTCGTCGAAGCCAGGCTCGTGCTCACGGGGTCCGCGGGTGGCTGGAAGAAGCCAAAGACGAAGGAGTTCGTCTTCATCCCGATCGCGAGCCCGCCAAGGATCGACGTGCCGGAGCCGGTCCTCACGCGCGCCTGCGACGACGACCAGGTGACGGGCTGGCAGGAGCGTGCATTCCCACCGGTCGACGGCCGGACCAAGGCGGGTGTCTTCGCCGAAGGCGACGCGGTCTTCTTCGGCTTCTTCGCTCAGCTCGAGGACACTGCGTCGAATCCAGAAGGCCTCTTCTTCGGGCGGGCGGGGATGTTCCGCCTTCCCTACGATCTGAGCCCGCGGGACCTCGTGCCGGACGACCAGAAGGGACGGTCGCCGCTGGATCTCGCGACGTCGCTCTTCGGCCGCGTCGACGAGAAGGGCGGAAAGGGCGAGGCCTTTGCCTCGCGGATCCGGTTCGCCGACGCGAAGGCCGTCGGGAACCGGACGGACTGGTTCGAGGCTCTCCTCGTGCCGCGGATACTCTCCTCTCCGAAGCCGACGGCCTTCGCCCACTACCTCGTGCAGGACGGACGGCTTCCCGTAGATCAGTTGCGCACCTACGTTCGCGAGGACCTCGAGGAAACGACCATCCGGGGCCACAAGCTCTACTGGCACCGCTGGGACAGGGACAGAGGGCTCTCGGCCGTCACTTGGGTCGATCCAAAGACCGGCTCCGCCGACCGCTACACTCAAACCCTGGGGCAGATGAGTGAGATCGCGCGCGGCACCAAGCCGGCCAGCGCCAACAAGCAGTGCACCGTCATGACGCCCATCAAGGCGGGGGTCCGCTTCGAAGGGACGATCCGATTCGACAACCTCCGCCCCGAGGAGCTCGGGGCCCTTCTCGCCGCGCTGCGCCTGCCGGAAGGCTGCGCCCACAGGCTTGGGATGGGGAAGCCCCTCGGGCTCGGCAGCGTGAAGATCGAGACCACGGTCCGCTTCCTCGACCCGAAGGCCAGGTACGGCAGCTGGGGGGACGGCGGCTACTCGGAGTGCACTGGGAAGGAGACGGCCTGCGCGAAGGCGTTTGAGTCGCTCGTCCTGCCCCACGCTGAATCGACGGGAGAGCCGTTCGTAAGGAGTGAACCGACGCCTGCGGGGCTCCGGAAGATCGCCCGGCTCGACTCTCTCTTCGCCCTTCTCTCCTGGGAAGGGCGTAAGGGGCTCGACGGAACGAGCTACCCGACCCTCGAGGAGTATCAGGCCAAGTTGGTTCTTCCGACGCCCGCGTTCGTCTTCGGAAGCGACGACCCGGTTCCGGCCGAGATCCCGAGCTCGACGCACCGGCCGCCCCAACCTGGCGGTGTCTCCCGTATCGCGCCCGGAGCGACGCCGCGACCCGGAGCCGCTTCCGCACCCCCCGCAAAGGCGATGAGCAAGGGCGATACGGTGCAGGTCGTCGTCCTGCCGCGCGAACAGTGGCTCAAGAAGGGCAAGCGGCCGACGGTCACGGTCGTCGGAAGGGACGCCTCGGGCCAGCTCTCGGATCCGTTACCCGAGGGGATCGAGCCGGGACAGACGCTGCCGGCCATCGTGATGCTCGTTTCCGCGACGAAGGGCCAGTGCCAGTTCCAGGCGAAGGGCTCGTGAGGATGTCTCGTTCGGGGCGCCTCGTCTTCTTCCTCGGCGGCCGCGACCTCGAGATGCTCGAGATCCGCCGTCTCCTCGAGGCACACGCCCCGGGTCGCTTCCACGACGCGGGGCTGCGCTGGGGGGCGAAGGCCTCGGCCTACGTCGCCGCGATCGAGGCGTGCCTTTCGGCGGGCGACGTCCCGGTCCTCGTCGAGCTGGAGGACGACCTCGGGATCGACCCGGCGCGGAAGGTCGTCGTCGACCACCACGGCCCGGCGGCGGGCGCCGAGGCCCCGACGTCGCTCGAGCGGGTCCACGCGCTCCTCGGCCTGCCGCCGGAGAGCCTCACGCGGCGCCAGCGCCTCGTAGCCGCCAACGACCGCGGCCACATCGCGGCGCTCGTCGAAGCGGGGGCGACCCGGGCCGAGATCGCCGCCCTCCGGGCCGAGGACCGCGCGGCGCAGGGAGTGACGGAGCGCGACGAGGCCGAAGCGGGGGAGGCGGTGAGCCGCGCCGAAGTGCGCTGCGGCGGCCGCCTGACAGTCGTGACCTCGCCGGGCGCGCGCGTCGCCCCGGTCGCCGACCGGCTGGACGCCGCGCTCGGCGGCCCCGGCTACCGGAACCTCCTCGTCGTCTCGCCCGGCGAGGTCAACTTCTCCGGCGAGGGGCGCGTCGTCCGCGCGCTCGCCGAGGCCCACCCGGAAGGGTGGTGGGGCGGGTCGCTCCCCGAGCGCGGTTTCTGGGGCGCGTCGCCCGTGCCCGACGGTGTCGCGGCCCTCGTCGAGAGGGTCGTCGGCGAGGAGGGGGCGCGGTGAAGCTCCCGCCTTTCGAGCGCTACCTCGTGAGGCTGCGCCTCGAGAGGACGGGGGCCTTCCACTTCCACCACGGCGGGGTCCTGCACGGGCTCCTCAAGGCGGCCCTCGGCGCCTCGGAAATCCCCGACGGCGTCTATCCGTTCGCGTGTGAACAGGGCCAGGCGAGATTCGAGCCGGGAAGCCCTTACAACCTCGGCCTGACGCTCGTCGGCGACGCCCGCGCGCTCCTCTTTCCCCTCCTAGAGGGGCTCCGTGTCGTCGGCCAGAAGGCCCCCGAACCCGACTCGCCGCTCCCCGCCCTCGGCGGGAACTTCACCGTGGAGGGCTTCGAGAAGCTCCCCGCGCCGGACTTCGAGGCGGAGGCGCGGGCGGTCGGCGACTCCGGCGACGTCGAGCTGCGGCTCCTTTCCCCGCTCCGCCTCGAGCGACCCGAAGGGCTGCGCGAGAAGGGACGGACCCTCGTCGACGCCGGCTGCTTCCCCGCGACGCACTTCCTCGACCGCCTCGCCGCGCGCCTCCGGTTCCTCGGGGCCGAAGGGCTTCCCGAGGCCGTTCCGGCGGGCGTCGCCGCCGACCTCGACGGGCCGTTCTGGCTCGACGTCCCGGTGCCCGGAACGCCGCGCCGCTCCGCGGACCGGCCGAAGGGGCTGACCTTCGGCGGCCTCCTCGGCGGCGTCCGCCTCGCGCGCCTGCCCCGCGAGTGGATTCCCCCCGTCCTCGCCGGCCAGTACCTGCACGTGGGAGAGAAGACCCGCTACGGCTTCGGCGCCTACGGGGTGGAGGGGAATTCCGCCGCCGTTTCGTTCCGCCCGGCCCGCACTCTCCGCGAGCGGTCTGCTGCGCCGGAAGCCCTCGCGACGGCCCTGGAAGAGACGATGGGGAAGTCGGAGGCCGCGGGGGTCGACGGCGTCTCGCCGAAGGAGTTCGACTTCGCGCGCGCCGAGCTCCTCCCGACCCTCGGCGCCGAGATCGCCGCGGGGCGCTACCGCGCGCAGTCGCTCCTCGGGTGCCTCCTGCCGAAACCGGGCGGCCGCCTCCGCGCCATCGCCGTCCCGACCGTGCGCGACCGGGTGGCCCAGCGGAGCGTCGGGGCGCTCCTCGCTCCTGCGGTCGACGTCCTCCTCGAGGACTGCTCCTTCGCCTACCGGAAGGGCTTCTCGCGTCAGGGCGCGGCCCGCGCCATCCAGAAGGCGTGGGACGACGGCTACAGGTGGGTCCTCGACGCCGACGTCGACTCCTTCTTCGACTCCGTCGACTGGGCGATCCTCGAGGGCAAGCTCCGTGCCCTCTTCCCGCTCGACCCCGTCGTCCGGACGCTCGTCGAGTGGGTCCGCGCGCCCGTCGTCTACGACGGGAAGACGATCGCCCGAAGCCGCGGCCTCCCGCAGGGGAGCCCCGTCGCCCCCCTCCTCGCGAACCTCTTCCTCGACGAGTTCGACGAGGAGCTCCTCGGGCTGGACTTCCGGCTCGTCCGCTACGCCGACGACTTCGTCGTCCTCTGCCGCGACCTCGAAGGGGCGCGCGCCGCCCGCGACGCGGCAGAGAAATCGCTCGCCCGCCTCGGCCTCTCGCTGAAGGAGGAGAAAACCGACATCCGCCCGATGGAGGCCGGCTTCGGGTACCTCGGCTACGTCTTCTGCCGGTCGGTCGTCGTCGAACCGAAAGAGAAGAACGAGAAGGAGGCCGTCGCGGGCCTCGCCGACGATGCCGTCCCCGCGGCCTCGTGGCTCGCGCAGGTCCCGTTCGAGAGGGTGCGCGAGCTGGCGCCCGGAGGCGCCCGGGGAAAGGCGAAGCCGCTGCCTGCCGTCGTCCCGCTCTCCGCGGGGAACGAGGCCGGGGAGGCGCCCGAGAAGAAGCCCGTCTACCTCCTCGACCCCTTCACGGCGCTCCACGTCCGCGGCGGCACCCTCGTCGCCGTCCCCGAGGACGGGCCGCCGAAGGAGCTCCCCCTCCGCGCCGTCTCCCACGTCGTCCTCGTCGGCCGGACCCGCACGACCGTCCCCCTCCTCCAGGCCCTCGCGACGCGGGGAGTGCCGACCTTCTTTTGCCGTCGGGACGGGACGCTCACGGCAGTCTTCGGCCCCCACGAGGCCGAATGGGCCACCTGGGCCGCGCAGGCACGCTTCGCCTCCGACCCCGGCGCGCGAACGGCGTTCGCCCGCGAGGTCGTCGCCGCCAAGCTCCACAACGCCTCCCGCCTCGCAACGGCCCGCGGCCTCCCACGCGAAGCCGCCGCCCGGATGCGCGAGCTCGAGAAGTCGTGCGGGAACAAGGCGACGGTGGACGCCCTCCGGGGCGTGGAGGGGGCGGGGGCCGCCGCGTTATTCCAGGCCCTCGGGGAAAGCCTGCCGGAGGGCTGGATCTTCCCGGGACGGCGGAAGCACCCGCCGACCGACCCCGTGAACGCCCTCCTCTCGTTCGGGTACACGCTCCTCCACAACCACGTCTCGACGGCCCTCCAGGCGGCTGGCCTCAACCCCCGCGTCGGCCTCTACCACGAGTCGACGGGGGCGCTCCACGCCCTCGCCTGCGACCTGCAGGAGGAGTTCCGCTTCCTCGTCGATGGCCTCGTCCTCGCCGTCCTGAATCGCCGCGAGGTCTCGCCCGACGACTTCACCACCGTGGCCGACGGCGGCGCCTGCTTCCTGAGGGACGCCCCGCGGAAGGCGTTCGTGAGGAGGTTCGACGAGCGGCTCCTCGACTCCGCCGCCGGGGAGGACGCTCCGCCCCGCACCTACGCCGCTCACCTGCACGCTCAGGCGCGCCAGGTGAACGACCTCGTCCACCGGCGGTGCGCCCTCTACCGCCCGTTCCGGGTGCACGCTTGAAGTGGGTCGTCGCCTACGACGTCTCGGACGACTACGTGCGGCAGCGGATCGCCCGCGCGCTGGAGGGGATGGGCCAGCGCGTGCAGGGCTCGGTATTCGAGTGCCGGTTCGACGACGCGGAGCTCGAGAGCGCCGTCGAGCGGCTGCGGACCGAGCTGGGGACCGACGGGAACGGGAACGTCCGCTTCTACCGCCTCTGCGCCACTTGCGACGGCGCGGCGTTCGGGTTCGGAAGCCTTGTCGAGAGCACCGACAAGGAGCCTTGCATAATCCTCTGAAGATTGCCGAGGGGGCGTCGTCCCCCGGCGCGGACGGCCTCGACCGTCCGCGATCCTTGAAAGCCGAATCCGCCACCTGGCGACGCCCGAGCGGCGTCCCGGGCGAGGTGTCGCGTCGCTCCCGACGGAAACACGGATCCTCTTCGGCTCCGTGGATGACCGGGGCCCGCCCCTTGCGAAACACAACCTCCCGACAAGGTGTTGCAGGAGCCAAGCTTCCCCGCGATGGCGGACACCCGTCACCCCCGGAAACACGTAGGTCGTTGCGGCCCAAAGGCCTGCGACGACGGGATCGAAGGGAAAGGGTGTCCTTTCCGGGTCCGAAGGCGGCGAACGCCGACGTCTCCGGAACAGGACGCTGCAGGACTTGGAGTTAGAATGGGTTGCGGGCGGCGCTCCCCGCCACGCGAATGGCCTGAACAGGGATTACGACAGGCGCGCGAGTGGATGAAGCGCCTGAAGGAGCTCTACCCCCCGCCACGCGAATGGCCTGAACAGGGATTACGACCTTGGCGCCGTTCGATAGGATGTTCATGGTCTCTCCTCCCCGCCACGCGAATGGCCTGAACAGGGATTACGACAGCGTGTCCGTGGGGATCGCCTGCATCTTCGCGAACGTCCCCGCCACGCGAATGGCCTGAACAGGGATTACGACCGTGCAATGCTCGTCAAGCATCGTACGGAACTCAACTCCCCCGCCACGCGAATGGCCTGAACAGGGATTACGACAGGTTCTTCAGGTCTCTCATGTCCTGAGCGACCAGGCCCCGCCACGCGAATGGCCTGAACAGGGATTACGACCCGTAGCCTTGTTGACCATGACGAGAGCTCCGGCCGGCAACCCCGCCACGCGAATGGCCTGAACAGGGATTACGACAACTCAAGTTCCTCCTCCTCAACGACTTCCGCCGGCTTCCTCCCCGCCACGCGAATGGCCTGAACAGGGATTACGACCGTGCAATGCTCGTCAAGCATCGTACGGAACTCAACTCCCCCGCCACGCGAATGGCCTGAACAGGGATTACGACAGGTTCTTCAGGTCTCTCATGTCCTGAGCGACCAGGCCCCGCCACGCGAATGGCCTGAACAGGGATTACGACCCGTAGCCTTGTTGACCATGACGAGAGCTCCGGCCGGCAACCCCGCCACGCGAATGGCCTGAACAGGGATTACGACAACTCAAGTTCCTCCTCCTCAACGACTTCCGCCGGCTTCCTCCCCGCCACGCGAATGGCCTGAACAGGGATTACGACTTTCCACACTCCTTCACCCACTGAAGAATGCCGTTCTGATCCCCGCCACGCGAATGGCCTGAACAGGGATTACGACGGGATGACCCGGGGCTTCTTGTCGGCGTAGCGGGTGCCCCGCCACGCGAATGGCCTGAACAGGGATTACGACCATGTCTTCGGCAATGATTCCCAATGTGGTCATCACGCCCCGCCACGCGAATGGCCTGAACAGGGATTACGACTCTCCCACTCCTCGAACAAGGAATCGACGTACTCCCTGCCCCGCCACGCGAATGGCCTGAACAGGGATTACGACTGGAAGTACCCGATGTTCTTGGTGGTCTCCGCGCCGAGCCCCGCCACGCGAATGGCCTGAACAGGGATTACGACCGATTTACCAGTTCTTGGTGGGAGAAGCCCCGGCCAGCCCCGCCACGCGAATGGCCTGAACAGGGATTACGACCTGACTGGACACCCCTCTGACGACGAAATCAAAGAACCCCGCCACGCGAATGGCCTGAACAGGGATTACGACCTGGTAGGCCCAGTGGCCCAGAACCGCCACCGCCACCACCCCGCCACGCGAATGGCCTGAACAGGGATTACGACCTTGTGGAGAAGGATGCTTTCCGGAATTCTCTGCACCCCCGCCACGCGAATGGCCTGAACAGGGATTACGACCTGCGTCAGCGACACTCATGCTGAGCGTGATCCCGACCCCGCCACGCGAATGGCCTGAACAGGGATTACGACGTGACCTCGCCCAGGAAGGCGAGGATGGACTTGAGACCCCGCCACGCGAATGGCCTGAACAGGGATTACGACGTTTCGGCGTTCATGAGCTCCATCTTGGCGACGAAGTCCCCGCCACGCGAATGGCCTGAACAGGGATTACGACTCTCGCGGATGAGGTTTCTCAGGTCGCTCATATCCCCCCGCCACGCGAATGGCCTGAACAGGGATTACGACCACAAAGGATTCGATGGGTTCGATATGTCTGATGAACCCCGCCACGCGAATGGCCTGAACAGGGATTACGACAAAGCCGGTTCTGCCTACGCCTTTTCTTCATTCCCACCCCGCCACGCGAATGGCCTGAACAGGGATTACGACAAGTGACAGACGATCATCTCAGAGCGACGCTCGACGCCCCCGCCACGCGAATGGCCTGAACAGGGATTACGACTCGTTGGAGTTCTTACCCTTGCCCACGAAGGTCCGGGGCCCCCGCCACGCGAATGGCCTGAACAGGGATTACGACTTGTTGGGATCGGGCTGGTAGAAGCGGAACTCTCCACTCCCCCGCCACGCGAATGGCCTGAACAGGGATTACGACGATCGTAGATCCAAGCGACCCGGAGGACCTTACCGTCCTCCCCGCCACGCGAATGGCCTGAACAGGGATTACGACTCTGGTTTGCGACCCGTTCCAGGAAAGCTTCCCAAGCCCCGCCACGCGAATGGCCTGAACAGGGATTACGACGAGCGGGTGTCCGTCTCCTCGGGGATGAGGCTCCAGCCGGCCCCCGCCACGCGAATGGCCTGAACAGGGATTACGACCTCAGCGTCGTCAACTGCGGCGCCCTCTCGGAAGGGGTCCCCGCCACGCGAATGGCCTGAACAGGGATTACGACTTCCGTTCATGATTGTGCCGAACATCGTCCACGCGAACCCCCGCCACGCGAATGGCCTGAACAGGGATTACGACGGATGTGGTTATGGATTTGTTAGGCAGGGTTTTTATTCCCCGCCACGCGAATGGCCTGAACAGGGATTACGACGTCTCTGGTACTGACGACTTCTTTTTCGTCCACCATCCCCGCCACGCGAATGGCCTGAACAGGGATTACGACAGGAGGACCTCCTCCTCTTTGTCACCTCTGGGGATCCCCGCCACGCGAATGGCCTGAACAGGGATTACGACCCTCCTGTCGGCCGTCCCGGCCCTCGCGCAGCGCGAGCCCCGCCACGCGAATGGCCTGAACAGGGATTACGACGGAGGTGTCCGTGAACGCTTCGTCGAGGATTTCGATCTTGCCCCGCCACGCGAATGGCCTGAACAGGGTTTCGACACTACCTCGAACCCATCGGGGTGCATCGGGAGTTCCGCAGGTCGCTGAGCGCATCCCTCTGATTCGGCGACGCTTGCCGGGTTTGGGTTGGCCGTTCTCGTACCACTGCTGTCCAAGACAACTCACCTCGGCGGGGGTGCCCCGCATGAATAGCGGC
>CAZWRQ010000032.1:0-26126 GCA_964636395.1 uncultured Holophagales bacterium
GGCCACGCGTGCCTCGGGAGAGTTCTTCACCTTCTGCTCGGCGACGAAGCGGAGGACCCTCTCGATGTAAGCGCGGCTCTTCTCGATCTCGTCGGCGACGGCCTTCGTCGCGTCGCCCCGCGTCGGGACGATCCCGACGGCGCCGAGCGATTGGATCCGGTCGATCATCTCGATCCAGGCATTCGGGTCGGAGGCCGGATTCGTCAGGTTCGGGCATCGCCCCGGCGTGATGAGGCCTCCCGTCCAGACGATGCCGCTGTCGTTGTTGTAGACGACGAGGTCGTACTCCGTGCGGGCTCGCCCCGGCGCGGCGACGAGCTCGAAGCGACGCCCTCCGGCGTTCAGGACGATCCGGTCCGCCACGCCGACGACAGTCGGCTTCTTCTGCCCCGGCTCGGCCCGCAGGACGCCCGCAGAGAGCGGGTCGAGCGCGCGGGCGTGGACGAAGATCGTCGCGTCCGTCGGGAGGAAGGCCGTGATCCCTCCGTTCGAGTCGACGTCCGTCTGCGTCATCACGATCCAGCGGATCGGCTTCCCTTTCGTCTTCTCGGCGATCTGCGCCTTCAGGTTCTCGCCGTCCTGCTTCGTCCAGCCCGTGTCGATGACGAGGACGCCGTCCCCCGTGTCGATGAACGACAGGTTCGTGTAGCCGAAGCGCCCGTACCAGGTATAGGCGTTGTACTGCCCCACCTGGAACGCGGGGACGTCCTTCGGCAGCGGCGGCGGTCCGGACGACGTGCTCGGCGCCTGCGCGAGCGCGAGCTCCGCCGGAACGGCGACGAGGAGGAGCAGGGCGAGGAAGGCGAGGCGGGGCTTCGTCATCTTGGCTCCGGCACCCCGGCGGTCGCGCGGGCGTCGGAGGGTCCGCCCGCGTCGCCGGAGGCGTGTTGGTGGCCTCTCGGCCCGGAGGCGGCGCCGTCGGCGCGCTCCCCGGCAGAGGCGTGAGGGTTCGATCGAGCCGCCCGGCGGCGGGCCTCTTCGAGGAACGCCTCGAAGAGGGCCTTCTGCGTCGGCCGGTCGACGAGGTTCTCGGGGTGCCACTGCACGGCGGCGAGGAACGGACCTTCTGCGCGCGCGAACGCCTCCGGGAGGTCGTCGGGCGCGGCCGCGAGGGAGACGAGGCCGGGCGCGAGGTCCTTCACCGCCTGGTGGTGGCGGGAATTGACTCTCTCGCCGTCGAGCGCCGAGATCTCGGCGGCGAGCGGCAGGTCCGCGAGAACGTCCTTCCGGGCACGGACGACGTGCGCGAGGTGCGCCGGGTCGTGCCCGTCCCGGGTCGAGAACGCGTGCGCGACGCCCCGGTCACGCTGAGACGGGAGGTCCTGCCAGAGCGTCCCTCCCGAGGCGACGTTGAGGACCTGAAGGCCGCGGCAGATGCCGAAGACGGGGGCTCGGAGGCTGGCCGCCCGTTCCACGAGCGCGAAGTCGAGCGTGTCCCGCTCCGGCCTCGGTGTCACCGTGTCGTTCACCTTCGTCTCCCCGTATCGCGACGGGTCCACGTCCGCCCCGCCCGAGAGGAGCAGACCATCGAAGGAGCCGGGAAGCGCGTCTCCCGGTTGCACGACCACGATCTCCTCGTCGCGCGCTCCGGCCGCGAGGAGGGCGTCGCGGTAGGCCGCAAGCGGCTGCGCGGCGTCGATTGCGAGGATGATCTTCATTCCCTGCTTCGGCCGATCCGGCGGCGGGCGACGGCGGCGGCGGAGTCTAGCAAGGCCCGTTCCAGGCGCCCGCCGACCTCAAGCCGGCGGCTCCCAGAAGCGGGCGAAGGTGTACCACTGGGCGTGGTTGTCGCGGATCGTCCGTTCCAGGATCGCGACGAAGTCGGTCATGGCCAGCCGCTCGGCTTCGTCCCGCTCTCCGCGCCGCGCCGCATCGACCCGAATCGGCGCCTCGACGACCGTCCGGTACGTGCCTTCCTCTCCCCGGAGGACGAAGACCGGCAGGAGAGGGACCCCGGCGGCCGCGGCGATCCGGAACGGCCCGACGGGGAACGAGACCTCGCGCCCCAGGAACGGCAGCTTTCGGCCCGTCCCGCCATAGTCGCGGTCCCCCTGGATCGCGACGAAGTACCCCTCCTCGAGGCTCCGCAGGACCTTCACGGCCGAGAGCTCCGTGGTGATCGGGATCGAGCGGATGCCGAGACGGTCGCGCGCCGCGGTCCGGTCCCGCTCCACGACGGGCGACGGATCGGGAAGGTAGACGACCGCGACCCTCAGGCCGAGCGCCTGTAGGAAGAAGCCGCCGATCTCGAAGTTCCCGACGTGGGCGGTCAGCAGGATCGCGCCCCGCCCCGCGTCGCGCGCGGCCACGAGGTGCTCGGTCCCGACCCGCTCCGGGACGAGCGCGTCGAGGTCGGTCGGGGGCCGGGCCGAGAAACGGAGCAGGTCGATCCAGGAGCGCGAGTGGTGACCCAGCATCCCGCGGGCCGACTCCTCCACCTCGCGCCGCCACGGCGGCAGGCCGAGGACCGCCGCGTGGTTCTCGAGGATCGCCTCGCGCACGCTCTCGCGCCCCCAGATCGCCCGCTCCGCCGTCGCCGCCGCCAGGCGCGCGACCCACTCGGGGGGGAGCGCCGTGACGAGCCAGCGAAAGAACGGGAACCAGAGGCGGAACGTCGCGTGCGTCAGGCGCGAGACGATCGGCGGCCCGGCGGGGCGGCCGCCCGTCTCGGGCGTTCGGGAGGGTCGGGCGCGTGTCATGGGGGTGAGCGCCTCGCGGCGCAACGGGGAGTCGATTCTAGCCGCAGGGAGCGGCGACGGCGCGCTCGGCTAGACTCGCCGTCCGGAATGCTCCCTGTCGATCTCGAGGCGGTCATCGGGCTGGAGGTCCACGTTCAGCTGAAGACGCGGACCAAGGCGTTCTGCGCCTGCCCGGTCGTCTTCGGGGCAGCGCCGAACGGCGCCGTCTGCCCGGTCTGCCTCGGCTACCCGGGAGCCCTCCCCGTCCCGAACCGCGAGATGGCGAGGCTCGGGGCGCGCCTCGCCATCGCCACGGGCTGCGACGTCCACGCGCGCTCCGCGTTCGCCCGGAAGAGCTACTTCTACCCCGACCTGCCGAAGGGATACCAGATCACCCAGTACGACCGCCCGCTCGCAACCGGCGGCCGGATCGACGTCCGCGGAACGGACGGCACGGCGAGAGCCGTTCGCCTCCGGAGGGTCCACCTCGAGGAGGACGCGGGCAAGTCGATCCACGACGCGCAGGGCGAGGACGTTCCTCCCGGCGTCACCCTCGTCGACCTGAACCGGGCCGGGACCCCGCTCGCCGAGATCGTCACCGAGCCCGATCTCCGCACCCCCTCCGAGGCCTCCGACTTCCTTTCCCGCGTGAGGCGCCTCGTTCGGTGGATCGGCGTCTCGGACGGAAGCATGGAGGAGGGCTCCCTCCGCTGCGACGCGAACGTCTCCCTCCGCCCGGCCGGCGCAGAGGAGCCCGGGACCCGGGTGGAGATCAAGAACCTCAACTCGATCGCCCACGTGCGGAAGGCGCTCGAGCACGAGGTCTCGCGCCAGGCGGAGGCCCTCCGCGCCGGCGAAGCCGTCGCCGCCGAATCCCGCCTCTTCGACCCCGCGTCCGGCGCGACGCGCCCGATGCGCGGGAAGGAGGAGACCGAGGACTACCGCTACTTCCCCGACCCCGACCTCGGCCCCCTCGACCTCGACGGCGCGTGGCTCGAGGAGCTCGCCGCCGCCCTCCCCGAGCCGCCGGAGGCGCGCGAGGCGCGGTTCGTCGCCCAGCTCGGCCTCTCCCCGGCGGATGCCGCGACGCTCTGCGCGACGCGCCCTCTCGCCGACGCGTTCGAGGAGGCCGTCGCGCTCCACCCGTCGAACGCGCGGGGCGTCGCCTCGTGGTTCCTCGGCGACCTCCTCGCGCGGATGGGCGACTCCGCGCGGCAGGAGGGGCGCCTTCCCGTCGCGCCGGCCGAGATCGCCCGGCTCGTGGCTCGGATCGACGACGGGACCGTCTCGCGGAGGACCGCCGTCGAGATCGTCGACCTCCTCTGCGCGGGCGCGAGCGACGTCGACGGGTTGATCCGCGAGAGAGGGCTCTTCCAGGTGACGGACGAGGGGCCGATCCGCGCCGCCGTGGAGGCAGCCCTCGCGGCGAACCCGGCGCTGGCCGCCGCCTGCCGCGGGGGGAAGAGCGCGTCGTTCGCCTGGTTCGTCGGACGGGTGATGAAGGCGACCGGCGGGAAGGCGAGCCCAGCCGTCGTGAACCGCCTCCTTCGGGAAAGGCTCGGCGCGTGATCGAGTTCTACGGCGTCTCGAAGGAGTACCACGGCCGGCGGGTCCTGAAGAACCTCTCGTTCCAGGTGGCCCAGGGGGAGTTCGTCTTCCTCACCGGCCCCTCGGGGGCGGGGAAGACGACCGTCCTCAAGCTCCTCTACCGCGCCGAGACGCCGGGCGCCGGGCAGATCCTCGTCAACGGGCGGAACGTCGTCTCGGCGCCGCCGTCCCGCATCCCGGAGCTCCGCCGGACGATGGGGATCGTCTTCCAGGACTACAAGCTCCTCCCGACGCGGACGGTCTTCGAGAACGTCTCGTTCGTCCTGAAGTTCCTCGGCGTCTCGCTCGCCGAAAGGCGCCGCCGGGCGTACCAGGTCCTCCGGCTCGTCGAGCTCCACCACCGCGTCAACGCGTTTCCCGAGGAGCTCTCCGGCGGCGAGCAGCAGCGGGTCGCCCTGGCGCGCGCCCTCGTGAACGAGCCCGAGCTCCTCGTCGCCGACGAGCCGACCGGGAACCTCGACCACCGCCTCGCGCAGGAGATGATGCGGCTCTTCTCGCAGATCAACGTCCGCGGGACGACCGTCCTCGTCGCGACGCACGACGTCGCGCTGATCCGCGAGACCGGCCGCCGCTGTCTCACGCTCGACCGGGGCGGCGTGCTCGAGGGGCTCGTCGAGGCGGCGCTCCCTCCGCAGGCGGCGTGGCGACGCGAGGGCTCGTCGGCGCACCCGGTCGTCCCGGAGGAGCGGCGGTGAGGCGCGGCGCCGCGCTCGCCTCGCTCCTCGACGAGGCGCTCGCCGGTCTCTGGCGGGCGCGCCGGATGACGGCGGTCTCCGTCCTCCAGATCGGCTTCTCCCTCTTCCTCGTCGGGCTCTTCCTCCTTGCCGCCGAGAACCTCGGCGGCGTCGTCGACGCGCTCCGCGAGGAGACGGCCGTCACCGTCTTCCTGCGCTCCGATGCCGACGAGACCGCGCAGGCCGACCTCGAGCGCCGCGCGCTCGACTCGAAGCTCGTCGCCGCCGTCCGCCGGGTCTCGCCCGAGGAGGCGCGACGCCGGTTCGCCCGCTCGTTCGCGAGCCTCGTCGGAGCCACGGGGACGCTCTCCTCGAACCCCTTTCCCTCCTCGGTCGAGCTGGACCTCCTCCCGGGAGCCGCGTCCTCCGCCGCCCTCCGCCCCTTCCTCGCGAACCTCGCGGCGTTCCCCGCCGTCGAGGAGGTGCAGTTCGACGTCGACTGGGTGAGACGCCTGAGGGGAGTCGTCCGCCTCGTCGCGGTGACGGGGGCGGCGACCGGCTTCTGCCTCGCGCTCGGCGCCGCCTTCACGATCGCGAACGTCGTCCGGCTGACGATCCTCCTCCACCGCGACGAGATCGACATCCTCCGCCTCGTCGGCGCCCCGGAGATCCTCATCCGCGGACCGTTCCTCCTCGGCGGCGTCCTTCAGGGGCTGCTCGGGGGGCTCCTCGCGCTCGGCCTGCTCGGCCTCGCCTTCCGCGGCGTCCTGATGTTCATCTCCGCGACGGAGAACGTCCTCCTCGGCGTCTTCGTCGTCCGGTTCCTCTCCCCGGCGACGTGCGGCCTCCTCGTCCTCGGCGGCGTCCTCGCGGGGCTCGTCGGCGGGACGATCGCCTCGCGGCGCCACCACGTCTGACGCCCCGACGACGGGGCTCAGTCGCGCGGGGCGCGCTTCAGCCGCGAGAAGAGGGCGGCCGCGATCTTCGGCGGGACCGCGCGCGGGACGAGGCGACCGGTGAAGATCCAGGCGGAGTCGAGGAGGTTCGGGACGACGACCGCCCGGCCGCGCTCGAGGCCGCGGAGCCCCGCCTCGGCGACCGTCTCGGCCGAGAGCGACGGAAAGCGGACACGCTCCCCCGGCGCGAGGCCGGCGACGCGGTGGAAGTCGGTCCGCGTCGTCCCGGGGCAGAGCGCCGTCACGACGATCCCCGTCCCCGTGAGCTCCTCGTGGAGCGCCTGCGAGTAGGAGAGGACGAACGCCTTCGTCGCGGCGTAGACCGACATGTAGGGGACGGGGAGGAACGCGGCGGTCGAGGCGACGTTCAGGACGAGCCCCTGTCCGCGCGCGCGCATCGGGGGGAGGAGCCGGTCGGTCAGCTCGACGAGCGCGGCGACGTTCAGCCGGAGCATCCGGAGAGTCCGCTCGAGCCCCTGCTCGGCCTGCGGCCCGTACCAGCCGAAGCCCGCGTTGTTCACGAGGAGGCCGACCGGCTTCCCGGCCCCCTCCGTCGCGGCGACGAGCCGCCCGGCCGCTCCCTCCGCCTCGAGGTCGAGCGGGACAGCCTCCACCGCGACGCCGGAGGCCGAGCGCAGCTCCGCCGCGAGGGCGGAGAGCTTCTCCGCGGTGCGGGCGACGAGGAGCTGAGGGACTCTCCGCCGCGCGAGGGCGCGCGCGATCGCCTCGCCGATCCCGGCCGAGGCGCCGGTGACGAGCGCGTACGACCCCACGGGGAGGGCGATCAACCGAGGAGGTCCTCTGAGCCGTCCACGCCGAGGACGTTCCCCGTCATCCACGCCGTCTCGGGGCGGGCCATCGCGACGATCACGTTCGCGACGTCCTGCGGCGTCGTCAGGCGCCGGGCCGGGTGGACCGCCAGGACCCGCTCGATCATCTCGACGTTCCCGGGGATCTTCCTGAGGGCCGGCGTGTCGGTCACGCCGGCGCGGATCGCGTTCACGGCGATGCCGCGCGCGACGAGCTCCACCGCGAGCTGGCGGCAGTGGCTCTCCAGGGCGGCCTTCGCGGCGGAGACCGCGCCGTACGAGGGCCAGATCCGGTGCCCGCCGGCCGAGGTCATCGCGAAAACGTGCGCGCCCGAGCCGAGGAGCTCCGCCGCAGCGAGGTCCTGCACCCAGTAGACGAGGGAGTGGGCCATGACGTCGAGCGTCATCTCCATCTGCGCCTTCGTCATCCGCTCTTTCTCGTCGCCGAGGAACGGCTTGAGCGTCCCGAAGGCGAGCGAGTGGAGGACGACGTCGATCGCCCCGCCGCTCTCCGCGAGGGTCGCCTTCATCGCGGCGGCGACCTCCGCGCGCTTCTCGGCGTCGGCCGCGTTCACGTTGAAGAAGACGGCCTTCCCTCCCGCGGCCTCGATCTCGCCCGCGATCCGCTCCACGTTCGGGAGCGTCGCGCGACGGTCGAGGTGGACGCCGAATACGTTCCGTCCGGCCTTCGCGAGGGCGATCGAGACCGCCTCGCCGAACCCGGAGGACGCGCCGAGGACGAGGGCCCAGTTTCGCTTCGGATGCGACATGGCGCGGATTATCGACACCCCCCTCCCCCCTGTATAGTGCCGCTCGAGGCCCGATTCGATGCGTTTCGACGCCCTCCGACGTCTCCTCGAGAAGCTCCAGCGGAGCGGCAAGAAGACGCTCGACGTCGAGGAGCTCTCGGGCGACTTCACCGACAGCGAGCTCGCGTTCGGCCGCCTCGTCCTCCCCCTGGTCGAGGACCTCGACGCCATGAAGAAGCTCCTCGAGGACCTCTCGCGCCGCGCCCGCGCGATGCAGATCGTCCTCGACCGCCTCCCCGTCGCGGCGCTCGTCCTGGACGCCGAGGGGAGCCTCCTCGCGATGAACCGCGCGGCGAAGGACCACTTCGGCGGCGCCGCCATCACCTCGGCCGTCCTCCGCGCGGCGCGGCGCGCCCTCCAGGGGACCGAGGAGTCGGCAGCCACCGTGGACGATCCCCGCCGGAAGGGGAAGACGCTCCGCCTCGTCTCGGCGGACGTCGCCGAGGAGAAGACGGAAGGTCCGTCCGAGAAGCCCTCCGTCGTCTTCGTCGTCTCGAACGACTCTCCCCCGCCGGTCGACGAAGCCGACCTCGTCGCGCGGTTCGACCTGACGAAAGTCGAGGCCTCCGTCGTCGCGCTCGTCGCGCACGGCCTCGCGAACAAGGAGGTCGGAGAGGCGCTGGGGGTCTCGGTCGAGACGGTGCGCTCCCATCTGGCGAGCGCATTCCGGAAGACCGGGGCGCGCAACCGCGCCGGCCTCGCCGCCCTCGCCTACGGGGCCCGCTTCGGCCAGGGGCCGATCTCCGGCGTCTTCGCCGCCGTCGAGGAGTGATCCCGGCCGCGCTCGCCGCCCGGCTCGCCGACGGGCCGCTCCTCCTCGACGCCGCGCTCGGCACCGAGCTCTCGCGGCGTGGCGCCCCGGCTTCTCCGCCCCTCTGGAGCGCGCGGGCGGTCCTCGCGAGGCCGGAACTCGTCCTCGCCGTCCACCGCGAGAACGTCGCGGCGGGGGCCGACGTCCTGACCGCCGGAACGTTCCGCACGCAGCCGGCCCTCCTCGGAGCCGCCGCCCGCGAGGCGACGCGGCGCGCCGTCTCCCTCGCCCGCGAGGCAGCTGCCGAACGGCCCGGCGTCCTCGTCGCCGGCTCGATCGCTCCCGTCGGCGACTGCTGGCGGCCCGACCTCGTCCCGCCCGACGCGGAGCTCGCCCGCCTCCACGCGCTCCACGCCCGGGCGCTCGCGGAAGCCGGTGCCGACCTGCTTCTCCTCGAGACGTTCGGCACGGCGCGCGAGTGGCTCGCGGCCGCGCGTGCCGCCGCGGCGACCAGTCTCGCCGTCGTCGCCTGCGCGACGACGCGCGAGGACGGCGCGCTCCTGACGGGCGAGCCGCTCGGGGCGGCGGCCCGTGCGCTCCTCGCGCTCCCTTCGCCCCCCGCCGCCCTCGGCGTCAATTGCGTCCCGGCCCGGCGGCTCGCCGCGAGCCTCGTCCGCCTCGCCGCCGCCGCGCCGGGCGTCCCGCTCGCCGCGTACGGGAACACGGGCCTCCCGCTCGACGAGGCGGCCGGCGCGTTCGCAGAGCCGATCTCGCCGGAGGAGTACGCGACCGTCGCGGACCGGTGGCTCGCCCTCGGAGCCCGCCTCGTCGGCGGCTGCTGCGGGACGGGCGCCGGGCACGTCGCGGCGCTCGCTTCGCGCCCGGCCCCCCCGACCGGCGCGCGCTACGGGAAGTAGCCGCGGATCGTCTTCGCGCGGAGGCCCGGCCGGGCCAGCCTCACCTCGACCGTCCGGAATTCGTCGTCCTTCTTCTTCGACTCGGTCAGGTAGCTCAGGAAGTACTGCGAGCGGACCTCCGTCTCGATCTTCCGGTAGACGTCCGAAAGCTCCTTCGCCCCGCCGATGAAAAAGGTCTCCCCGCCGGTGTCCTCCGCGAGCTCCTTCAGGCGCGACTTCAGCCCCATGTCGAAGAGGCCGAGGTCGAGCCCGACGACGAAGATCGGCACCCCCGCCGTCCGGGCGTAGCGCTTCAGCGTCGGCCAGTCCGTCGAGGAGTGGTTGTCCTTCCCGTCCGTCAGGACGACGAGCGCCTTCTTGCCGGCGAGCGAGCGGAACTGGTAGAGGCCCAGGATGACCGAGTCGTGGAACGCCGTCGCGCCGCCGGCGCGCGTCTCGCCGATCGCCCGGATGAGCGAGGCGCGGTTCGACGTCATCGGCGCGAGGAGCGTCGGCCGCTCGCGAAACTCGATGACGAACCCCTGGTCCTTCTCGCGAACGAGGTTCGAGACGAATTCCGTCGCCGCCTGCTTGACGAGGGGCATCGACTTGTCCATCGAGCCCGAGCCGTCGAGGACGAGGCCGAGCGCCATCGGGAGCGACTCGGCGAACTCGAAGGCCGAGAGCTCCTGGACGGCGCCGTCCTCGAGGACCGTGAAGTCCTCTTTCGAAAGCCCCTTCGCGAACCGCCCCGCCTCGTCGAAGACCGAGACGTTCAGCTCCACGAGGTTCACGTCCACCTTCGCGAGGAGCCGCTCGTCCCCCTTCAGCATCCGGAAGTCGGAGTACTCCTTCCCCTCCGCGTCCCACGCCGAGGCCCTCATGAGCGTCGCCTTCGCGACCTCCGCGGCCGCGACGCTCGCCCGGTAGGGCGGGGCGGTCCACTCGGCCACCTTCTTCTCGTCGAGAAAGAGGGCGACCCGCTTCGCGACCGCGCCGGCGATCGACTGGACCGCCACCTTCACGTCCGAGTCGGCCTTCCCCTTCGCCTTCGGCAAGTCGAGGACGCGGACCGCGAGGCGCGCCTCCTTCTCGTTCAGCGCCCAGGCGTCGGCGTCGACGAAACGGCCGAGCTTGTCGAAGCCGAGCGCGCGGAGCGTCTGCTTCCGGGGGATCGTCCCGAGGTCGATCTCGACGGTGAACGGCGGCCGGTTCCGGGCCAGGATCAGCTTCTCGCCGAGGTGGAACTCGACCCGGGAGATCGGAGGCTTCACCTCGCACTCGATCCGGAGGAGACCCACCGGCACCTCCCGCTGCGGCGGGAGGAAACGGATCAGGTCGCCCGAGGACGCCTCCTCGCGGTTCTTCTCCTCGAGGAGGATCGCCGAAGCGGTGAGCGGGCCGGCGTCGTCCGCCCGGAACTCCGACGTCATCTTCGGCACGTCGAACGTCACCGACCGCAGGCCCATCGACCGGCCGTTCTCCGCCTCGAGCCTCAGGCCGAGCGTCATCGAGCCGGTCGGGAGCGCGCGGAGGAACGAGACCCGGAGGGCCTTTCCCAGCTCGGCGTCCGAGAGGTCGACGTCGACCGGCTCGCGGAACGCGTCGACGACCTCGCCCGAGGCGCTCCGCGCCTCCCCGACGACGAAGAACGGGTAGACGCGCGGGGCCAGCCCCGCCTTCTCGCGCAGGTCGGTGCGAGAGAAGGAGAGCGTGAAGCGGACGACTGTCCGGCCGGCGCTCGTCCCGAGGAACTGCTCCGAGACCTCGAGCGGGACGGAGACGCCGAGGACCTTCCCCGACGTCTGCTGGGCCGGCTGGGCGGAGCCGGCGGCGGCCCCCAGGAGGAGGAGGAGGACGGAAAGGGCGATAACGACACGTCGCACGGCGAGGACCTCCCTTCGAGTCTTACGCAAGAACCGGACGAACGGGTGGGTCTCCTGCGCCCTCCGGGGCGGACACCCGCCCGTCCCGTTCGTCGATCCGGAGGGCGAAGAAGGACTCGACCGCCTCGAGGAACGCCTCGGGCGTCGGGAGCGACTGGATCCGGCGGCGCAGCTCCGTCCCCTTCGGGACGCCGTGCGTGTACCAGCCGGTGAACGTCTTCAGCTTCCCCATCATCCGCTTCGGGACGTCCTCTTCGGCCTCGCGTATGAGCCGGAAGTGCTGGAGGATGACGTCCCGCCGCTCCTCGAGCGTCGCGACGCGGTACGGCCGGCCGGCGAGGAGGTCCGCCGACTGCCGGAAGATCCAGGGGTTCTTCATCGTGGCCCGGCCGATCATCACGGCGTCGCAGCCGGTCTCCCGCAGCATCCGGAGGACGTCCTCCGGCGTCTCCACGTCGCCGTTGCCGACGACGGGGATGCGAACCGCTTCCTTCAGCCGCGCGATCCGGCTCCAGTCGGCCCGCCCCGTGTAGAACTGCTTCGCCGTCCGCGGGTGGAGCGCGACCGCCGCGACCCCTTCCCCTTCGCAGATCTTCCCGAGCTCGACGAAGTTCGTCGTCTCCTCGGTGATCCCGGCCCGGAACTTCACCGTCAGCGGCGTCGTCGGGAGCGCCTTGCGGCACGCCTCGATGATCCCGCGCGCCCGCGTCAGGTCCCGCATGAGGCCCGCTCCGGCGCACCCCTTCAGGATCTTGTTCGCCGGGCAGCCCATGTTGATGTCGCAGACGTCGACGCCCTCCTCCTCGACCCGGCGCGCGGCTTCGGCCATGCGCGTCGCGTCGGAGCCGTAGATCTGGATCGAGAGGGGGCGCTCCTCCGGCTCCCAGCGCATCAGCCGCTCCGTCCGGCGGGCTCCGCGCGTCAGCCCCTCCGACGAGATGAACTCCATCGTCACGAGGCCGACACCTCCCATCCGGCGCAGGAGCAGCCGGTAGGTGCCGTCGGTGATCCCCGCCATCGGCGCCAGGACGAGAGGGGGATCGACGACGCAAGGGCGCGTCCCGGGGGTCTGGTAGACGAGAGGCATCGGGAGCGGGCGCGGGGCGCAGAGCCCCGCGCCCGGGACCGGGATCAGCCGGCCGGCGTGGCCGGCGCCGCCGGGGCGGCGGCCGGAGCCGCCGCGGGCGCGGGAGCCGCCGGGTCGTCGACGACCTCGAAGAAGCCCTGGACGAGCGTGAAGGGGGCCTCGATCCGCTTCTCGCCGTTGTAGAGCGCCGCGACGAAGGAGTGCTTCCCGACCGGGACGTTCTCCAGCCACTCGACGTCCCAGGCCGTCAGGACCTTCTGCGGCTCCTGGTCGACGCGGTAGACGACCTGGCACGCCTCCGGATCGGTCAGCGGCCCGAGCTTGCAGCCGGTCACGAAGTAGTCGAACAGGATCTTCGCCGCCTCGCTCTTCTTGAACTTGCCGCGCGGCCCGTTGACGGTGATCGTCGGCTGCGCCGGGTCGAAGGCGGGCTTGCCGTCCTTCTCTCCGACGTGGAAGGTGACCGCCGCGAACGCGCCGGCCTCACGAATCGACTCCTGCCACGGACGCTGGAGGAAGGCGAGGAGCGTGTGGGTCCCCTTCGGGAGGGCCGGGAAGACCCAGGCCTTGTCGATCTGGTACCAGCCCGGCAGCGCGCGACCGTCGAGGACGAGCTGGACCTGCTGGCCCTTGCCCGTCGCCTCGTCCTTGAAGATCTCGAAGTTCTCGACCGCGACCTTCACCTCGACGCGGGCCCCCTTCGGCGCCGGCTTCCCCGGCACGGCGGCCGGGATCGGGAAAACCTCGTCGGGTGTCGGCGAGAGGAGCTTCACCGAAACCGGACCGGTCGGCCCGCGACCGTCCGGGTACCCCGGGATCGGCGACTTCGGGTCGACCGGCGTCTGGGCCGCGAGCGGCAGGGCTGCGATGAGGGCGGACGCGAGGATCGCGGCATACGGCTTCATCGAAACGACTCCTTGGAGGGCGACCTCTTTTCCGTGTCGACCCGGGGGCTCCGAATTTAGCAGACGGGACCCCGCGGCCGTCCGGTCCCCTGTCAGCCCGGTCCCGCGCCGTCCTTCCGGAACCCCTCGGGGACCCGGAACCTCTCCGGGTCGACGCCGGCCCGAAGGTGCGTCAGCTCGAAGTAGGTGACCTCCTCGGTCCCGTCGTCCTTCGGGACGGTCCGGACCTTCCGGATCACGACGCCGCCGAGGGCCGGGGCCATCCAGTAGGTCGTCGTCGGGGAATTGAGCACCTCGGGGTCGTCGGCATAGCGCCAGATCGCGCAGGCGTTGCCCGCGAAGACGGCGTCCGACTCGCGGTGGTACTTCGTGATCCCGCGCCGGTTGGCTTCGGCCGCGTGGTTGAAGTCGGCGCCGAGCGGGAAGTCGTCCAGGTGCGCGAAGAGCGCCTCCTCCGTCGCCTCCCGGTAGCTCTTCGCGGCCGGGTCGACCTCCCAGACCGGCCCCGCCGCCGACTCCCGGACGAAGTACGACGCGTCCTTCTCGTCCGACGTCGCCCGCCGGAGAGCCTCGCCGCGGACCTCGACGCGGAACTTCGCGAGCTCCGCCCCACCCGCCCGCACCGTCAGCACGCCCGAGTAGCCGTCCGTCCTGGGCTGCGGCGGCGGGCTCAGCATCTTCCCGCAGGCGGGAAGGAGGACGAGGAGCGCGGCGAGGAGGGAGAGGGACGGGAGGCGCCTCCTCCCCGCCGCGGGGCGGGCGCCGACCGGTGCGTTCGCGCTCATGTGGCCCCCGTGATCGTCAGGCCGAGGAAGTGCTGCATCACGACGAGCGCGCGGAGCGTCACCCACCGGGAGAGCTCCCCCTCGCGCTCGAGGGGAATCGGAAGAGGCACGCCGACCGGACGCTCCAGCTTGAAGCGCCCACGATGGTCCGCGCGCGCGGCGAGGCGGGCCAGAGGCTCGTCGAGTCCCGGCGTGCGCGGCGTACCGGCCGCGACGAGGGCCCCGAGGACCTCCAGCAGGTCGGACGCGTCGCCGACGCCGATCCCGGTCCGCTGGGCCTCCGCGGAGAGCGCGGGGAGCTCCACCGCCGTGGCCCGCTCGACGGAGAACGCGATCGCGTTCTGCAGGAGCGCCGATCGCTTCGCCTCGGGAATTCCCGAGAGGACGAGGAGGTCCCCGGCCACACCGTCGGAGACGCTCTCGGAGGCGATCCGGCGCCGCGCGAGAAGCTCGGCGGCTCCGAGCAGCCGGTCGTCCTCCGCGTAGCCGAGGGCGAGGAGGGCCCGGCAGGCGGCGACGAAGCCGCCGCCGACCGCCGGCGTCTCGCCCCTCTCGATCTCGACGAAGACGCGCTCCCAGCGGGCGAGGAGGAGGTCGGCCGCGTGCTGCAGCTCCGGCACGTCCGCATCGCACCCGATCCCGAGTAGGAGCAGGACGAACGACGTCCCGGCGTCGAGGGGGGCTGCGAAATCGGCCGGGGCGCCGACGGGGAGCATCCCGCGCAGGTGCGGGAGCGCGTCGCGCAGGAACGAGTCGCGCAGCAGGCTCTGGCGCGCCTTGCGCCTCTCGATGTCCTTCGGCGGGCGGTGCAGGAGATCGCGGAAGGCGACGTAGCGGGCGGCCGGGTTCTCGCGCGAGAGGAGCCAGTCGAGCGTGGAGAGAGGGAGCGGGTAGGCTCCCGCCGGGAGCTCGCGCGGCGGCCGCGGCCTCACCTCGCGGCGGACGCCGGCGGGCATCGCGTCGGCGACGACCTCCGCACGAGGCGCGGGACGGGCCGTCGGGCGCCGATCCGGGCGCGGCCGCGGAGCCGCCGGCCTCTCACCCGATCCCGCCTCCCGCCGCGGGCGCTCGGGCCGCGAAGGGCGGTCGCCGCCGCGGAAGGGCGGGCGGTCGGGACGGGCGCTCCCGGACCCGTCTTCGCGCCGGAACGGCGGACGGTCGGGGCGAGGCCGCGGCGGCCCGTCGCCGAAGCGGCGCGGAGGGCGGTCGTCCCGCGGGAAGGGCGGGCGATCCTCGCGCCCGCGGAACGGAGGGCGTTCCGGGCGCACAGACCGATCGTCGCGTCCGCGGAACGGCGGACGGTCGTCTCGGGGAGCCATCCGGTCGTCCCTTCCTCGGAACGGCGAACGGTCCGGGCGCGGGAACGGCGGCCGATCGTTGCGCCGGAACGACGGTCTGTCGTCGCGGCCGCGGAACGCCGGGCGGTCGTCACGCGGAGACGCCGGCCGATCGTCCCGTCCACGGAACGGCGGACGGTCCGGGCGCGGGAACGGCGGCCGATCGCCTCGCGGGGCAGGCGGACGCCCGGAGCGCTCCACGAAACGGCGGGGCGGTCCCCCTTCGCGCCCTTCGCTCGGGCGCTCCTCGCGCGGTCGGAACGGCGGGCGGTCGTCCCTGCCCCGGAACGCCGGGCGGTCCGGACGCGGGGAGGACGGGCCGTCGGGGCGGGGCCCCTGTGGCCTGTCGCCGGGCGGCCTCGGCGCGAAACGGCCCGGCGCGCCCTCGCCGGCGTGCCAGGAAGGACGGTCGCCGGGCCGGAACGGAGGTCGCGCGCCGGGCCGGGCCGGCGGGCGTCCTGTGGGCCGTCGCGGCGGCCCGGAGCGTGAGCCCCCTCGCGGTTTCATCGGCCGCGAGGATAATCCCTCGCGGCATGAACGTCTTCCGATCCGGCGCGCCCCTCGTCGTCGCCCGCCGCGGCTCGGCCCGCGACGCGATCGAAAACACCGTCGAGGCCTTCGACCTCGCCGAGGCCGACGGCGCCGACGCGCTCCACCTCGACGTCCGCCTCACGGCCGACGGGGAGGTCGTCGTCGCGGCCGACCCGGAGGTCGTCGTCGGCAACCAGCGGGTCGCGGTCGCCTCGCTCTGCATCCCCGACCTCCTCCGCGCCGAACTCGTGCGGGGAGAGAAGCGATACACCTTGCCGCTCCTGCGCGACGTCCTGATGCGCTTCGGCTCCGACGGGCGCTACCTCGTCGAGCTCAAGCCCGGCCCCTCGCCGCGCCCCGGCCTCCTCGAGTTCCGCGTCGCCGCGCTCCTGACCCAGCTCGGCGCCGTCGAGCGGAGCGTCGTCGCCAGCCCCGCCCCCGAGCCGCTCCGCCGGAGCCTCGAGGCGCAGCCCGCGCTCGAGACCGCGTTCTGCTACGACGGCACCGTCTACCGTCCCGAGGGTCGTCTCTGGCCGAACCTCCCGGCCGGCTGCAAGGGGATCGCCCCGGCGTTCCCGCTCGCCTCCGAGCGCCTCTTCTCGGAAGCGAAGGCGGAAGGCGTCGCCGTCCACGTCTCCCCGGTGAACGACCCCGCCGAGGCGCTGCGCCTCGCCCGGCTCGGCGCCGCCTCGCTCGTCACCGACGACGTCCCGGCCATCCTCGGGGCCCTGCGCGAAGCGGGCCTCGCCCGGCCGAACGCGATCGCCCCCTGACCGGCCGCGGGAAAGCCCGCGGCGCCGTCAGGCTCCGCGGCGCTCCTCGAGGGTGAAGGCCCCGTCCATCTCGAGCGCGAATCGGCCGCGCGCCACCGGCACGAGCCGCACCCCGGGGCACTTCTCCTCGAGCCTCCGGCGCAGGAGGATCAGCCGCGTCTCGAGGTTGTCCTTCACGGTCGGCAGGCCGAGGGAGGCGTCGAGGCGCAGCTCGCGGTTCGTGAACTCGCGCCGGCCCTCGTCGCGCGCGGCGCGGAGGAGCTTGCGCAGGATCCTCCCCGGCACGTTCCGGATCAGGTACTCGCCGTCGACGAAGACGCAGTCGTCCGCTTCGTAGTAGAGGAAGGCGTGGGCGGCCGCGGGGGCCGCCCTCCCGGCGTGCGCCGGCGGCACCGGCTCCGCGTCCGCCTCCTCCGACAGCCGCTCGATCCCCATCGCGATCTGGTTCGCGAGGACGAGGAGGAACGACTCGTGCCACTCCTCGAACGCGAGAGGATCGCGGCTCTCCAGAGCGAGGACGCCGAGGAGCCGCTCCTCCACGAGGAGCGGGAGCGCGAGCTGGCTCTCGGCGTGGGGAAGCCCCGGCAGCGGGATCTCCCGCCGGAGATCCGCGCCGCCGCCCGCCGCCTCGACCGTCCCGCGGACCGCGCGCGAGTAGCGCAGGAGCGCCTCCATTCCCGACACGCGCATCGGCGCTCCCGTCGCTGCGACCGTCCCGATCAGCCCCTGCGTCACCGAGACCTCCGCGCCCACGCCGCTCTCGCCGTAGCCGCGGCTCGCGATCGTCGTCAGGCTCCGCCCGGTCTCGTCGAGGAGGAGGAGCATCGAGTGACCGAAGCCGAGCACCTCGTCGAACGCGGCGAGGACGTCCCCGAGGAGCGACTCGAGGTCCGCCGCCCGGTTGATCCGGCACGAGACGAGCGAGAGCGCCCGGATCTCCGTCATCGGCCCCGTCGTCGGCCCCTCCGCGCAGGCCCCTTCGGGAAGCGGCGCGAGGAAGCCCGTGACCGGGCGGACCCACTCCACCTCGCAGACGTCGGCGGAGAGGAGCCGGAAGATCCCCTTCATCCCCGTGTGCGAGGCGATCGCCTCGACCCGCAGCGCCATCTCCACGAACAGCGGCGTGTCGGTCTCGGAGCGGACGTAGCGCAGGCCGAGCTTCCACTGCTCGAACGTCACCGGGTCGAAGACCGTCGCGGTCGCCCGCGGGTTCGCCTCGAGGTTCCGGCTCGTCTTGTTGAAGAACTGCCGCGAGATCGCGACGTGGCGTTCGTCCACCTGGCGGATCTGGCTCAGGTAGGTCACGTTCGGCGTCCCGTCGGGCGCGCAGGTCGCGAGCGCGCCGGGAAGTATCCCCTGAAAGCAGCGGGCGAGCGCGGGGAGCTTCGCGATCACCGCGGCTCCTCCGGCCCGAGCGGCTCGCCGGCTCGCGGGCCCGGCGTCTGCTCGTAGGCTTCGCGCACCACGAACGTCGCCGCCGTGCACGGCCAGCGGTTCCGCCGGCGGAGCGCCGCGGGAGGGAGCCCGATCGCCGCGACCTCCGCGTCGAACGCCGCAGCGAAGCGCTCCACCGCGTCCCGCTCCTCCTCGCGCGCCGCGCGGAGGGCTTCAACGCGCCCCTTCAGCTGCACCGTCCGGTGCGTGAGCGGCTGCGAGAGGACGACCGCGATCGCGCCGTTGTCGCGAAGGTTCGCGAGCGCCGTCTCAGACGTCGCGTCGGGAAGGTAGACGGTCAGGCTCCGTCCGTCCGGCTCGAGCAGGGCGGCGGCGGCCATCACCTCGTCGGGGACGAGCGCGGCGTCGCGCGTCGCGACGTGAACGGCGACCAGCCCCTCTACGAGGGACGCGAGCTTTCCCGGAACGGCCACGGCGGGCGGAGGGTACCGCAGGGCCGGACGATTAGTGAATTCTTAGGGAGCGTTAGTCAGTTCTTAGGTGGCCGGGTGTCGGAGCGCGCCGCACCTTCTTCCCGACGGAACGGCTCGAGCGAAACCTCGGCCCCCTACCGTCGTACTAAGCCCGGTTCGCCGCAACCGACCGAAAGGGAGACTCCGATGACCGCCTCCACGCTCTCCGTCCGCCCTCCGTCCGCCCGACCGGTCCCGGGGACCGTCCGCCGAGCCGCCTTCGCGGGCGCCGCGGCGGCGCTCCTCGCCGCGACGACGCTCCACGCCGGCGAGGCGCCGAAGAAGCCCCTCACGTTCGGCGCCTCGCCCCAGATCGCGCGCGGGCAGTACCTCGTCGGCATCATGGGGTGTGACGACTGTCACACCCCGATGAAGATGGGCGCGAAGGGTCCCGAGCCCGACTTCGCACGCCGCCTCTCCGGCCACCCGCAGGCGGTGAAGGTGACGAAGCCGGCGCCGATCGACGCGAAGTCGTGGATCTGGGCCGGCAACGCGACGAACACCGCCTTCGCCGGGCCGTGGGGCGTCAGCTACGCCCCGAACCTCACGTCCGACGCCACCGGGATCGGCGCCTGGACCGAGGCGAACTTCGTGAAGGCCCTCAAGGAAGGCAAGCACCTCGGCGTCGGCCGCCCCATCGCCCCGCCGATGCCCTGGCCCGCCTACCGCCACGCGACCGAGGACGACCTGAAGGCCGTCTTCGCCTACCTGAAGTCCGTCCCTCCCGTGAAGAACCAGGCCCCGGAGTACGAGCCCCCCGCGATGGCGCGGAAGTAGAAGCCTCCTCACCTCACCTCACCCCGAGCCCCGGACGACGGCCCGGCGCGCGACGACGCGCCGGGCCGCTTCGCCGGGGGATGCCCGACGCGGCGGGGTCGTCCCGCCCTAGCGTGCGGTCTGAGCGCCGATCACCCGGACCTCGCTCCGCCCTCCCCCGCGGGCGACGACCCTCACCTCCACGCCGATCTTCTCGGCGAGCCCCTCGACGTGCGAGATGAGGCCGATCCGACGGCCTCCCTCCCGGACCGCGTCGAGGGCCGAGACCGCCTTGTCGAGCGTGTCGGCGTCGAGCGACCCGAAGCCCTCGTCGATGAAGAGCGAGCCGATCGCGGCCCGCCGCGTCGCCAGGGATGCGAGGCCGAGGGCCAGCGCGAGGGAAACGAGGAACGTCTCCCCTCCCGAGAGGCTCTCGACGCTCCGCAGCTCGTCCCCCATGTCGCAGTCGACGACCAGGAGCCCGACCTCGGAATTCGGCGCCTTCCGGAGCTGGTAGCGACGGGCGAAGTCGCGGAGGTGGAGGTTCGCGTTCGCCACCAGCGCCTGCAGCGTCATCTCCTGGGCGAAGCGGCGGAGTCGCCCGCCGCTCGCCTCGCCGATCAGGTCGCCGAGGCTGAGCCAGACCCGGCCCTCCTGCTCGGCCTTCTCCTTCTCCGCGAGCGCGGCCTTCCGCTCCTCCCGCGTCCTGTCGTCCGCGATCAGCTCCGCCCGCACCCGGCCCAGCGCCTCCTCGGCGCACGCACGGCCGCGCGCGGCGGCCGCCAGCGCGTCGGCGACCGGCGTGGGCTTCCCGTCCGGCGCGGCTTCGAGACCCGCCGCCGTCCCGGCGGCCTCCCGCGCCGCGAGCGCCGCTTCCACCCTCTGCGTCGCATCCGCTGCAGCCTTCTCCGCGGCTTCGAGCGCCGCGAGCGCCCTCGCCCGCTCCGCGCCGGCCTCGGCAGCCGTCTCGACGGCGCGCCGCTGCGCCGCCTCGGCCGTCCGGGCCACGGCCTCCATCTCCGCGACGACCTCGGCCACGGGCCGTCCGCCGAGGAGCGCCGCCCTCTCCGCGGCCAGAGCCGCGAGTGCTCCCTCCACCGTTGCCGTCCGTCGCTCCTGGTCCGCCTGCGCCGCCTCCGCCGCGTTCCGCGTCGATTCCTCCGCCGACAGAAGCGGCGCGAGCCGGCCGGCCTCGGCCGTCGCGCGCTCGCGCTCCCCGTCCCGCGCGCGCCACTCCGCGACCCGCAGCTCCCAGAGCGCGGCCAGGCCCACCGGGTCGCTCCCGAGGAGGCGCGCTGCCTCCGCGTCGTCCGCGACGAGCCGGTCCAGCTCCTCGCGGAGGAGCCTCTCCGTCCTGTCCTGACCGTCGATCCGCGTCGCGAGGACGGCCCGCCGCGAGCGGAGCTGCTCCAGCTCCTTCTCGGCCTCCCTCGCCGCCTTCGCGGCGGCCTCCGCCGTGCGCGCCGCTGCGTCGCGCCGGCCGCGCGCTTCCTGTGCCTCCCGCTCGAGACGGGCCGCACGCTCCTGCTCGCGGTACAACGCCACCTGCCGTTCCCGCGCGTCGCCGAGGGCCGCGCCGATGCGCTGGCGCGCCGAGGCCGTCTCCGCGGCGGTCGCCGGGGCTTCCCGAAGCGGCGCCCCCGGCGGAAGCTCCCGGCTCTTCGCTTCCCATTCCGTCCGAAGCCTCGCGAGAGTCCGGCCGGCCTCGCCCCCCGCTCTGGCCGCTTCTTTCGCCCTTCTCTCCGCGGCCTTCGCCCCCTCTCCGAGCGCAGCCCCGGCCTTCGCCCGCTCCCGGCCCTCCTTCAGGAGCGCCTGCCGCTCCGCGTCGAGAGCGTCGGTCCGGTCCGCCGGGGCCGTCCCGCCGGCGCCCCACGGGTGCTCCGGCGAGCCGCAGAGCGGACAGGGCTCTCCCGGCACGAGCGCCGCGCGCTGCGCCGCGAGGCCCCGTTCGCCGAGCGCCCTCTCGCGCGCCGCGGCGAGGTCGGCCGCCCGCGTTTCGAGGTGGTGCGCCTCACGCTCTGCCTCGGCCGCGGCCGCACTCTCCCGGGCCGCCCTCTCTCTTTCCTCCAGGACGCTCCTCTCCGCCTCCGCGAGGCGCGAAAGCTCAGCCTCCGTGGCCGCGGCGAGCGGCTCGAGCGCGGCGAGCGCCGCCACCTCGCGGCCGACCTCCGCGAGAGAGACCGCGAGGCGGCCCCGGTCGATCGCGGAGGACGACTCCTCCGCCGCCTGGGCTTCCACTACGGCGACCTTCAGCGCGCCGCTGACCTTCACCTCCTCCGCCGCGAGCCGCGCCGCGGAGGCCTTCAGCTCCTCCTCGCGCACCGCGGCCGCTTCGCCATCCCGCCGGGCTAGGTCGCGCTCCTCGCGTCCGCGCGCGAGGGCCTCGAGGCTCCTCCCCGTCGCGTCCCAGCCACGAACCAGCGGCTCCTCGGCGGTTCGGCTTGCGAGCCAGGCCTCGGCACCCTCCTTCGCGGCCAGGGCCGCGCGGAGCTCCTCATCGAGGCGCGCCGCCCGCCCGCGCGCCGCCTCGACCTCTTCTCGCGCCTTCCGGACATCCGCGGCGAGGCGTGACCGCTCCGACATCTTCTCCGAGAGCCGCGCATCGAGAAGGCGGGCCGCTTCGACCTCCGGGGCCCGCTCCTCCCACCGCGCACGGGCCGCGGCCAGCGCGTCCTCGGCCCGTCGCTTCGCCTCGACCGCGCCTTTCTCCGCGCGGGTCTTCCCGTCAGCCAGCTGCCGCGCCGCGCCCTTCGCCTCCGACGCTTTCGCCGCTTCCCGCTCGCGCTCCTCCGCCTCCGTCGCGAGGCGCGCCGCCTCCTCGAGCCGGCGCCGCCGGGCGTCGAGGGCGGCCGTCTCCTCCCGAAGGCGCGACAGCTGCGCCTCGCGCTCCGTCCGCGCCTCGGCGTCGAGCGGGGCGAGGCGGTCGAGCACCGCCTGCATCGCGTCGAGGCGCGCGCGCACGTCTCGCGCCCGCTCGAAGGCCCGCCTCGAGAGCTTCGAGTAGATCTCAGCCCCGGTGATCTTCTCGAGGAGCTCCGAGCGCTCCTTCTCCTTGGCCCGGAGGAACGCGGCGAAGTCCCCCTGCGCGAGGAGCACCGCCTTGCGGAACTGCTCGAGGGTCAGCCCGAGGACCTCGGCCACCTTCGCCTCGGTCTCCTGCACGCCTTCGGCGACCTGCTCCTCGCGTCCCCCGTCGATGCGAAAGAGCGTCCGCGAAGCGTTCTGGAACTTCCCCCCGGGGAGGCGCCGCGCGCGGCGGACCTCCCAGCGCGCGCGGTAGCGCCGTCCGTCCGTGCCGACGAAGTCCGCCTCGGCGAAGCCGTCGCCCGCGCCGCGGCGGAGGAGGTTCCGGGGGTCCTGGGCCGTGAGAGTCTCCTTCGCCGTGCCACCCACCGGCACGTCGAGGGTCCCGGCCAGCGCGCCGCGCGGGGTCTGACCGAAGAGGGCGAGGCAGAGCGCGTCGAGGAGCGTGCTCTTCCCCGAGCCGGTCGGCCCCGTGATCGCGAAGAGCCCCGCGCCCGCGAGCGGCGGCCTCTCGAAGTCGACCTCGAAGAGGCCCGCGAGGCTCGCGAGGTTCTCTCCCCGGATCGCGAGGACCTTCATCGCTCCTCCTCCACCTCGGCGAGGAGGACGCCGAAGGCCGCGAGGAGCTCCTCCGACGGGTCGCTCCCGTGCTTGCGCGCGTGCTTCATCCGGAAGACGTCCGTCGGCGTCACCTCTTCGAGCGTCCGACCGGCCTCCGCCGCCATCTCCTCGCCGCCGCCGGCGAAGTGCGGGTCGATGCGGAGGAGGCGCACGTCCTTCCCCTCGACCGCACCCTCGATCGCGCTCTTCCAGAGCGGCTCGTCCGGCTCGCGCAGGAGCCGCACCTCGAGGTACGCGCGCCGGTCGGGGCCGGTGCGCCCGGGATCGGAGTCGACCGGCAGCGCCGCGAGACGAGGCAGCAGGTCGGCGAGCCGAGCCGGCCCCTCGACGGGGATCCGCAGAATCGGCACGCTCCGCGGCACGTGGATCTCCTCGATCCGCGCCGCCCCCGGCTCCGCGATCTCCACGAGAACGACCTGGTGCCGGTACTCCGCCTCGCTCAGCGCGAGCGGGATCGGCGACCCGGCGTAGCGGACGTTCGGTCGGCCGCCCACCGTCTGCGCGAGGTGAAGGTGCCCGAGCGCGACGTAGTCCGCCTCCGCGTCGAAGGCGTCGTGCGGCACAGCCTCGAGATTCCCCTTCTGGATCTTCCGCTCGCTCAGCTCGCTCAGCCGCGCCCCCGCGGCGTAGAGATGCCCCGTCAGGATCACGGCCTCGCCGTTGCGCCTCTTCTCCTTCGCCGCCTCCATCGCTGCGGCGTAGACCGCGGCGAGCCGCGTCGCCCGCGGGTCGACGCGCGCCACCTCGTCCTCGGGTGCCTCGCCGTCGAACCCCGACAGGTCGGTCGGCCGCAGGTACGGCACCGCCGCCACCCACGCCCGCCGCACGCCCTCACGGTCGGCGAGCGGGACGAGGAGCCTCTCGGCGTCCAGCTTCCCGTCGCGCCGCGGCAGCTCGCCCACCACCGTCACGTCGAGCGCGGCGAGAACCTCCCGCGGCGCCTCCAGCCGTGCCGCCGAGTCGTGGTTCCCAGCGATCGCGACGACCTGCAGCCCCTTCCGCCGCCGCCCCGCCTCGACGAGGAACCGGTACCACTTTCGCTGCGCCGACGCGGGAGGGTTCGAGGAGTCGAAGACGTCGCCCGTCACCAGGAGGGCGTCCACGTCGCGCTCCGCGATCACGTCGAGCAGCCACGTGAGGAACGCCTCGTGCTCCTCCTCGCGGTTCGCGTCGTGAAGCGTGTGTCCCAGGTGCCAGTCCGACGTGTGGAGGAGCCTCATCGCCGTCCTCTCGTCCCCGCAGCGGCGGTCCGGCCGAGGTTACCTTCCAGGACCTCACGGGCACGTTTCGTGGTGCGGCCGTCACCCGTTAACGGTCCACGTGGCCGCGGGCGAACCGAAGGTAGCGCCTGGTCGGCGCCGTCCGTCCGGCCGCGTCGGCCATCCGCGCCGGGGCACCGGTCTTCCGTCCGACGGCAGGACGAATCCGGTCGCCGGGAGAGTCCCTCGCTCCGCGGCGCGCTGGCGAGCGAGCGAGGGCGAAAAGGATCAGGGATCTCCGCTCAGCGGCCGGGCCTCGGCGGGACCTCGATCAGCGGGACGCAGGGTCCGGAGGCTTTCTTCCCGCACTCGCTCGTGAGGTAGAGGGTGGCGTCGTCCGAGCCGTAGCAGATCGACTCGCCCTGCTTCCGATGAGGGAGGTCGACACGGCGCGGCTTGCGCGCGAAGGCGTCGGTCCAGGTCTCCTCGGGAGTCCGCTCGAACTCGAAGGCGTCGCCGCGCGTGACGACGATCGCGCGGAGGCCGTCGGCGGAGAAGTCCATCCCGGTGGCGCGCGGGAGGCTCGCCGTCCCGACGGAGACGGCGCGGCACGGCTCGTCGTCGGTCGACTCGCGGCAGGCGACGGCGTAGACGCCGGCCTTCCCCGACCAGACCTTCGTGACGAGGTAGACGACGCCCGACGTGGGGTCGACCGCCGCGGCCTCGCAGTCGTGCGCGCCGTCCTCGTACCGGAAGCGGATCGCCCGGCTCGGCGTCACGGTCGCGTGTCCACCCGCGGACGGAAGATCGGGCTCGGGGACGACGTAGAGGGTGAGGACGTCGCGCTCGAGGTGGTTGTCGCCCGTGTCGGCGACGAGGAGGAAGGGCCGCCCGTCCTCGTAGAACGAGGAGATGTCCTCCCAGTCGACGTTCCGGACTCCCGGCCCCTCGAGGTCGACGACGCCGCGGGCGCCGCCGTCCGCGCCGAAGGCGTAGAGGCGGGGGCCGTCGCCCGAGTCGTTGTGGGTGAAGAAGACCCCGGGGTTCGCGAGGCCTCGGGCGAGGCCGCTGCTCTCCTTCACCTGGTCGCTCGCGAGCGTGACGAGGACGCGCGCCCGGCCGGGGCTCGCCGCCTCGGTGGCCGGCGGGGGCAGGAGGAGGAGCGCGACCGCGGCCGTGGCGACGTGAGACGCGTTCATCGGGCCACTCGAGCGGCCCCGCGCTCGGCGGAAGGCGGGACGGCGACGAGTCCGAGGCCGGAAGCGTCCTCCACGAGGAAATGCCCGGAGAGGCGCGCGACGAGCGCCCACGCTCCGTCCGCCTTCCGGAGGAGGAGGACGTAGCCGGGAAGCGAATACTCCGGCCAGGGCCCGCCGAACACTCGTTCGCCGGAGAGCAGGTTCTCGCGAAGGTCGCGGAGTCGTAGGTCGTCGGGGCCGTGCGCCGCCGGGAGGTGCCAGGCGTTGAAGATGACGATCGCCTGGAGCGGCTCGGCCGCGCCGAGGTCGACAACGCCGGTCCGGAGCGAACAGGAAGCGGCGAGGAGCGGCCAGGCTTCGCGGTTCATCAAGGCGTGGAGCGATCTGAAGCCGAGGCCGCCGACGAGGCCGTCTTCGGTCGCCCGGGCGGTTCCCTCCCTCTGCGCGAGCGGCGCCGCCGGCGGGGGCACAGGCTCCTGCACGGCCGCGCCGACCGAACCTGCAACGACGAGAATGGGGACGGCGAGGAGGAGGCTTCGTTCTCGGCGTGACATGGTTCCATTCTCGGTCAGGCCACGGCGGTCGGCGCGCGCGGGCGACGTCCGGGTGCTGAACCGCGAGCTCGTCGCCGCCGGGATGGCGTGGCATTACGTGCGCTACTCGGACGACGAGACGCTCGCGGAGGCGGAGCGGCAGGCGCGGAAGGCCCGCGTGGGGATCTGGTCGGAGCCCGAGCCGGTCGCGCCCTGGCGGTACCGAGCGGCGGGCCGCTGAGGCGAGGGCGCCCGTCGGCGTGCCGCGCGGAATGTGGCGTCCGGGCCTTCGGATCTGAGACGATCCCGCAACCGTGAGAGCCGCCGGGGGCGATCCGACGGGGAGTGCGCCACGGACGCCCGGGAGGGTCGCGTGAGCGATCGCGCGTTCGGAGGGAAAGG
>CAZWRQ010000033.1:0-25673 GCA_964636395.1 uncultured Holophagales bacterium
TCTTGTCTCGTGGGCTCGGAGATGTGTATAAGAGACAGGCGCATGGAGGGTGTACGGATCGGGGACGGAGAGGGTTCGAGGCGATGGCGCCAGGAGTGGCGAAAGTGGCGAGAGTGGCGATAGCCGCGGCCGGCGCCGGGGGGCTCAGGCCGGCGGAGAGAGGAGCGCCTTCGCCCGCGCGAGGACCGCGTCGAACATCGCCGTCGTCAGCCGGCCGGTGTTCGTGTTCTGCCGGCTCACGTGGTACGAGCCGAGGAGGGTGACCCGGCCGCGCCGGGGGAGGTCGAGCGCGACCTCCGCCCCGTGCCCGAACGCGGGGGCCGGGCGCGGGACCGCGGCGCCGTGCGCCGCGAGGACGGCGAGCGTCGAGGCCCAGCCGATGCCGCCGAGCGCGAGGAGGACCCGGACGCGGGAGAGGAGCGCCAGCTCCCGCTCGAAGAACGGGCGGCAGCGGGCGAGCTCGTCGGGGGTCGGGCGGTTGTCGGGCGGAGCGCAACGGACGGGGGCGAGGACGTACGCGTCCGTCAGCGCGAGGCCGTCGCCGCGGTGCGTCGACCCCGGCTGGTTCGCGAAGCCGGCGCGGTGGAGGGCGGCGAAGAGGAAATCGCCCGAGGAGTCGCCCGTGAACATCCGGCCCGTCCGGTTCCCGCCGTGCGCGGCGGGGGCGAGGCCGACGAGGAGGAGGCGCGCCGCCGGGTCGCCGAACGCGGGGACGGGGCGAGCCCAGTAGGTCTCTCCCGCGTAGCGCCGCGGCGGGTGCGCCGCCGCCTCCTCGCGCCAGGCGACGAGGCGGGGGCAGGCGCGGCAGGCCTCGATCTCCCGCGTCAGGCCGGCGAGGCCGTGGCTCAACGCGCCGCCGCCCACTGCCGATGCCAGGCCCGGGCCGCAAGGACGACGAGCGTGACGGCCGTCAGCGGCAGGGCGAAGAAAGCCATCGCGTTCGTGAACGTCGGGAGCACCGAGGAAGCGGTCGCGTCCAGGACGATGAAAGCCACGTAGGCCGCGTAGTAGAAGAGGAAGAGGGCCCCTTCCCACCGCGCGATCCCGGGTCCGGTGAAGAAGATCGGAAGGCAGGCGAGCGCGACCGCGATCATGACGGGGGTGTCGAACGCCAAGGCCCCGGGAGAGACCGGAATGCCGTTCGGCGCGACGACGCCGCTGAGGCCGAGGACGCAGAGGACGTTGAAGATGTTCGAGCCGACGACGTTGCCGACGGCGATGTCGCGGTGCCCGCGGATCGAGGCGAGGACGGAGGTCGCGACCTCGGGGAGGGAGGTCCCGGCGGCGACGATCGTCAATCCGATGACGAGCTCCGACACGCCGAGCGCCCGCGCGAAGACGACGGCGCCGTCGACGAGCCAGCGCGCCCCGAGGACGAGCATCCCGACGCCGCCCACGACGAGGAGGATGTTCGCCCACCAGGCGCCGGGCGGCTCGTCCGAGGTGCCGACCTCCATCTCCTCCCGGGTCGCGGCCCGCTCCCTGCGGCTCTGGATCACGGAGAAGACCGTGTAGGCCAGGATCGCCCCGAAGAGGAGCACCCCGTCGAGCCGGCCGATCCGCCCGTCGAGGGCGAGGAGCGGGAGGAGGAGGGAGACCCCGACCATGATCGGGACGTCCCGCCGGATCAGCTGCCGGTCGACGAGGAGCGGCGCGACGAGGGCGGAGAGGCCCAGGATGAAGAGGACGTTGAAGATGTTGGAGCCGACGACGTTCCCGTAGGCGATGTCGGCGCTCCCTGCGAACGCCGCCCTTACGCTGACGGCCAGCTCCGGGGCGCTCGTGCCGAACGCGACGACGGTCAGCCCGACGACGAGCGGCGACACTCCCGCGGCGAGCGCAAGGCGCGAGGCGCCGCGGACGAGGAGCTCGGCCCCGAAGACGAGGAGGGCGATGCCGAGGACGAAGAGAACGATCGTCAGGGCGCTCATGTCTCGAGGCTCCGATTGCGCCGGAAGCGCCGCACGGCCCGGAAGGACCAGACGAGGACACCGACGGCGAGGGTGGGGAGGACGACGAAGAGGACGACGGCCTGGAGCCACGCGAGGTGAGGGCTCTCTTGAGCCTTCAGGGCGATCCAGGTCGTGTAGAGGGCGTAAAGGAGGACGAAGAGGAGCCCCTCTCCGCGGGAGACGCGCCGGTCGCGCAGGAAGACGGGGACGCAGAGGAACGCCGCCGCGAGCATGACCGGGGTGTCGAAGCGAAGGGCGTCGGCGGGGACGACGACCCCGCCGGGCGCCACGAGCGCCGTGAGGGCGAGGACGATCGCGAGATTCAGGACGTTGCTCCCGACGACGTTCCCGACGGCGATGTCGCGCGCGCCGCGGAGCGAGGCGAGGACGGAGGCCGCGATCTCGGGAAGCGAGGTCCCGACGGCCACGACCGTCAGGCCGACGACGAGGTCGCTCACCCCCGCGGCGCGCGCGAACGTCACCGCCGCGCCGACCAGGAGGTCGGCGCCGACGACGAGGAGCGCGAGGCCCGCCAGGATCGAGAGCGCGTCGAGGAGCCGGCCGTGGCTCCGGGCGGCGACGGGCGCCTCGGCGGCCGCCGCGTCGGGCCCCCGCCGCTCCTGTCGGAAGGAGAGGACGGCGTGGGCGAGGCCTCCCGCGAGGAGGAGGAGCCCGTCGACCGCGCCGAGCCGGCCGTCCGAGGCGAGGAGCGCCGTGAGGAGCGACAGGCCGAGGAGGACCGGGAGGTCGCGCCGGAGGACGGCCGGGGCGATCTCGAGCGGCGCGGCGAGGGCCGCGAGGCCGAGGATCAGAAGGACGTTGCAGATGTTGCTCCCGACGACGTTCCCGAAGGCCATCTCGGTCGTCCCGGCGAAGGCGGCCTTCAGGCTGACGGCCAGCTCCGGGGCGCTCGTGCCGAAGGAGACGACCGTCAGGCCGACGATGAGGGGCGAGAGCCCGATCGAGAGGGAGAGGCGGGACGCCCCGCGGACGAGGAGGTCCGCGCCGACGACGAGGAGGACGATCCCGCCGAGGAAGGCGAGGACCGTCATGCTTCGGCGGCCCGGCCTGGGGCTGGGGTCCCGGTCCGGCAGGCGAGGTTCACGCGGGCGGGTATAACACCGGCCGCCCGCGACCTATTCCTGGGCTACGGCAGGAACGCCCACGTCGCCTTGAGCATCAGCTGCCAGGTGCGCCTGTCGAGCCCCTTGCCGGTGGCCCGGTTGAAGACGACGTAGACGTCGGAGCCGGGGCGCCACATCCATCGGAGGCGGGCGTTGAGGCTCGTGACGTCGGAGTCGGCGTTGACCTGGCCGTAGGCGGTCAGGAGGAGCGCCCGGGAGAAGTTCCAGGTCGTCCGGAGGCCGGCCAGCGAGGCGGTGAAGGAGCCGGCGGGGAGCCGGACGTCGTTGTACTCGCCGGTCAGCTCCACCCGGAGGTGGGGATTCGGGCGGTAAGAGGCTTCGAGGGCCCAGGTCTCCCCCTGCCCGCCGTAGAACGACCCCCACTCGACGCCGGCCGCGGCGGAGAGGACACCGGCCGGGCTCGTCCCGATCTCCACGCCGCGCCGCCGGTTCGAGTAGCCACCGGACGGGATGACGATCCCGGGGCGGATCTCGAACGGCTCGTCGAGCCGGTCCCACTCGCTCGAGAAGGGCTCAGCCTCGAGGTAGCTCGCGTCGCGTCCCTCGGCCCTCATCTCGAAGCGGATCTCCCGGCCGACGGGGTCGCCCTCCATGTCCTCGAAGTAGTCGAGCTCCCCGCCCACCTCCCACTCCCGAACGAAGCCCTTCGCCGGGTAGAAGCGGCGCCCCGCGCGGCCGAAGGCGTTCGTGATGCCGGTTCGCGGGACGAACCCGATTCCCGGGTCGAAGTCCTCGTCGTAGCGCTTCAGGCTCGAGTAGGCGTTCCAGGCGCCGTCGTCGAACTGCCCCGAGACGCGCCAGCCGTCGGTGTCGGCCTTCCCCTGCGGGTCGCGGGTCGTGGCCCAGAACGCGGTGAAGGCGAGCGTCTCGGCCGGCTTCCAGTCGAGGTCGAGGCCCGCCGCGCGGTTCCATTCCGTGCCGGGCGGCCCCCCTTCACGGTCGGTGAAGATCGCGCCGAACGAGGAGCGCGCTCCGAGCGGGTGCCTCACGCGGGCGACGTAGAAGTCGGTCTCGGGAAGGCCCGCGGAGGCGTCCTGCCGGATGGCGATGACGCCGACCTCGGTCCGGCCGACGTTCCCCGTCAGGCGCGCCCCGCCGACGATCGGCACTGGCTCGCCGTCGGACGAGAGGCCGATCCGGCGGGAGTAGAAGACCTCGCCGAGCTCCTGCTGGCCGAAGCGGGTGAAGCCGATCCGCTCGAGGAAGAAGTCGCGCTTCTCGGGGAAGAAGATCGGGAAGCGCGTCAGGTTCACGCGCTGCGTGTCGGCCTCCACCTGGGCGAAGTCGGTCCGGAACGTGGCATCGAGGACGAGCGTCGGCGTGACGCCGACCTTCGCGTCGAGCCCCGCGTCGAACGTCCCGCCGGTCCGGTAGCCTCCTCCGGCCTCCCGCACGTCGCGGTCGTAGCCGGTCAGGAGGAACGGCTTGATCACGAGCGGAAGGCGCCGCTCCAGCCGGAGGCCGGTGAGCGTGCCGGCCATCGAGATGCGCGTCGGGCCCGCCTCCCTCCGCCAGGCGCCCCAGGAGGAGGTCTCCTGACGGCGCCTCAGCATGCGGACGAGGTTGAAGCCGATCTCCGTCGCCCCCGCCCGGTAGCGGAGCGCCGAGAGCGGAATCGCGATCTCGGCGCGCCACCCGTCGGGGCCGACCGACGTGCGCGACTCCCAGATCGCGTCCCACACGATCTCCTCCGGCCCCTCGTTCGTCACGAGCGCGTCCCACTGAGTGCCGAGCGGGTTGACGCCGAAGAGCGCGCCGTTCCGCCGGTCGAGGAACCCGTCGAGGACGACCATCACCCAGTCGTCGGCGTCGAAGTCCCCGTCCCGCTCGTAGTTCCGGGCCGCGACGGTCGCCGCCTCCCGGTCGAAGCAGACGACGCCGACGACGAGGGCGCGCGGCGTGACGATCACGCGGACCTCGGTCCGCTCCGTCGCGGGCGCCCCTTCGGATGGCTCGCGCTGGATGAAGCGGTCGAGGAGAGGGGCGTTCGTCCAGAGCGGGTCGCCGAGACGGCCGTCGAGGCGGACCTCGCGCTCGACGACGAGCGCGGAGAGCGGCTCCTCCGGCCGCTGGGCCGCGGCCGGGGGAGGGAGGAGGAGCGGGAGGGCGAGGGACGCGGCCCGGAGCGGGCCTCGGAGGAGCCGCAAGACGTTCTCTGTTACGGAGCCCGGCCCGGCCGGGTTTCCCTTCAGCGGAGGACCGCCTCCAGCTGGTCGACGGCCCAGTCGATCTCCTCGCGCGTGATGACGAGCGGCGGCGCGAGCCGGATCGTCTGCGCGTGGGTGTCCTTGCAGAGCATCCCGCGGTCCTTCAGCTGGTAGCAGTAGGGGCGCGCGGGGCCCGCCGAGACCTTCAGCTGGACGCCGGCCCAGAGGCCGCGGACGCGGACCTCCTCGACCTTGTCGGTCTTCATCGTCTTCAGGCGCGCCTCGAGGTGGACGCCCAGCTCCGCCGCCCGCTCCACGAGCTTCTCCTCGACGAGGACGTCGAGCGCCTCGGAGGCGACGGCGCAGGCGAGCGGGTTGCCGCCATAGGTGGAGCCGTGGATGCCGGGGGTGAAGACGTCCATCACGGCGTTCGAAGCCAGGAACGCGCTGACGGGATAGAAGCCGCCCGAGAGCGCCTTGCCGATCGTGACGCCGTCGGGGCGGATCCCCTCGTGCTCGAACGCGAAGAGCTTGCCCGTGCGACCGAGGCCCGACTGGATCTCGTCGAGGACGAGGAGGCACTTCGTTCTGTCGGCGATCTCGCGGAGACCTTTCAGGTACCCGGCGGGCGGGATGATGACGCCCCCTTCACCCTGGATCGGCTCGACGAAAATCGCGGCTGTCTTCGGCCCGACGGCCGCCTCGACGGCGGCGAGGTCGCCGTACGGGACGATCCGGAAGCCCGGGGTGAACGGACCGAAGAGGCTCGTCGAGTCGGGGTCGGTCGAGAAGCCGACGATCGTCGTCGTCCGGCCGTGGAAGTTCCCCTCGGCGACGACGATCTCGGCCTCGGGGTAGGGGACCTTCTTCACGTCGTAGGCCCATTTGCGCATCGCCTTGAGCGCCGTCTCGACCGCCTCGGCGCCGCTGTTCATCAGGAGCGCCTTGTCGAAGCCGGTGAGCTTGCAGAGCTTCTCGAGGAGCGGCGGGAACTGGTCGTTCCGGAAGGCGCGGCTCGTCAGGGCGAGCTTCTTCGCCTGGCGGATCAGCGCCTCGGCGATGCGCGGGTGGTTGTGCCCCTGGTTGACGGCCGAGTAGGCGGCGAGGAAGTCCATGTAGCGCTTGCCGTCGACGTCGGTGAGCCAGATCCCCTCGCCCTTCGTGCAGACGACGTCGAGCGGGTGGTAGTTGTGGGCCCCGTAGCGGCTCTCCTGCTCGATGAGGGCGGCGGATCGGGTGGCGGTCTCGGGCATGGTCGTCTCCCTCCGGCGGGCCCTCGGGAGCCCGCTTCGTCGTCTCTCTCTGCGGCCGGCCGCGGCCGCGGGTCCGTACGGGCGGGAATCCTACCGGAGGCGGGCCGGACCGACCGGGTCCTTCGCGAAGAGGCGCGCCGGCTCCGCCGCCGCGTGCCAAACTCGAAGGCTCAGAGCGATGTCCGGAACCGGCGCCTCCCTCCTCCCGCCGCCGGAGTCGATCCGGCTCGGGGCCGCCTTCCTCCTCGGGGCGGCGCTCCTCTTCGTCGTCGCGCGCCCGGCGCGACGGCACGTCGCACGCCTCGTGGGCCTCTGGGGGGCCTCGATCGCCCTCCGCCTCGCGGCCGCCGCCGCCGCGCGGCACCTTCCGATCGGCGAGCCGACGCTCTCGTTCCTCGCGCTCCTCCTCCAGGGGATCGCGTTCGTCGGCCTCGCGGCCGTCCTCCTCTTCGACCTCCTCCTGCCGCTCGCGAAGGTGCGTGCCCCGCGGATCGTCCGCGACGTCGCCGTCGCCCTCTCCTGGGTCGCCCTCCTCCTCTGGCTCTTCTCCGTCCACCAGGTCGACGTGACCGGGATCGTGGCCACCTCGGCGGTCGTCACCGCCGTGATCGGCTTCTCGCTCCAGGACACGCTCGCGAACGTCATGGGCGGAATCGCGCTCCAGCTCGAGGGGGCCTTCGAGCCGGGCGACTGGGTGAAGTTCGGGGAGACCTCCGGGAGGGTCGCGGAGACCGGCTGGCGCCACACGTCGATCGAGACGCGGAACGGCGACGTCCTCCTCGTGCCGAACAGCATCCTCGCCAAGACGCCGCTCCTCCTCCTCGGGACGGCGAAAGGGAGGCGCGAGCCGCTCGAGCGGCGCTGGATCTTCTTCGGCGTGGACCACCGGACGCCGCCCGCGGCCGTCCTCGAGACGGTGCGCGAGGCGCTGACGCGCGAGCCGATCCCGAACGTCGCGGCCGAGCCGGCGCCAAGCGTCGTCCTGATGGAGTTCCGCGAGAGCTGGGCCTCCTACGCCGTCCGCTACTGGCTGACCGACCTCCTCCTCGACGACCCGACCGACTCGGAGGTGAGGACGCGGGTCGCTTACGCCCTCCGGCGCGCGGGCATCCCGCTCGCGATGCCGGCGAGCGCGAACTTCGTGACGGTGGAGGAGGAGGGGCACCGCAAGCGCCACGAGAAGCGGGACCTCGAGGCGCGGCTCGCCGCCCTCGAGAGCGTCCCCCTCTTCTCGGCGCTCACCGCCGAGGAGCGCGAGCGCCTCGCGCCGGGCCTCGTCCGCGCGCCCTTCGCGCCCGGGGAGGCGATGGTGGTCCAGGGGCGGCAGGTGCACGACCTCTACATCCTGACGAAGGGGGCGGGAGACGTGCGGGTCGCCGTCGGCGACGCGCCGCCGCGCGTCGTCAGCCGGATCTCGGCCCCGGACGTCTTCGGCGAGATGGGGATGCTGACGGGCGAGCCTCGCCGGGCGACGGTGATCGCCGTCGGCGAGACGGAGTGCTGGCGGCTCGGCAAGGAGCGGTTCCGCGAGGTGCTCGAGGGGCGCCCGGAGCTCGCCGAGGAGCTCTCGCACGTCCTGGCGGCGCGGCAGGTGGAGCTCGCCACGGCGCGCGAGGAGATCTCCGACGAGTCGCGCCGGCACCGGATCGAGACGGAGCACGGGAGCCTCCGCGCGAGGATCGAGCGCTTCTTCGGCCTCGGCGCGCGCGGGGGAGCGGGGGAGAGGAGCGGGAGATGAGGGAGCAGAAGCTCTTCCTGGCCGGGAGCTGGAGCGACGGGGAGGACGAGCTCGTCGTCCTCTCGCCGTGGGACGGACGTCCGGTGGCGCGCGTCGCGCGCGGCGGCCCCGCGACGCTCGAGCGGGCGGCGGAGAGCGCGGCCCGTTCGGCCGGAGCGATCGCCGCGCTCCCGCCCGAGCGCCGGGCCGCGATCCTCGAGGCGGCGCGCGCCGACCTCCTCGCGCGGAAGGAAGAGGTCGCCGCGGCGATCGTCGAAGAGGCGGGGAAGCCTCTGGTGCTCGCTCGAGGCGAGGTCGAGCGCGCGGCCGACACGCTCCTCGCCTCGGCGCACGTCGCGCGCTACCCGGAGCTCGTGGCGCGAGACCTGGGAGGCTTCGCGAGCGGCGCCGGCCGGATCGCGCTGACGAAGAGGGTCCCGCTCGGCCCGGTCCTCGCGATCACGCCGTTCAACTTCCCGCTCAACCTCGTCGCCCACAAGCTCGGGCCGGCCGTTGCGGCAGGCTGCCCGATCGTCCTGAAGCCCGCCAGCCAGACACCGGGCGCGGCCCTCCACCTGGCCGCCTCGCTCCAGCGCGCGGGGCTTCCCGACGGCGCGCTCTCGGTCGTTCCTTCCCGCGCCGCCGACGCGGAGCGGCTCGCCACCGACCCCCGCTTCGCCGTCCTCACGTTCACCGGCTCGCACGAGATCGGCTTCGGCCTCCGGCGGAAGGCATGGGAGAGGCGCGTCGCGCTCGAGCTGGGCGGGAACGCCGCCGTGATCGTCGAGCCCGACTGGGACGACCTCGCCGACGCGGCTCGGCGGATCGCGAGCGGCGCCTTCGCCTGGGCGGGCCAGTCGTGCATCAGCGTCCAGCGGGTCCTCGTCCACCGCGACATCGCGCCCGCGCTCCGCGACCTTCTCGTCGCGGCGGCGGAGGCGTTCCCCGTCGGCGACCCGGCCGCGCCGGAGACGCTCTGCGGCCCGATGATCGACGAGGCGAACCGCGACCGCGTCCTCTCCTGGTTCTCCGCGGCACGGTCCGCCGGCGGGAAGCTCCTCTCGGGCGGTGCGGCCGACGGCTCCGTCGTGAGGCCGACGCTCCTCGAGGAGGTCCCCGAGGGCGAGCCGCTCGTTGCGGACGAGCTCTTCGGCCCGGGCGCGGCGCTCTCCACCTACGCGACGTTCGACGAGGCGCTCGCTCGCGCGAACGCCTCGCGCTACGGCCTCCAGGCGGGCGTCTTCACCCGCGACGTCGCGAAGGTCCGCCGCGCCTGGGAGACGCTCGAGGTGGGCGCGGTCATCCAGGGCGACGTCCCGACGTGGCGGAGCGACCCGATGCCGTACGGCGGCGTGAAGGGCTCCGGAGTCGGGCGCGAGGGTCCTGCCTCGGCCTTCCTCGAGATGACCGAGGAGCGGATGCTCGTCCTGCGGTGAGCGCTCGTTCGTCCGGAACACCCCGGCCGCTTCCCCGGGGCGCCGCGGTCTCGAGGCCGCGACGTTGACTATGATGGAAGGCGTGCCGGACGAGGTCGAGCCGAAGCGGAGAGACGAGGCGCCCTTCGTCGCGGACGGGCTCGCGGCGGGCGCCTACAACGAGGAGGGGGTCGACCTGACGCTCATCCGGATGTTCCTGAGCCTGACGCCGGCCGAACGGCTCGACGAGGCGAGCGCGTCGGCGAACGGGATCGAGGAGCTCCGGGCGCTCCAGACCTCGGCGTCCCGATGACCTTCGACTTCCGGCGGGCGCTGACCGTGCTCGCTGCGCACGAGGTGGAGTTCGTCGTCGTGGGCGGGATCTCGGCGATCCTGCGAGGGGCGCCCGTCGTGACCCTCGACCTCGACATCGTGCACCGGCGCACCCCGGAGAACGTCCTTCGTCTGCTCGCCGCGCTCCGGACCATCGACGCCCGTTACCGGCACGACCCTCGGGGTCTCGTCCCCGAAGAGCGTCATCTCATCGGTCCGGGCCACAACCTCCTTCAGACGACCTGCGGCCCGCTCGACGCGCTCGGGGCGATCGAGCATGGACTCTCCTACGACGACCTGCTCCCGGACAGCGAGGAAATGAGGGTCGGGCCCGACCTGTCCGTCCAGGTCCTGTCCCTGCGCCGCCTCGTCGAGCTGAAGACGACCGCCGGTCGGCCGAAGGACGTCGCGGTGCTCCCGACGCTTCGGGCGACGCTCGCGGAGCTCGAGAAGACTCGAAACGGCTGAGCGCCCTCGCGCGCGGCGCGGGCCGCGGATCGCGGAGAATGGTCGCGATGACGCCGCCCCAGGTCTTCCTCGTCGTCGTGGTCGCTCTCCCCCTGGCGCTCGTCGCCTTCGACCGCCTCCGGGTCGACGTGGCGGCCCTCTCGATCGCCGTGACGCTCGGCGTGGCCCAGTTCCTCGGGCTCGGCGTTCTCGGGAGGCCCCACGCTCCGGGCGACGCCGTCCGCGCGATCTCGGGGTTCGGCCAGCCGGTCGTCCTGACGCTCCTGAGCCTCTTCGTCATCACCGGCAGCCTCGAGAAGACGGGGGTGACGCGCTGGATCGCACGGCGGCTCCTCAGGACCGGCCGCCACTCGGAGCGATACCTGATCGCCTCCCTCGCCGCGACGACCGCGCTCCTGTCGATGGCGATGAACAACCTCGCCGCCGGGGCGCTCCTCCTGCCGAGCGCCCTCGAGATCTGCCGGCGCACCGGCGTGAAGCCGAGCAAGCTCCTGATCCCCGTCGCCTACGGGAGCCTCCTGGGCGGGTCGGCGACCTACTTCACGACCGCGAACATCGTCGTCAGCGACCTGCTCACGACGGCGCATCCGCCCCAGCCCCCGCTTCACATCCTGGCGTTCACGCCGGTCGGCGGCCTGATGGCCGTCGCAGGGATCGCCTTCCTCGCGCTCTTCGGCCACCGGTGGCTGCCGGACCGGGACCCGGCGCCCGAGCAGATGATGGCCCGGCTGACGAGCACCGACCTCGAAGGCCGCTACCAGCTCGCCGAGCGTTTCTGGGAGGTCCGGGTCCCGCCCGGCTCGCCGCTCGCCGGCCGGCCCCTCTCGGAGAGCGGGATCGGCGAGCGGTTCGGCCTGACGGTCGCGGGCGTGCGGCGAAGCGCGCGCGTCCTCTTCTCCCTTCCGCCGGACCAGATCGTCCAGCCCGAGGACGTGCTCCTCGTCGTCGGCCGGGAGGACCGGCTGCAGGCGCTCGCGGCGGCCGGCGTAGAGACCGTCGGCGAGGCCTCGCACCTCCAGATCAGTAGCCACGGCGTGTCGTTCCTCGAGGTGATGCCCGCGCCGCACTCGCGGGCGTTGGGGCGCTCGCTCCGAGAGCTCGAGTTCCGTGCGGAGTACCGCCTCACGGCCCTCGCCCTCTTCCGCGGCGGCCGGAGCTACCGGACCGACGTGGGGCACTTCCCGCTCGCACTGGGCGACTCGCTCCTCATGATCGGATCGCGCGAGCACCTCCGGCGCCTGCGCGCCAACCCCGACTTCATCGTCCTCGAGCCCGACCTCTCCGATCAGCCCGTGCGGCGTTCGAGGGCCGCCCTGTCGGTCGGTGTCCTGGCGGCGTCCATCGCGGCGTCGATCCTGGGCCTGCCCGTCTACCTCGCCATGCTCGCGGGGGCGATGCTCCTCGTCCTGACGCGGACGCTCGACATGGAGGACGCGTACCGCGCCGTCGACTGGAGGTCGATCATCCTCATCGCCGGGATGTCGTCCGTCAGCCTCGCGATGGTCAACACCGGGCTGGCGCGGCTCGTCGGGGAACGCTTCCTCGCGCTCGTCACGCCGTTCGGCCCCCTGGGCCTCGCGGGCGGGGCCTACGTCCTGACGTCGCTCCTGACGCAGGTGATGGGGGGCCAGGTCACGGCGCTCGTCACGGGGCCGATCACCATCAGCGCGGCGATCGGCCTGGGCACCGATCCGCACGCCGTGGCTGTCGCGACGGCGATCGGCTGCTCGGCCTCGTTCTTCACGCCGATCGCGCACCCCGTCAACCTGCTGATGATCACCCCGGCCAACTACCGGTTCGGCGACTTCTTCCGCATCGGCTGGCGGTTGACGCTCGTCTGCTTCGCGGCGCTGCTCGCGGGGATGGCCCTCTTCTGGGGGCTGTAGTGTTCCGCCCGGGGGCGGGCCGCCGTCAAAGCGTCGCGCGGCGGAGCTCGCGGGCGACGGTCGCGGCGAGGCGGGAGAAGACTCGTTCCGACTCGGCCTCCTTCTTCTCGGCGGGCAGCGCGAGCCAGTCGTCCACCTCGGCGCGGGCCATTGCGAGAGCGACCGCGTTCCCGCCGCGGGCCCCGATCCCGTCGAGGAGCGGGACGTGGACCCGCTTCTTCTCCACGACCTCCATGCCGTCGAGGACCTGCCGGTGCGGCGTCCCCTCCCAGATGCCGAGGATGATCGCCTCGCGGAAGAGCCGCTCGACCGGGTAGTCGGAGAGGATGCCGGCGCCGCCGTGCGCCTCCATCGCCCACTTCGCCGACTGGACCGCGACCTCGGCCGTCCAGTACTTGGAAAGGTGCGCGACGAGGCGGAAGAGGTGGTAGCGGTCGGAGTAGCGCGGCGTCTCGCGCCAGACCTCCGAGAGGAGCGTGACGGCCTCCCAGGCGAGGGCGAAGGAATCGAGGAGCGCCTCGTGCCGCTCGCGCGCCTGCCTCGCGAAGAGGGGGTGCTCGGCTACGGGCCTGCCGAAGGCGACGCGCCCCTCGGCGAAGCTCCACGCCTCGTGGAGCGCCCGCTGCGTGAGCGCGACGGCGCCGATCGAGTTGCAGACGCGCGAGACGTTCAGCGCCTCGAGGACGAGGTAGACCCCCTGGCCACGCTCGCCGAGGAGGTACGCCTCGCTCCCGTCGAGCTCGACCTCGCCCGTCGGGACGGAGCGGGTGCCGATCTTTTCCTTCAGGCGGCGGACGCGGAAGTTGAGCGCGCCGTCGTCGCGCCGCTGCGGGACGAGGAAGAGCTCGAGGCCGCGGACCCCGGCGGGCGCCCCCTCGGGGCGCGCCGCGGCGATCGCGAGCTCGGCGCCGACGTTGCTCGTGAAGTACTTCTCGCCGGTCAGGAGCCAGCGCTCGCCGTCGGGGCGGGCGACCGTCTCGACGAACGCGCCGAGGTCGGAGCCTCCCTTCGCCTCCGTCATCCACGTCGCCCCCTGCCAGACGGTCGCGTCCCGCTTCAGGAGCTTTCCGAGGTACTTCGCGCGGAGCTCGGCCGAGCCGTACTTCGCGAGCGGGATCGCCGTGGAGAGCGAGACGGTGTGCGGGCAGTAGAGCCCCGCGTCGTAGAAGGAGGTGACGTAGCCGATCTGGTAGGAGGCGGCGAGGTCCCCCTCCTCGATGGCACGGAAGACGACGCCCGCCTCGTACGCCTTCCGGACGAGCTCGTGGTAGGCGGGCGGGAAGACGACCTCGTCGACCCGGTTGCCGAAGCGGTCGAACATGAGCAGCTTCGGCGTCCCGGCCCGGTCGACCGCCTCGGAAACGGCCCGGCCGCGCTCCTCGAAGTAGGCCTCGTAGCGGGCGAGGGACTCCGGGGCGCGAAGGCGCCCGAGGCGCCCCTCGAGGAAGCGGACGGGCGAGGGGAGGAGCGCGTCGAGGCTCACCCGAGCGCCTCTTCCACCGCCTCCGACGCGGCGGCGAGGGCCTTCTTCGCCTTCGCCTTCCGCTGGGCGGCGGTCCCGGCCGTCCCTGCGGCCAGCTCCTCGAGCGTCGCGGCGAGCGCGCGGGCTTTGTCCGCCGCGTCGCGGAGCGCGGCGGCGTTCTTCGGCTCCGCCTGCTTCGCGGCGCCGGACGGAGCCGCCGCCGACGCGCGCCGGAGCTCCTCGACGCCCCAGGTCGTGACGAAGACGTGGTCGCGTTTCGGAGCGTCGGCGATCCAGCCTTCGGACTGGAGGCGCGTCGCGATCGTGTCGACGCTCCCGAAGAGCTTCTCCTGCTTCAGGACCTCGACGAACGGGACCATCTGCCGCGGGTCCCCGCCGGCCGCCTCGAGGAGCTTCGCCAAGACCTGGTGAAAGACGTCGAGAGCCATCGCAGCCTCCGCTCGTTTTTCCCGACGGTAATCCCGCGGGAGCGCCGCGTCGAGAGGCGGTCCGAGCGTATCGTCGGGCCGCGTGACGAAGGACGCCCCGGCCGGCCTCCCGCGCCTCCTCCCGGCGAGCGACGCCTCGCTCCTCGTCGTCCTCGGGGAGGGGCCCTCGGAGGCGACGACGGCGGCGGTCCTCGCGCTCCGGGCGGCGCTCGCGGCGCGTCCGCCGACCGGGCTCCTCGACCTCCGGCCCGCCTACGCCTCGCTCCTCGCCGTCTTCGATCCGCGGGCGACGACGCACGCGGAGCTCTCGCGCGACGTCGAGCCGCTCCTGCCTCCGCCCGGCCTTCCTCTCGCGCCCGCCGCGCGGCACGTCGAGGTCCCCGTCTGCTACGAGGGCGACTGCGCCCCCGACCTCGCCGGCGTCGCGCGTGGCGCGGGACTCTCGCCGGAGGAGGCCGCGGCGCTCCACGCGGCGGCGTCGTACCGCGTCGCCTTCCTCGGCTTCTCCCCCGGCTTCGCCTACCTCCTCGGCCTTCCTCCGCAGCTCGCGATGCCGCGCCTCGCGACGCCCCGCCTCGCCGTCCCGGCCGGGAGCGTCGGCATCGCGGGGGGGCAGACGGGGCTCTACCCGCGCCCGACGCCCGGCGGCTGGCGCCTCGTCGGCCGGACGCCGCTCGCGCTCTTCATGCCTTCGCGCGAGCCGGCGGCGCTCCTCGCCCCGGGAGACGCCGTCCGCTTCGTCGCGATCCCGCGCCGGGAGTTCGACCTCCTCCTCCGGGAGCGCCCGTGATCCGGGTCCTCGTCCCCGGTCTCCTGACGACGGTGCAGGACCTCGGACGGCCGGGGCTCGGCGATCTCGGCGTCCCGGCAGGAGGCGCGGCCGACGCGCACGCCCTCCGTCTCGGGAACCTCCTCCTCGGGAACGACGAGGGGGCGGCCGCGCTGGAGGCGACGCTCGTCGGGCCCGAGCTCCTCTTCGAGGAGGCGGCCGTCGTCGTCCTCGCGGGCGCGCCGTTCGGGGCGCAGCTCGACGGCGTCCCGCTCCCGGTGTGGGAGGCGGTGAAGGTCCCGGGCGGCGGAAGGCTCGCGATGGGGCGAGCCTTCTCCGGGACGCGCGCGTACGTCTGCGTGAGGGGCGGGCTCGACGTCCCCTCCGTCCTCGGGAGCCGCGCGACGGACGTGGCGACCGGCTTCGGCGGCCTCGACGGCCGGCCGCTCCGCGCGGGCGACCGCCTCCCCGTCGGCACGGCGCGGGGAGAGCCGAGGGGGCGGCGCGTCGACGCCGCCGCGGCGCGCTGGAGCGGCCCCCGACGCCGGCTGCGCATGACGCGCGGTCCGCAGGGGGAGTGGTTCGGGGAGGACGCCCTCTCCGCTTTCGTGTCGAGGCCGTTCCGCGTCTCGGCCTCCTCGAGCCGGACGGGAGTCCGCCTCGAGGGAGAGCCGCTCGCGGCGCCGACCCGCTCGCTCGTCACGGAGGGAGTCGTCGCCGGGGCGGTCCAGGTCCCGCCCGCGGGACTCCCGATCGTCCTCCTCGTCGAGCACCCTTCGACGGGCGGATATCCGAAGATCGGCAGCGTGATCTCGGCCGACCTCTCCGCCCTCGCCCAGCTCCGCCCGGGCGGGGAGGCCCGCTTCGCGCGGGTCTCCTTCGAGGAGGCGCGTCGCCTCCTCCTGGACCGCGAGGCGCGCCTCGGCGCGCCGGGGGTCTTCCTCCCGTGAGCCTCGCGTGGCTTCGCGAGGCCTCGCCCGAGGCCCGCCGCGCGCTCCTCGCGGCCGCCTCGGGCTGGATGCTCGACGCGATGGACGTGATGCTCTACGCGTTCGCCCTGACGGCGATCCGCGCGGAGTTCGGGCTCGACGGGGCGCGCGCGGGGCTCCTCGCCTCCGTGACGCTCGTCGCCTCCGCCGTCGGCGGGATCGGCGCGGGCCTCCTCGCGGATCGATTCGGGCGGGCGCGGGTCCTCGTCCTCTCGATCCTGGCCTACTCGCTCTTTACCGGGCTCACCGCGACGTCGCGCACCGTACTCGAGCTCGCCCTCTGGCGGACGCTCGTCGGTCTCGGCCTCGGCGCGGAGTGGTCCGCGGGCTCGGTCCTCGTCGCGGAGACCTGGCCCGCGGCCCATCGTGGCAAGGCGATCGGCCTCATGCAGTCGGGCTGGGCCGTCGGCTACGTCCTCGCGGCCTTCCTCGCGGCGGCGGTCCTCCCGACGTGGGGCTGGAGGCCTCTCTTCGTCCTCGGCGTCCTGCCGGGCCTCCTCGCCGTCTGGGTCCGCCGGCGCGTCGACGAGCCGGCGATCTGGCGCGAGCGCGGGGCGTCCGCCGGGAAGGGAACGGGCCTCGCGCTCCTCCTGAAGCCGCCCCTCCTCGGCCGCGCCGCCGCGGCGACCTCGCTCGCCACCGTCCTCCTCTTCGCCTACTGGGGCCTCTTCACCTGGGTCCCGACGTTCCTCGCCGCGCCCGCGGTGCAGGGAGGGGCGGGCCTCGGCCTCGTCCGCTCGACCGGCTTCGTCGTCGCGATGCAGGCGGGGGCGTTCCTCGGATACACGACGTTCGGCTTCCTCGCGGACCGCTTCGGCCGGCGCCCCGTCTTCCTCGCGTTCGTCCTCGGGGCGGCGGTCGCGGTCCCCGCGTTCGGGCTCCTGGCCCGCTCGGAGGCGGCGCTCCTCCTCCTCGCGCCCGTCGTCGGCTACCTCGGACACGGCTACTTCTCCGTCTTCGGCGTCCTCCTCGCCGAGCTCTTCCCGTCGTCCGTGCGCGGCGCCGCGCAGGGCTTCTGCTACAACGCGGGACGGGCGGTGAGCGCGCTCGCCCCCTTCTCGATCGGCGCCCTCGCGGACAGCCACGGCCTCGGGAGCGCCCTCGCCCTCACCTCGGCCCTCTACCTCGCCGGAGCGCTCCTGATGCGGCTCCTCCCGGAGACGCGGGGGCGGGAGCTCGAGTGAGGACGATCGACCTGAACGCCGACGTCGGCGAGCTTCCGGAGCTCGCCTCCGTCGAGGAGGAGCTCCTCGAGGTCGTCACTTCCGTGAACGTCGCCTGCGGCGGGCACGCGGGAGACGAGGCCTCGATGGAGCGCGTCGTCCGCGCGGCCCTCGCGCGCGGCGTCGCGATCGGCGCGCACCCCTCGTACCCCGACCGCATGGGATTCGGCCGCCGCGCGATGAGCCTGCCGGGCGGGCTCCTCGCCGGGACGGTCGCCGAGCAGGTCGCCTCGCTTCTCGAGGTCGCGGGCCGGTGCGGCGCGCGCCTTTCCCACGTCAAGCCGCACGGGGCGCTCTACAACGCCGCCGCGAAGGACGTGGGCCTCGCCCGCGCCGTCGCCGAGGGGGTCGCGCGCGTCGCGCCGGGCGCCGTCCTCGTCGGCCTCGCCGGCTCGAGGATGCTCGAGGCCTTCGCCGGGGCGGGCTTCCGCGTCGCCGGGGAGGCGTTCGCGGACCGGAGCTACGAGCCGGACGGCTCGCTCACGCCCCGCGGCCGGCCGGGAGCGCTGAAGGAGACGCCGGAGGCGGCGGGTCGCCAGGCGCTCTCGATCGCGCTCGACGGAGAGGTCGTCGCGGTCGACGGCGCGCGCGTGCCGCTGAACGCGCGGACGATCTGTCTCCACTCGGATACGCCGGGCGCGCCCGCCTTCGCCCGCGCGATCGCCGAGCGGCTACGCGCGGCGGGAGTCGTTCTCCGGGCGTTCTGAGAGGGCCGGTCGACCGGGCGCCCGCGCAGGGGCTGCTGAAGAAGAAGCGGCCCCGGCCGAAGCCGGGGCCGCGAAAGCGCCGCGAACGGCGCGAGAGGACGGTGCGGGCTCAGCTCGCCGGGGCGGCCGGGGCTTCGGCCGGGGCCGGAGCCTGCAGGCCGAGGGCGCCCATGATCTCCGTCGCCTTCTCCTTCAGGCCGCCCGCCTTCGCCATCGCGTCGACGAGGTTCCCGCCGGTGAAGGCGGCCGAGGCCTCCTCCCACGACTTCTGGATGCCGGCGAGCCCTTCCTGGGCCTGGGTGAGGGCGGCCTTGTCCATCCCCTTCGGGAGCTTCTTCGCCTTGCCGAGCTCCTCGACCTTGGCCTGGATCGCCGTGACCATCTGCGGGAGCGACCCGGAGAGGTCGGTCCAGGCCTTCGTCAGCTCGTCCTTCTTGGTCGCGGCGGCGGTGGCGAGCTCCTGGGCCTTCGTGCCGAGCTCGGTCGCGGCCGCGAGGGCGGCCTTGTAGTCACCCTTGGCGAACTGGTCCTGGGCGGCCTTCAGGGCGTCCTTGGCTGCGGTGAGCTGCTCCGGGATGAACTTCTCGGCCTCGGGGGCGGCGGCCGTGATCGCCTGGTCGGCGGCCTTGATGGCGGCGTCGGCGGGGCCCTTGTCGGCGTTGCAGGCGGCGAGGCCGGCCACGAGCAGAGCGCACGCGACGAGGGCGAGGGTCTTCTTCATCAAGCGACTCCTTCGAGCATTCGTTTCCGCGACTGTGCGCGGGCCACCCGATAGATTACTGCCGTTTCAGTCAACGGGTCTCGGTGACTTTTGAGAGACCCCGCGGCGCGTCCGCGTCGAGGCCCCGCCCCCGGGCGGCGTGGAAGGCGAGGAGCTGTCCGGGAACGATCGCGACGATCGGGGAGAGGAGCTCCGGGAGCCGCGGGACCGGGAGCGACCCTCTCCCGTGCGGGCCGATCGCGAGGACCGGGCTCCCGCGCCGGCGGAGCTCGTCGGCGAGACCGGCGAGGTCCTCCTCGGTCGCCGTCCCGGGAGGCGAGACGACGATCGCCGGGAGCTTCGGCCCGGCCAGAGCGATCGGGCCGTGCCGGAAGTCGGCTCCGGAGAGGGCCTCGGCCTCGAGGAGGGCCAGCTCCTTCAGCTTCAGCGCGAGCTCGTGCGCGGTGGGGTAGTTCAGGCCGCGCGAGAGGACGACGAGGCGGGCCGCCGTCGCGAGGCGGGCGGCGGCCCGTCGGGCGGCCGGCTCCGTTCCGAGAGCGTCCGCCACGGCGTCGGGGAGCGCGCCGAGCCCCTCCGCGAACTTCCGCGAGCCCGAAAGGCCGGCGGCGAGGAGCGCGACGGCCAGGAGCTGGGCGGTGTAGGTCTTCGTGGCCGCCACGCTCCGCTCGACGCCGGCGTGGAGCGGGATCACCTCGGCCGCGGCCTGCGCCAGCGGGCTCTCGGGGTCGTTGACGATGGCGAGCGTCGGCACCCCCTCGCGCCGCGCCGAGGCGATCGTCTCGACGACGTCGGGCGAGCGCCCCGACTGCGAGATGCCGACGACGAGCGCCCCTTTGAGGCGCGGCGGGCTGTCGTAGAGGGTGACGAGCGACGGCCCCGCGAGCGCCACGGGGAGCCGGCACGTCAGCCCGAGGGCGTACTGGGCGTAGCGGGCGGCGTTGTCGGAGGTCCCGCGCGCGGCGACGAGGACGAACCGGAGGTCGCGCCGCGCGAGGTCTCGGGCGATCCGGCGGATCGCGGGCCCCTCGCGGACGAGGAGCCGGGCCAGGACGTCGGGCTGCTCGCCGATCTCGGCGCGCAGGACGGAGCGGCTCATCCCCGCCTCACTCCTCGTCCGTGTCGTCGATCTGCCCGGTCACGCGCCGCCGCACGAGAGAGAAGGAGAGGCCGACGGCGAGCGTCGCGGCGAGGCAGGAAAGGACGATCCAGGCGAGCGTCGAGCCCTCGACGTCGGTCCCCCGGAGGTCGACGAAGAGCCAGATGAGGACGCCGAAGAACGCCGCCGCGAGCGCCGTCCCGACGTGCCCGAGGGAGCGGAGCGTCGCCCGCACGCAGAAGACCCACCCGGCGGCGAGCGCGATGCCGGCGAGGACCTTCAGCGGGAGAGGCCCGTTCCCGGCGTGGCGGACCCAGTGGACGAAGGACCAGCCCGACGGGTTGTAGGTGGCGAAGACGAGGAGGGCTGCGGCGAGCAGCCGCAGGAGGAACCCCGGGACCGAGATGCCGAGTCCGGCCAACGCGACCTCCTGTTCGGGAACGCGTGGTTCAGTCTATCCGAGCCGTCAGCGGCCGAGGTGCTTGCGGAGGAAGGCCCAGATCTCCTTGCGGGACTCCTTCGCGAGGCGCGTGTCGATCCGGTTGAAGGAGTGCCCGGCGGGGGCGTCGGTGTAGATCTCGTGCTCGAAGCTCTTCCCCTCCGCCTTGAGCGCGGCGATCAGGTTCTCGGCCTCGAGCACGTTCACGTCGCGGTCGTTCGTCGTGGCGTGGACGAGGAGCGGCGTCTTCAGCTTGCCGGCCCAGAAGACGGGGCTCCGCCGCCGGTACTCGTCGACGTCCTCGACGACCTTCTTCCCGACGTGGTGCTTCGCGGCGAAGAGGTCCTCGTAGCTCTGCTCGTGGTAGCCGAGGCGGGTGACGAGGTCCGTCACCGGGACGCCGGCGTAGGCGGCGCGGAACTTCTCCGGGTGGTGCATCACCGCGAGGAGCGCGATGAGGCCGCCGTGGCTCCACCCGGCGATCGCGGCGCGGGAGCCGTCGACGTACGGCAGCTCGGAGACGGCCCAGTCGAGCCCGGCGATCACGTCGTCCACCTCGAGGCCGCCGTAGTCGATCGCCTCGTAGAAGCCCTTCCCGTAGCCGGTCGAGCCGCGGTACTCGGGGGCGAGGACGACCCACCCCTGCTCGAGCATCTCCTTCACGATGTGGACGTGGTACGTCCCGAAATCGCCGTGGACGCCGCCGTGCGGCAGGACGACGACCGGGTACTTCCGCCCCGCCTCGCGGACCTTCGGCGCGAAGACGTACTGCGCGAAGCGGATCGGGTGGCGCTCATTCGAGATGCCGTACCGCTCCTTCGCGCGCGGGTTCGGGGGGCCGGCGACGTTCACCTTGTCGATCTCGGCGACGTCTCCGAGCCGGAGCCAGAAGAGCGCGTCGTCGCTCGACTTGCGGACCTGGTCGAGGTCGAACTCGAGGCTCTCGATCCGCTCCTCGAGCGCCTTCAGCCGCGCGGCGGCGTCGGGGGCGTCGTCGGCGAGCGATCCGGCCGGGACGAGGAGGAGAGCGAGGGGAAGGGCGAGGAGAAGGAGTCCGGTCCGAGCGCGCATGGAGTCCTCCCGGGGGACCGCGGCTCGCTGGCCCGTGCGGTCCGGCCCGTCAGGTTAGCAGCCCGCGCCCTCTCCGCGCCGTCTGGGACTCCGCGTTCGGTCGCGTCCGAGCGCTTCGGCCGTGTCCGCTCCCGGGCATCCTCCGGTATCGTGCGCGGAACGAGACCACGATGGCGGGGCGGACGATTGCGATCGGAGACGTTCACGGGGACCTCGAGGGGCTGGAACGGCTCCTCTCGAGGCTGCCCGTCCTCCTCCCGGAAGACACGCTCCTCTTCGTCGGCGACTACGTCGACCGCGGGCCGCACCCGGCGGCCGTCGTCCGGCGCGTCCGGGCCCTGCCGTCCGAGACGGCGGCCCGCGTCGTCTTCCTCCGCGGGAACCACGAGGACGCCTGGCTCAAGGCGTGCCGCGAGGGCGCCCCGGAGTTCGTCCTGCCGCGCGGGAACGGCTGCTATTCGACCTACCGGTCGTTCACGGGCGGGCCGGTGCCGGGCCCCGGCGAGAACCCGACCGCCGACGAGCTACGCGCCATGGCCACGGGGGCGTTCCTCCCGGCCGACGTCGTGGCGTGGATGGAGGCGCTTCCTCTCTTCCACGAGGACGAGCACGCGATCTACGTCCACGCCGGGCTTCCGCACGACGGCCGGCGCTGGCTCCACCCGTCGGAGGTCGCGGACCCGCGCCCGCTCCTCTGGCAGCGGAGCCGGGCGTTCTACGAAGGCTACACAGGGAAGCGAGTCGTCTTCGGCCACACGCCCGTGCGGAAGCTCCCCCAGGACCAGTCCCTCCACACTCCCGGGGACCCGCTCGACGTCTACGTCACGGCGTCGCTCGTGGGCGTCGACACGGGGGCGGGAATGGGGGGCTTCCTCTCCGCGATCGAGCTCCCCGAGATGCGCGTCCTCGACGCCCGCTGAGGGCTCGCCCGGAGAGGGACGGGCGCGGTTCATTCCACGCCTGGGCGATCATCCGCCACATGTCGCTCATCCCCCTCTCGCCGATCGACCACGTCTTCACCGGCCGCGGCGCCTACCCGATCGAGTTCGTCTTCGCCTATGACGGGGCGATCGACGCGGGGCGCCTCGAGGAGAGCCTCCGAAAGGCGATCGAGGCTTTCCCGCCGGTCGGGAGCCGTTTCGTGCGCCTCGACGGGGCTTCCCTCGCCTTCGAGCCGTACGAAGGCGGGTGCGTCTTCTCGACGGCCGCCTCGCCGACGGAGTGGGCGGCGACGGAGAGGAAGGACGTCTTCCTCGACCCGGTGAGCGGGAAGGAAGGGGAGCCGCTCGGGCGAGCCCTCCTGACGCGCACCCCGAACGGTTGCGTCCTCGGATTCAGCCTGTCGCACGCCGTCGCCGACGGCTACTCCTACTTTCACTTCCTGACGAGCTGGGCGCGGCTCTTCCGCGGCGAGCCGATCCTCCCGCCGACGCACGACCGGGCCGCGCTCGCGGCCGGCCTCGACGGGGCGGAGGACGAAGGCGCGGTCGACGCCGCCGGCCTCTTCCGCTCGGGGCCGCGCCCCGACGTCGACCGTGCGCACCTCGCGATCCACCGCCACGTCCTGACGAGGGCCGAACTCGTCGCACGGCACGCGGAAGCGCAGGAGGGGAACCCCCTTCGCCTCTCGCACAACGACACCGCCGCCGCCTGGCTCTGGAAGACGCGCCTCGCGGAGTGGTCCGGCGACGACCCGTGGCTCGAGACGTACGTCAGCTGCCCGGTCGATTTCCGGCGCCTCCTCCCGTCGGCGGGCCCGGCCTACTTCGGCAACGCGGTCGCCCTCGCGAAGGCGTCGATCCCGAAGGGAGAGCTCGCCGCGGCCCCGCTCGGCGAGCTCGCAACGCGCGTCCGCCGGGCCGTCGACGCGGTCGACGCGGAGGCCGCGCGCCGCTCGCTCGCCGCGCTCGAGGCCCTCCGCCGCTCCGAGGGGCTCGCGGCGATGGAGGAGTGCCACGTCGTCCACCCGACGCAGGGGCTCCTCCTGACGAACCTCTCGCGCCTCCCCGTCGCCGAGGTCGCCTTCGACGCCGGCCCGCCGGTCGCGTTCGAGATCCTGACGCCCGGCGTCCGCGGCGCCGTCGCGCTCCCGGCTCCGGACGGCGGGCTCGACCTGCGCGTCTTCCTCCCGTCCGCGCGAGCCACAATCGAGCCGTGATCCACCGCCGCTTCACCCTCGAGAGCCGGCTCGGCGAGCCGATCCACGGCGACCTCCGACTTCCCGACGGCTCCGGCCCGCACCCCGTCGTCGTCTGCTGTCACGGCTTCAAGGGATTCAAGGACTGGGGCTTCCATCCCTGGCTCGGCGTGCGTCTCGCGGACGCGGGGATCGCGGCCGTCCACTTCAACTTCTCGCGAAACGGCGTCCGCGAGGCGGACGGCGACATCGAGGACCTCGACACGTTCCGGCGGAACACCCTCTCGATCGAGCGCGACGACCTCGACACGGTGCTCGATGCGGTCCTGTCGGGGGCGATCGATCCCTCGCTCGACGGCGCCCGGCTCGGCCTCCTCGGCCACAGCCGCGGCGGCGGCATCGCGCTCCTCGGCGCGGCGGAGCGCCCCGAGGCGAAGGCGCTCGTCACCTGGGCCGCGGTCTCGCACTTCGATCGAATCGCCGACGAGGCGACGCTCGCCGAGTGGCGACGGACCGGGGTCTTCGAGGTCGTCAACTCGCGTACGGGGCAGAAGCTCCCGATGGGGGTCGCCTTCCTCGACGACGTTCTCGCGAACCTCGCCCGCCTCGACCTTCTCGCGGCGGCGCGACGCCTCGCCGTTCCGTGGCTCCTCGTCCACGGGACGGCCGACCTGACGGTGGAGCTCGGCGAGGCGGAAGAGCTTCACGAGGCGACGGCGGGACGCGCCCGGCTCTTCCCGCTCGAAGGGGCGGGGCACACGTTCGGCGCGGTCCACCCGTTCGCCGGGCCGCCGCCGCACCTCGCGGCGGCCACCGAGGCGACGCTCGACCACCTCCGCTCGGCGCTCGCAGGGGCCCCGCCGGCCTGACCGACGCGATGAGCGACGGGCCCGTGAGCCGGCCCCGGAGGAGCGCCGCCGTCGCGGCGGTCTACCTCCTCGCCCTCGTCTGGATCCTCGGGAAGGCGGCGCTCTTCCGCGAGCGCGTCCCGCCGGGCGTCCCGCCCGACGAGCCGGTCCACGTCTCCTACGTCGCGTGGCTCGAGGCTTCGGGGGCTCTCCTGCCGCGCTACGAGGAGATGCATCTCCTCGAGGCCGACGGGCGCTTCGGAGTCCTGCCGTCGTACCTCGCCCACCCGCCCGCCTACTACCATCTCCTCCGCGGCCTTGCGCGGGTCACGGGAGGTGCCCCTGCCGGGCCTCTCGACGCGTCGACGCGCCGGCTGCGCGCCCTCTCGTCCCCGCTCTTCGCGGCGGCCGCCGGTCTCTTCCTCTGGCTCGGGTTCCGGCGCGCGGCGCCGCTCCCGGCGCATGCCCTCTACGCGGCGACGGTCGCGACCGTCCCGCCGCTCGCCTTCGTCGGCTCCGCCGTGAACAACGACGTCCTCGCGTTCCTCGCCGGGAGCCTCGCGCTCCTCGGCCTCGCGCGCCTCCTCGAGGGGCGCGCCGGCGGGGCGACCGGAGCGCTCGTCGGCGCGGGCCTCGCGCTCGCGCTCCTGTCGAAGGCGACGGCCGGCCTCCTCGTCCTCCTCGCCGTGGCGGCGGCTCTCGCCCTCGCGCGGCGCACCGTCTGCTGGGAGCGGGACCCCCGCTTCCTCCTCGCGCTCCTCCCGTGGCTCCTCCTCCCGGCGCTCCACTACGTCCCGATCCTCCTCCGCTACGGCACGCCGGTCCCCTCGCTGGACGTCGTCGACCCGGAGGCGTTCGCCCGTTCGGCCTTCGTGGAGGCGCCGGGCGCGCCTCGCCTCGGCGTCGTCCCATGGGCGGTGAAGCTCCTGAAGGTCTTCGGCTCGACCTGGCTCTCGCTCATCGCGCACGTCTGGCTCGCGGTCGGCCCGCTCCCGACGCTCGCCGGGCCGGCTCTCGCCGCCTTCCTCGCGGCGCTCGGGCTCCTGCGACGTCGGCGCACGGACGGCGCCGCCGAAGACCCGGTCGACGACCTCCTGCGGGCAGGCGCCGTCGCCCTCGCGGCGACGCTCCTCGTGAACCTCGCCTGGGCCCGGGACGGCTACGTCGCCACCGGGCGCCTCGGCGGGATCCACGCGCGCTACTACCTGCCGCTCCTCCCGGTCCTCGCCTTCGCGGCGGCCCGGGGACTCGAGCGCCTCCCGGCGCGCGGGCCCGAGCGCGTTCCCGGGCGGGGCATCGTCGCGGCGGCGGTCGTCCTCCTCCTCGTCCTCTTCGACGCGGGGGTGACGGCGCGCTACCTCGCCCTCTTCCCGGCGCCCTGAGGCTCCCGTGCCCGCGCTAGACGCCGTCGCGGACGAGGAAGCGGGCAGAGGCGCGGGCGACGAC
>CAZWRQ010000034.1:0-25610 GCA_964636395.1 uncultured Holophagales bacterium
TCCCGGAACCCCGCCCGTCCCCCGTCCTCTTCCCGCGTCGCCGTCTTCGGCGAGGCGCTCGTCGACGAGCTTCCCTCGGGCGGGCGGCCGGGGGGAGCCCCCCTGAACGTCGCCGCTCACGCCGCGGCCTTCGGCCTCTCGCCGCTCCTGCTGACCCGGCTCGGATCGGACCCGGCCGGGCAGACGCTCCGGGCGGCGATGGCGTCGCGGGGCATCCCCGTCGACGGGGTCCAGTCCGACCCGACGCTCCCGACCGGCCGCGCCGTCGTGACGCTCCGCGGCGGCGTCCCCCGATTCGAGATCCCCGCCGGCGCCGCGTTCGACGCGATCGACGGCGCCGCAGCCGCCCGCGCGTCGCGCGAGGCGCGGCCCTCGGTCGTCGCGTTCGGCACGCTCGCCCTCCGCGAGCCTGCCTCGCGCGAGGCGCTCCGCGAGGTCCTCGACGCCTCTCCCGCGGTCCGGCTCGTCGACCTCAACCTCCGCGCCCCCTGGTACGACGGCGCGGTCGTCACCCGCGCCCTCTCGGCGGCGCACGTCGTGAAGGCGAGCGACGAGGAGCTCGATGAGCTGCGCCGCCTCCTCTGCCTGACGCTCCGGGAGCCGGAGGCGCTCGCGGCCGACGTCGTCCGCCGCTTCCGGCTGAAGGCCCTCTACGTCACGCGCGGAGCGCGGGGCGCCACCGTCTCCTGGCGCTCGGGCGACGTCGTCCACCGGGCCGAGGCCGACGCCGCCGGCTCGCAGGACGAGGTCGTCGACACGGTCGGGGCCGGCGACGCCTTCACGGCCGTCGTCCTCCTCGGCCTCGTGAGGCACTGGACGGCGGAGGAGAGCCTCCGGCGCGGCGTGAATTTCGCCGGGGCCGTCACGAGGATCGCCGGCGCGACGCCGGAGGAGCCGTCGTTCTACGCGCCGTTCCTCGCAGAGTGGTCGGAGGCGGCGTGAACGGCCCGGGCGACGGCCTCTACCTCCTCCACCTGAGCCTCCACGGGCTCCTGCGCGGGACGAGCGCCGAGCTGGGGCGCGACCCCGACACCGGCGGCCAGATCACCTACGTCCTCGAGCTCGTCCGCGCGCTCGGTCGCTCGCCGCGCGTGGCGCGCGTCGACCTCGTGACGCGGCTCGTCGAGGACCCCGCGGCCGGTCCCGACTACGCCGTGCCGATCGAGCCCCTCGGCGGGAAGGCGCGCGTCGTCCGCCTCCCGTTCGGCCCGAAGCGGTACCTCCGCAAGGAGCTCCTCTGGCCCCACCTCCCCGCGCTCGTCGACCGGTGCGTCGAGCACCTGCGGGCGCAGGAGCGACTCCCGCACCTGATCCACACCCACTACGCCGACGCCGGCTACGTCGGCGTGCGGCTCTCCCAGCTGCTCGGGATCCCGCTCGTCCACACGGGCCATTCTCTCGGCCGGACGAAGCGCTCGCGCTACCTCGCCTCCGGGCGCGCCGAGGCGAGCCTCGAACGCCCCTTCCGCTTCTCGCAGCGGATCCCGGCGGAGGAGGAGGTCCTCGAGAACGCCCGGCTCGTCCTGGCGAGCACGCGGCAGGAGGTCGACGAGCAGTGGGGCGCCTACGAGAACTTCCGCCCCGGCCGGTTCGCCGTCGTCCCACCCGGCGTCGACACCTCGCGGTTCTCGCCGCCCTCCCCGTTCCGGGCGCGGACGCCGTTCCCCGAGGTCGACCGGTGGCTCCGGGAGCCGCACCGACCGCTCGTCCTCGCCATCAGCCGTCCCTCGCCGAAGAAGAACCTCCCTGCCCTCGTCGAGGCGTTCGGGCGCGACCCGCGCCTGCGCGAGACGGCGAACCTCGCGATCTTCGCCGGCGTGAGGGAGGACGTGGCCCGAAGCGACGAGGAGGCGAAGGCGGTCTACACGGACCTCCTCCTCGCGGCCGACCGGCACGACCTCTGGGGCTCGATCGCGCTCCCGAAGAAACACTCCCCGGAGGAGGTCCCGGACCTCTACAGGCTCGCGGCCCGCCGGCGCGGCGTCTTCGTGAACGCGGCCCTGATCGAGCCGTTCGGGCTCACGCTCCTCGAGGCGGCCGCGAGCGGCCTCCCCGTCATCGCGACCGAGGACGGCGGTCCGCGCGACATCCTCGCGAACTGCCGGAACGGCCTCCTCGTCGACCCGCTCGACGTCGACGCCCTTTCGCGCGCGCTCGTCGAGGCGCTCGGCGACGCCGCCCGCTGGTCGAGCTGGTCGCGCAACGGCCTCCGGCGCGTCCGGGACACCTACTCCTGGGACGGCCACGTCTCGCGCTACCTCGCGCTCTGCGAGCGGCTCCTGCGCCGCGAGCGAAAGGCCCTCCGCCGAAGGCACGCCGCCCTGAAGGCGACTCCCCTCGCCCACCTCGCCGACGCCGCGCACCTCCTCGTCACCGACATCGACGACACGCTGATCGGCGACGCCGCCTCGCTCGGCCGGCTCCTCGAGTGGCGCCGGGCGCGCGCCGGCCGCGTCGCGTTCGGCGTGGCGACGGGGCGCTCGTTCCCGCGGACGCTGGAGGTCCTCCGGGAATGGGGCGTCCCGATTCCCGACGTTCTCGTCACCTCCGTCGGCACCGAGATCCGCTTCGCCCCGGAGCTCCGGCTCGACCGGGCGTGGGAGGGTCACATCCGGCACGGCTGGAGGCGGGACGAGGTCGTCCGAGCGCTCGCGGGCGCGACGGGCCTCCGCAAGCAGCCCGAGGAGAACGACGGCCCCTACAAGGCGAGCTGGGACGTCGTCCCGGGACGGCACGTCGACCTCGCGGCGATCCAGCGCCTCCTCCGGGCACGCGGCCTCGCGGCGCGCCTCGTCTTCTCGCAGGGGAAGTTCCTCGACGTGCTGCCGGTCCGCGCCTCGAAGGGGCTCGCCGTCCGTTTTCTCGCCCTCCGGCTCGGCCTCCCGCTCGAGTCGTTCCTCGTCGCGGGGGACTCGGGGAACGACCTCGAGATGCTCGTCGGCGACACCCGCGCGGTCGTCGTCGGCAACCACAAGCCGGAGCTCGAGGAGCTTCGAGGGCGTGAGGGGGTCTACTTCGCGACGGCCCCCTACGCCGGCGGCATCCTGGAAGGGATCGCCCACTACTCCTTCGCGACGGAGGCGCCATGCTGACCCGCATCCACGACTTCGCCGCCGCCCACCCCGACGTCCTCGCCGTCCTCGTGAGCCGATGGCTCGCGGAGGGGCGCGACATCCTCCTCCGCTCCGACCTCGTTCGCGGGTGGGAGGAGACCCGGGCCGTCTGCGACCGCGTCGACCTCGCCGCCTCGCCCCTCGCCGAGGCGGTCGCGGCGCTCCACGAAGGGGTCCTCCGGCCTCCGTGGATCGCGCTCTCCTTCCGGACGGGGCCCGGCCGCTGGCGCTACGCGCGCCTCCACGCCGACCGCCTCGTCCCCGAGGAGATCGGCGTCTCCGAGTTCCTCCGCTTCAAGGAGGGAATCGTCCCGTACGGGCGGGGCGAGGAGCCGCTCGAGCTCGACTTCGGCCCCTTCGGCCGCGAGCTCCCGCGCCTCACGGAGCCGCGCTCGATCGGGCAGGGGCTCTCCTTCCTGAACCGCCACCTCGCCAGCCGGCTCTTCCGCGACGGCGGCTCGGGGGCCGACCGGATACACACGTTCCTCGGCCTCCACACCCTCGAGGGTCAGACCCTCCTCCTCCGCGGGCCGTTCTCCGACACGGCCGCGCTCCGGGCCGCCCTGCGCAAGGCCCACGACCTCCTCGCCGCCCCCGACCCCGAGACGCCGTACCGGGAGCTCGAGGAGCGCCTCGCCGGCCTCGGCTTCGCCCCGGGCTGGGGGGCGACGGCCGGACGCGCTGCCGAGACGATGAGTCTCCTGATCGACCTCCTCGAGGCACCCTCCGCGACGCTTCTCGAGGAGTTCCTCGCCCGCGTCCCGATGATCTCCCGCGTCCTCGTCCTCTCGCCGCACGGCTGGTTCGGTCAGTCGGGAGTCCTCGGCCTCCCCGACACGGGCGGCCAGGTCGTCTACATCCTCGACCAGGTCCGCGCCCTCGAGCGCGAGATGCGCGGGCGCCTCGCCGAGCAGGGGATCGACGTGGAGCCGCGGATCGTCGTCGTCACGCGCCTCATCCCCGACGCCGGGACGACCGGCTGCGACGAGCGCCTCGAGCGGATCGACGGCTGCCGGAGCGCCGTCATCCTGCGTGTCCCGTTCCGCGAGGCGGACGGGAGCGTCGTCCGCCCGTTCCTCTCCCGTTTCAAGGTCTGGCCCTACCTCCACCGCTTCTCCCACGAGGTGGAGACGGAGGCGACGGCGGAGCTCGGCGGGAGACCCGACCTGATCCTCGGCAACTACTCGGACGGGAACCTCGTCGCCGCCCTCGTCGGCATGCGCCTCGGCGTGACGCACGCGACGATCGCTCACGCGCTCGAGAAGACGAAGTACCTCCTCTCGGCGGTCCACTGGAAGGAGATGGAGGAGGAGTACGCCTTCTCCGTCCAGTACACGGCCGACCTCTTCGCGATGAACAGCGCCGACTTCATCGTCACGAGCACCTACCAGGAGATCGCCGGCACGAAGGAGGCGGTCGGGCAGTACGAGAGCTACTCTTCCTTCACCATGCCGGGCCTCTACCGCGTCGTGAACGGAGTCGACGTCTTCGACCCGCGCTTCAACATCGTCTCTCCGGGCGCCGACGAGGACGTCTACTTCTCGTTCCGCGAGCGGGAGCGACGCCTCGCCGCCCTCCACCCCGCGATCGAGGAGCTCGTCCTCGGCGAGCCGGGGCCCGAGGCGCGCGGCCGGCTCGTCGACCCCGGCAAGCCGATCGTCTTCACGATGGCCCGCCTCGACCGGATCAAGAACATCGCCGGCCTCGTCGGCTGGTGGGCGCACGACGAGCGGCTCCGCGGCCTCGCGAACCTCGTCGTCGTCGGCGGGCACGTCGACCCCGACCGCTGCGCCGACGGCGAGGAGCGCGAGCAGGCCCGGCTCCTCCACGACCTCCTGACCCGTCACGCCCTCGACGGCGAGGTCCGCTGGATCGGGAAGCGGCTCGACCGCCACCTGACGGGCGAGCTCTACCGGTGGGTCGCCGACCGGCGCGGCCTCTTCGTCCAGCCGGCGCTGTTCGAGGCGTTCGGCCTGACGGTCGTCGAGGCGATGGTCTCGGGCCTTCCCGTCTTCGCGACGTGCCACGGCGGCCCTTCCGAGATCATCGAGGACTCCCGCTCCGGCTTCCACGTCGACCCGAACGACGGCGCGGGGGCGACGGCGCGCATCGCCGCCTTCCTCGAGCGCTGCGCGGCGGACCCGGCGGCGTGGGACCGCGTCTCGGACGCCGCCGCTGCGCGCGTCGCCGCCCGCTACACCTGGCGGCGGTACGCGGAGCGGATCATGACGTTCTCGCGGATCTACGGGTTCTGGAAGTTCGTCTCCGGGCTCGAGCGGCAGGAGACGGCCCGGTACCTCCAGACGCTCGACCACCTCCTCCTCCGTCCCCGCGCCGCGGCCGTCGGCGGAGGCCCCGGCTGAGCGGAACCGCTCCCACCGGCGGCACCGGGCCGCGCGCGTGGCTGGAGTCGTTCCTCGGCCTCCTCCGGCCGCGCTCGCGCCAGGGCGTCCTCGTCACGGTCGTCCTGATCGGCGCGGGCTGCGGCCTCGTCGCGGTCGCCTTCCACGGCGCCATCGAGCTCCTTCGCGCCCTCTTCGTCGGGACGGCGCTCCGGCAGACGAGCCCTCTGGCACGGGGCGCCCTCCTCGTCGCGATCCCGGCGGCCGCCGGCGCGCTCCTCGCGTTCCTCGTCCCGCTCTTCGCCCCGCGCGCGGGCGGGGGCCTCGCCCTCGTCCGGAAGGCGTACGCCGGCGACCCGACGACTCTGCTCGACCCGCGCACCCTCGTCGGGGCCTTCGGCGCGAACTCGCTCTCTCTCGGCGCTGGCGTGCCGCTCGGCCCCGAGGGCCCCACCGTCGTCCTGACGAGCGGCTTCGCCGCGTACGCCGCGCGGTGGCTCCGGCTCCCGGGGCGGTTCGTCCGCGGGATGATCCCGATCGGGACGGCCGCGGGGATCGCGGCGATCTTCAACGCGCCGATCACCGGAGTCGTCTTCGCGCTCGAGGAGGTGATCGGCGCCGCCTCGCGCGGCGTCCTCGGCGGCTCGCTCCTCGCCGCCGTCGCCGCGGCCGTCGTCGAGCGGACGTTCCTCGGCGGCGGCCGGCTCCTCCCCGCGGCTCCCGCCCACTGGGGCGACCTGCGCGAGCTCCTCGGCTTCGCCGTCCTCGGCCTCCTCTGCGGCGCCGCGGCCGGCTCGCTGCCGCGCTTCGTCCCGATCCTCGGCCGCGGCCTCGAGGCGCTCCTCGCGAGGACGGGGCGACACGCCCTCGTGGCTCGCGGCGCCCTCGCCGGCGCCGTCGCCGGCCTCCTCGGTGTCGTCGCGCCCGAGACGCTCGGCATCGGCTACCCGGCCGTCTCGGAGTGGCTGACGGGAGGGGGCAGCGGACCGCAGGCCACGATCGCGTTCGCGGCGAAGCTCGCCGGAGTTTCCCTCGCCCTCGCCGCGCCGCTCGTCGGCGGCGTCTTCGCGCCTTCGCTCTTCCTCGGCGCCTCGCTCGGCGCCGCCGCCGGGCACCTCGGCCAGCACCTCTTCCCGCTCGCGCACATCGAGCCTGGGGCGTGGGCCCTCGTCGGGATGGGGGCTTTCTTCGCCGGCTTCCTTCGGACGCCGATCGCCTCGGTCCTCATCGTCTTCGAGGTGACCGGCGACTACGGCCTCATCCTGCCCCAGATGCTGACCGTCGTCCTCGCCTCGGTCGTCGCACGAAGGATCTCGCGCGAGACGCTCGTCGAGCGGGCGCTCGCGCCCGCCGAGCGGCGACCCGGGGGCCGCCGCGATCCGCTCGCCACGCTTCGGGTCGCCGACGTCATGACGACCGTCCTCCGCTCCCCGCGCACCTCGATGACGATCCTCGATGCGGCCCGGGTCGCCGCCGGCACGCGCCACGAGCAATACCCTCTCGTCGACGACGGCGGTCTCCTCGCCGGCGTCCTCTTCGCGCGCGACCTCGACGCGGCGGTCCTCGAGAACCGGCACGAGGCGACCGTCGGGAGCCTCGCGCTCCCGCCGGTCCTCGTCCTGACGCCGGAGCTGACGCTCGACGACGCGGCGCTCCGCCTCGCGCGGGCGGGCGAGTCGCGCGCCCCGGTCATCGCGTCGGAAGAGGAGCCGCGGCTCGTCGGCTTCCTCTCGTCGTCCGACCTCGTCCGGGCGCGCCTGAGAGTCCACGAGGAGGAGTCGGGCCCCTCGATGGCGGACCTCGGATGAGCCGCCGCGGGGCCGGCGCCTCGGCCGTCCTCGCGCTCCTCCTCGCGGCCCCCGCGTGCCGGCCGGGCGGGGACGCCGCGCCCGGCGGCCCCGCCGTCCTCCGGATGCTCGTCCCCGCGAACGAGCGCCCGTTCTGGCTCCCGCTCGCCGACTCCTTCGCGAGGGCCCGGCCCGGCGTCCGCCTCGAGCTCGAGGAGGGGCCTGTCCCGACGGACCTGCGCGAGAGCCTGACGACCTCGGCGCTCCTCTCCCGGGACGGCGCCTGGGACCTCGTCTACCTCGACGTCACCTGGACCTCGAAGCTCGCCGCGGCCGGTTGGCTCCTCTCGCTCGACGACGCGTTCGGCGCGGAGGAGCGCGCCGCGTTCCTTCCGCAGGCGCTCGCGGCGGGCTTCTTCCGCGGGCGCCTCTATCGCGTGCCGTTCCGGACGGACGTCGGCCTCCTCTACTACCGCGCCGACCTCCTCGCGGAAGCGGGAATCGCCCCGCCGCGCACGTTCGCCGAGCTCGAGGCCGCCGCCCGGCGGCTCCAGTCGCCGCCCGGCCGCTGGGGGTTCCTCTGGCAGGGGGCGCAGTACGAGGGGCTCGTCTGCTTCTTCCTCGAGGTGCTGCACGGCCACGGCGGGAGCTGGATCGACCCCGGAACGCTCGAGGTCGGTCTCGACCGCCCGGAGGCCGAGGCGGCCCTCACCTTCCTCGTCCGCGCGCGCGGCGCCGGGGGCGTCAGCCCTCCCGGCGTGACGGCCTACCGCGAGGAGGAGACGCGCCACCTCTTCCAGTCGGGCCGCGCCGTCTTCCTCCGGAGCTGGCCCTACGTCTTCCGGCTCGCGCAGCGGGAGGGGTCGGCCGTCGCGGGGAAGATCGGCGTTCTCCCCGTCCCGACGCTCTCGGGCGCACCCGGCTCCGGTACTCTCGGAGGCTGGGGGCTCGCCGTCGCGCGCGCCTCGCGCCGGCCGGAGGAGGCGATCGCGTTCGTGCGGCACGCGACGACTCTCGAGAGCCAGCGCCTCTTCTGCTCGCCGACCGGCTTCGCCCCCGCGCGGAAGGACGCCTACGCCGACCCGGAGCTCCTCGCCTCGAACCCGTTCCTCGCCGAGCTCGGGAAGATCCACGCCTCCGCGACCACGCGCCCCGTCGTGGCCCGCTACGCCCAGGCCTCCGACGTCCTCCAGCGACACCTCACCGCGGCGCTCGCGGGTCTCGCAACGCCCCGCGAGGCGCTCGCCGCCGCCGCGCGCGAGACGCGCGCCCTCCTCGGGGAGGCGCCGTGAGCACCGTCCTCGCGCGCCGCGCACGGCTCGACCGGGCGCTCCTCCTCTCGCCCGTCCTCCTCCTCCTCGCCCTCGTCGTCGCCGTGCCGGCGCTCCGCGTCCTTCTCCTCGGCTTCACCCGGACGGAGCTCTCGGACGGCGTCGTCACCTCCTGGACCGGCCTCGCGACTCACGCGCGGACCCTCGGCGACGGCCGCTTCCTCTCGGCCCTCAGGAACACCGCCCTCTTCACCTTCCTCTCCGTTCTCCTCGAGGTGACGCTCGGGACGGCGCTCGCCCTCCTCCTGGACCGCTCCTTCCGGGGCCGGGGCGCGCTCCGGGCCGTCGTCCTCGTCCCGTGGGCGCTCCCGACGTCCGTCATGGCGCTCGCGTGGGCCTGGATCTTCCACGACACGTTCGGGATGGCGAACGACCTCCTCCTCCGCCTCGGCCTGATCGAGGCGCCCGTCGCCTGGCTCGCGCAGCCAGGCACGGCGATGGCCGCCCTCGTCGTCGCCGACGCCTGGAAGACGACGCCGTTCGTCGCGCTCATCCTCCTCGCGGGGCTCCAGGGGATCCCGCGCGAGGTGATCGAGGCCGCGCGCGTCGACGGGGCAGGGGCCTTCGCCCGCTTCCGGCGCATCACCCTCCCGCTCCTCGTCCCGTCGCTCGTCGTCGCGACCCTCTTCCGTTCGATCCAGGCATGGGGCGCCTTCGACGTCGTCTGGGTGATGACGGGGGGCGGCCCCGGCGGCTCGACGGAAACGCTCTCGCTCTACGCCTACCAGAGCTGGTTCCGCTACCTCGACTTCGGCTACGGCGCCGCGATCGCCGTGCAGGGGATGCTCGTCGCCCTCCTCCTCGCGGCGGTCGTCGTGAGGCTCGCCTCGCGAAGGGAGGAGTCGTGAGGCACCCCGTCGCCGCGGCGTTCCTCGCGCTCGGCATCTGCCTCGCGGCGGCCTGGAGCCTCCTCCCGGCCGCGTGGCAGGCGCTGACGGCCGTGAAGCCCGAGGGCCAGATCACCGCCTCGCCCGCCGTCTGGGTCCCGAGCCCGCCGACGGCCGAGCACGTCCGCTCGCTCCTGGAACGGAAGCCGTTCGGACGGTACCTCGTCAACAGCGCCCTCGTCTCCCTCGCGGCGACGCTCCTCGCCCTCGCGGCCGCCGCGCCCGCCGCTTCCGCGCTCTGCCGGATGCGCCCCCGCGCGCGGAGCCGGTGGCTCCTCGGCCTCCTCCTCGCCTCCCTCTTCCCGCCGATCCTCCTCCTCTTCCCGCTTTACGAGGGGGTCCGGCTCCTCGGCCTCGTGAACAACCCTCTCGCGCTCGTCCTCCCCTACGCCGCGTTCGGCGTTCCGCTCGCGACGTGGGTCCTCGAGGCGGGCTTCCGCGAGCTGCCGCGCGAGGTCGAGGAGGCGGCGACGCTCGACGGCCTCGGGCCGCTCGGGCGGCTCCTCCGGGTCCAGCTCCCCCTCGCGGCGCCGTCCGTCGCCGCGGCCGGCCTCCTCACGTTCATCGCGTCCTGGAACGAGTTCCTCCTCGCCCTCTCCTTCACGACGCGCGAGTCGAGCCGGACCGTCACCGCGGGCATCGCGAGCGTGTCGGGCGCCTCGCTCTACGAGGTGCCGTGGGGGCCGCTCTCGGCCGCCGTTGTCCTCGCGACGCTCCCCGTCGTCCTCCTCGTCCTCCTCTTCGAGAGGAGGATCTCCGGCGGCCTGACGGGGGGCGCGGTGAAGGGCTGAGCGCGGAACGGCCCGCCGGGTTCGCCCCGGCGGGCCGTTCGGAGATCCGGCTCGGGGCTCGGGCCGCGGCGCCCCCCGGGGGCGCGGCGAGCCCGGGGGGCTTCAGTCCTTGTACTTGACGACGAGGAACTTCTCGCCCGACCAGAACGCGGCTGCGTCGACGATCTTCAGCGTCGTGTGCGTCTCGTCGGCGGCGAAGAGCTCGTAGCTCCCCTTCGGATGCGCCGAGATGACCTGGACCCTCTTGAGCGGCGCGTCGATCGCGAACGCCTGCTCGGCCGTGATGTCGATCTCGCGGAAGATCTCGGGGTCGAACTTCCCGGTCTGGACCCAGTTCCCGCGCATGCCGAGGAAGGCGCCCTTCTTCTCGATGACTCCCTTGGCCTCGAGCTCCTTCTGCCCGGCGATCGCCACGTGCGCGGTGTTGATCACCTTCGTCTGCCCCTCGATGACGGTCTCCTTCTCCGCGATCGTCGCCGTCTGCTCCTCGACGGTCTGCGTGAGGCCGAGGACCTTCGTCTCGAGCTCGGTGATGAGCGTCGTCTTCTCCTCGAGCGACGCCTTCATCTCGACGATGAGGCGCTCCATCGACGTGACCTGCCCCTCGAGCTCCACGACCTTGGCGCCGGAGGCCTTCGCCTTCGCGAGGGCGTCCTTCTTCTCCTGCTCGAGGCGGGCGAGCTTCTGGAGGTTCTCCTGGATCGCCTTCTTGATCGCCTCGATCTCCGTCTTCAGCTCGTCGCGCTGCGTGGAGCGCGGCTTCCCTTCCTGGACGACCTCGATCGAGCTCTTCACGATCTGGAGCTCCTTGGCGCGGAGCTCCTCGAGGCTCTTGGCGACCTCGTCGAGCGTCGCCTGCATCTCGGCGCTCTCGACGCCGGCCGACGTGAGCTGGCCCTCGAGCTGCTGCTTGTCCTGGGTGAGCTTCTGGTTGTCGGTGCGGAGCTGCTCGATCTCCTTCTTCCAGCCGCAGCCGCCGAGCGCGAGTGCGGCGGCGAGAATCCCGGCGAAAGCGACCCGTGTCGCGGTGAACCGATGGGCCATGGCGTTCCTCCTCTGAGAGTGCGATCGAGTTCGTCGGATGACCCGTAAGACTACCGCGGAGCGGGACCGCCGGCGTCAACTTCCTGCCCCGCCCCCCCTCCGGGCGCCCGACGCCGGTCGCGGGCGGCGGTGAGATGATGACCGCCCGAAACGGGGGCAGATGCCGATGTCGAACGTGCGGACGAAGCGCGGAACCATCGCGATCCTGACGGGCGGAGGGGACGTCCCGGGCCTGAACCCCGCCATCAGGGCCCTGACCGTCCGGGCCCTCCGGGACGGTTACCGGGTCCTCGGGATCCGTCGGGGCTGGGCCGGCCTGATCGAGCTGGACGGGGCGCCGGGGCGCCCCGACGGCGACTGCGTCGTCGAGCTCTCCGAGGAGACCGTCAACAAGGTCGGCCGGACCGGCGGGACGTTCCTCCACACCTCCCGGACCCGGCCTTCCCACGTCCCCCGGGCGAACGTCCCCGAGCACCTGCGGGACCGCTACTCGGACGAGATGAACGACCTCACCCCGGAGGTTCTCGCGAACGTCGGGAAGCTCGGGATCGACGTCCTGATCCCGATCGGCGGGGACGACACTCTCTCCTACGGGGTCCGCCTCCACAGGGAGGGGGTGAAGGTCGTCGCGCTCCCGAAGACGATGGACAACGACGTCCCCGGGACCGACTACTGCATCGGCTTCTCGACCTGCGTGACGCGCACGATCGAGATGACGCACGCGCTCCGGACCTCCGCCGGGAGCCACGAACGGTTCCTCGTCATCGAGGTCTTCGGGAGGTACGCCGGCTTCACCGCCCTCCTCCCGACGATGGCCGGCGCCGCGAACCGCTGCGTCATCCCCGAGCACCCGTTCGACGTGGACCGGCTGACGGAGCTCATGGTCGCCGACCGGACGACGAACCCGAGCCGGTACGCCGTCGTCCTCGTTTCCGAGGGAGCCAAGATCGCCGGGATGGGCGAGATGGTCTTCTCGGACCAGGAGCAGGACGCCTACGGGCACCGGAAGCTCGGGGGCGTCGGCGACCTCGTCGCCGAGCGGCTCCGGCAGCTCTCTCCGCGGCACGCGGGCGGCCGGCGCGTGAACACGATCAGCCAGCGGCTCGGCTACCTCGTCCGTTGCGGCGACCCCGACGCGCTCGATTCGATCGTCCCGATGGCCTTCGGCAACCTCGCGATGGACCTGATCCTCAGGGGGACCTGGGGCCGGCTCGTCTGCGTGAGGAACGGGCGGTACGACGACGTCCCCGTCGAGGTCGTGACGAGCCGCAAGAAGACGGTCGACGTCGCGAAGCACTACGTCGCCGACCGGCTCCGGCCCCGCTACGAGGACTTCGGGAACAAGCCGGTCTTCATCATGACGAGCGACTACTGAGCGGTGTCGGGCTCTCCCGTGCGATTCCGTCGTAACCTCCGGGCGGAGCCGAGCACGTGATACGCCTCTACGGATTCGTCGACGGGACCCTTCGGGCCCTCCACCTCGCGCCGCTTGGCGAGGCGAGCGGCCCCGAGTGGGACGCGGTCGCCTGGGTCGACCTCCTCGATCCCGAGCCCGAAGAGAAGGCCTGGGTCGAGCAGGTCTGGGGGATCGAGGTCCCCTCTCGCTCCGAGATGAAGGAGCTCGAGGCGAGCTCCCGCTGCTACCAGGAGGCCGACAGCCTCCACCTCCTCACTGCGTTCATCGCGAGCGAGCCGGGCCCGGCCCACACGATCGACGTCTGGTTCAACCTCCACCGCGGGCGGCTCTTCACCGTCCGCCCCGAGAAGCTCCCCCCGTTCCGGCTCTTCCGCCTCCGCGCTGCGAGCCAGCCCGAGGAGATCCGGGAGCCGATCGACATCCCGCTCGGGATCATCGAGGCGGAGATCGACGTCCTCTCCGACGTCCTCGAGGCGACCTACGCCCGGCTGGAGCGGGTGAGCCGCTCCGTCCTGACCGAGGGGGCGCGCGACCTCGAGGACCTCCTCGAGAAGCTCGCGGCCGAGGAGGACCTCCAGGGGAAGACCCGCCTCGTCCTCCTCGACCTCCGGCGCAGCCTGACCTTCCTCCTCCGCTACGTCGTCGGGTCGACCCCGCGCGCGAACGTGATCAAGGGGGCGCTCCGCGACATCGAGTCGCTCACGAGCCACTCGGGCTTCGTCTTCGAGAAGGTGAAGTTCCTGATGGACGCCACGATGGGCTTCATCAACCTCGAGCAGAACAAGATCATCAAGATCTTCTCGATCGCCGCGGTCGTCTTTCTGCCGCCGACGCTCGTCGCGAGCATCTACGGCATGAACTTCCGCGTCCTCCCGGAGCTCGAGTGGCTCTGGGGGTACCCGTTCGCCCTCGGGCTGATGGTCCTCTCCGGGATCGCCCCCTACTGGATCTTCAAGCGCAAGGGCTGGCTCTGACGGCCCGCGGCGCCCGCGCCGCCCCTCACCCCTGGCGCTTCAGCTCGGCCACGAGGCGGCGGAGCGTCTCGTCACCGTCGTCGGGCGGGAGCGGGCAGGAGCCGGCCCCGCGGTGCCCTCCCCCGCCGAAGAGCGACATCGTCTGCCCGATGTCGCTCCAGCTCGTCCGCTCGAAGATGTTGTGCCCCGCCGTCGCCATGACGACCTGCCGCCCCGGCCCCCACTGGAGCCTCACGGAGACGGTCGCCTCGGGGAAGAGGGTGTAGACGAGGAAGCGGTTGCCGGAGGGGATCTCGGAGAGCCCCCGGAAGTCCGTCACGACGACGTTCGCCTCGAGGCGCGAGCAGTCGAGGAGCGCCTTGCGGAACCTCTCGTCGTCGGCCCGCATCCGCTCCACCCGCTCGACGACCTGGGGCGTCCGGAGGACCTCGTCGAGCGGCATCGAGCGGAGCGCCATGCCGAGGAAGAGGAAGTAGTCGCGGAAGTTGCCGAGGCTCGAGCGGGAGTCGATCGTGAAGCCGAGGAGGATGACGCGCCTGGGCTCCCGCACGTCGCGGAGCGTGAGATTCGCCGAGTCGAGCCGGTCCGTCCCCTCGACGAGCTCGCCGTACCGCCCGAAGAGGCCCCACCCCTTCCGCCCGCAGTAGTAGTCGTGGACGAGGCGCGCCGTCGACGGCGCGAGGCCGTAGCTCCCCTGGAAGGCCGTCTCCGGGCGCGGGTTCGCGTCGACGAGCTCGTGGTGGTCGAACCACATCGAGCACTTCGGGTGGTACGGGAGGTTCGCGAGGACGTCGCCGTCCCGCACCTCGAAGCGGCCGTCCGTGAGTGCCTGCGGGTGGACGAGCTCGATCGCGTCGATCCTCTCGACCGACGTGATGAGGACGGAGCAGGTCAGACCGTCGAGGTCTCCGCGCGTGACGAGGCGCATGTTCAGCCGGTGATTCTCGCTTGCCCGGCGCCCCGGGGGCAACGGCGGCCCCGGCCCGGCGCCCGCGCCACGGGCGCGGAGGTCAGAAGCGGCCGCGGACGGCGAGCTGGACGAGCGTCTCGCGCGCCCGCTCCGGGAGGCCGAGAAGCGCGCGCGCCGGCCTCGCCGAGTCGGCGGAGACGAGCTCGAGGACGAACGAGGTCGTCCGGTCGACCTCGAAGGTGAAGGCCGCAGTCCAGGCGTCCCCGTCCTCGCCGTTCGGGTCCTCCGCGGCGAAGCGATCCTCGTCCCGCACGTCGAACCGCTCGTACCGGACGGAGAGACGGTGGGCGCCGCGGGAGACGGAGCCGAGGAGGAACCAGGTCCGGTAGTAGGCGTCGATCGCCTCCTCCGGGCCCATGACGGTCCAGCCGTCGAGGAGCCCGCCGACGAGCTCGACGTTCGCCGGCAGCCGGACGGCTGCCTCCGCCGCTGCGAAGCGGGTTCTCCAGGCGTACTGGCCGTCCTCGAGGGCGAGAGGGTCGCCGCGGTTGTCGTAGAGGAGCGCGCGGAGCTCGAGCTTCTCCGGGAGCCGGTACGATGCCGCCGCGTACCAACCGGCCCGGCCGTCCACCTCCCGGAATGGGGCGACCCACGGGTCCTGGGCCGGGAAGAGCCCGTCCTCCTCGAAGGCCGGGAGGGGGGCGAGAGGGAGGCGGTCCGTGAGGCCCGACTGCCGGTCGGAGACCGCCCATCCGCGCCAGGCGAGGAGGCTCCCGCACGGGTCGTTCCCCCCGAAGACCGCCCCCGAGAGGACGAGGTCCGAGGTAGGGAGGAAGAGCTCGAGCGACGCCTCGACCCCGGTCACCCGCACCTCCTCCCCGATCCAGGAGTTCAGGGCCGAGGCCGTGAGCGTCCGCGTCGCGCTCCAGGCGGGCCCGTCGTTCTCGAGCGAGAGGGGCGGGAACAGGTGCCCCGCGCGGAGCCGGAGTCCCGCCGCGTCCGCCAGGCGCGGGCGCCACGACGCCCAGGCCTCCACAAGGTCGAGGCCGGCGAGGCCGGAGGCCGGGTAGGAGCCGGTGTCGACGTTCGCCTGCACGAAGGCGCGGAGGTCCTCGCCGGCGCTCGCGCGGAGGACGACGGAGGCCTGAGCCAGGGCGAGGAGCGTCCGCCCGCCGTCCTCGTCGCCGCCCCATCGGAGTTTGCCGGGGCCGCCGTCGAGCCAGCCGACCGTCTCGTCGGTCCTCACGCCCCGGAGGTCGACCTGGCCGCCCACGCGGAACCGGAACCCCTCCTCCGCCGCGGCCGGGACCGCGCCGAGGAGGAGGGCGAAGACGAAGGCCGGAGAGGCGCGCACGGCCCCGGGAGTATAGGGAGCAGCAGGGAGACGCGCGGCGGCGCCGGCGAATGCCGGCGCCGCCGCGGAGAGCTCAGACCCTCTCGAAGACCGTCGCCACGCCCTGGCCGAAGCCGATGCACATCGTGGCGACCCCGGTCGTCGCCCCCTTCGCCTTCATGGCGTGGAGGAGCGTCGTACAGATGCGCGCGCCCGAGCAGCCGAGGGGGTGCCCGAGGGCGATCGCGCCGCCGTTCACGTTGACCTTCTCCTCCATGACGTCGAGGAGGCCGAGGTCCTTGATCACCGGGAGCGACTGCGCCGCGAAGGCCTCGTTCAGCTCCCAGAGGTCGACGTCGCCCGACTTCATCCCGATCCGGGCGAAGGCCTTCTTCACCGCCGGGACGGGGCCGTAGCCCATGATCGACGGGTCGACGCCCGCGGCGGACATGGAGCGGATGCGGGCCATCGGCCGCTTCCCGAGCTCCTTCGCCTTGTCGGCCGACATGACGAGGAGGGCGGCGGCCCCGTCGGAGATCGCCGAGGAGTTCCCCGCCGTGATCGTCCCGCTCTTAGGGTCGAAGGCGGGCTTGAGCTTCGCGAGCCCCTCGAGCGTCGTCTCGGGGCGGATCACCTCGTCGAAGTCGAAGAGCGCGAGCGCCCCGTCCTCGTCGTGTCCCTCGAGCGGGACGATCTCGCCCTTGAACCCGCCGGAGAGGGTCGCCGCGTGCGCCCGCATGTGCGAGCGGTACGCGAACGCGTCCTGCTGCTCGCGGGTGATCCCGTGGAGCCGCCCGAGGTATTCCGCGGTGAGTCCCATCGCGCCGGCGGCCTTCGCGTTCCGCTTGGCGTTCTGCGGCCCGAAGTCGACGCCGTGCGTCATCGGGACGTGCCCCATGTGCTCGACCCCGCCGACGACGAAGAGGTCGCCGTAGCCCGCCATGATCGCCATGGCGGCCGAGTGGAGGGCCGTCATCGACGAGCCGCAGAGGCGGTTGATCGTCTGCGCCGGCACCTCCTTCGGGATCGGCGTCATGAGCTGGGCGAAGCGGCCGACGTTGTAGGCCTGCTCGAGCGTCTGCTGGACGCAGCCCCAGACCACGTCGTCGACCTCCGCGGGGTTCACCTCGGGGTTTCGCGAGAGGAGCGCCTTGATGACCTCGGCCGAGAGCGTCTCGGCCCTCACGTTCCGGAACATGCCGCCCTTGGAGCGGCCCATCGGGGTGCGGACGGCATCGACGATGACGACGTCTTTCATCTCATCACTCTCCGTGGAAGCCCCGGCCGGCGGCGGCGAGGCCCTTCAGCTGCTCGGTGGGGGCGTAGAGGGCGCCGAGCGCCGCGTGCTTCTCCGCGGCCGCGAGGAGCGCCTTCGCGCCCGTGGCGTCGGCCCAGCGGAAGATCCCGCCGCGGAAGGGCGGGAAGCCGAGGCCGTAGACGAGGGCGATGTCGACCTCGGTCGGCGTGGCGACGATGCCGTCCTCGAGGCAGCGCGAGCACTCGAGGAGCATCGGCAGCATCATCCGCTCGACGATCTCGGCGTCCGAGACCTCGGGCGAGGCCTTCGCGTGCGCCTTCATCGCCTCCTCGGTGAACGGGTCGACGCTCTTCTTCGGAGCCCCCTTCTTCTGCGGCTCCCACGCGTAGAAGCCCTTCCCGTTCTTCTGGCCGAAGCGCTGGGCGGCGACCATCTTCTCGATCGCGCTCTCGCCCGCGTGCGACATCCGGTCGGGGAAGGCGGCCGCCATCACCTTGTCGGCGTGGACGCCCGTGTCGATGCCGACGACGTCGAGGAGGAGCGCCGGCCCCATCGGCCAGCCCCACTTCTCCATCACCTTGTCGACCCGCTTGTAGTCGACGCCGTCGGCGAGGAGGAGCTCGAAGCCGGAGAAGTAGGGGAAGAGGACCCGGTTGACGAGGAAGCCGGCGCAGTCGCCGACGACGATCGGGGTCTTCCCCATCGCCGTCGCGTACGCGACCGTCGTCGCGATCGCCTCGGGGCTCGACTTCGCGCCGCGGATCACCTCGACGAGCGGCATCCGCGGGACGGGGTTGAAGAAGTGCATCCCGCAGAAGTTCTCGGGGGCCTGAAGCGCCTCGGCGAGGCGGGTGATCGAGATCGTCGAGGTGTTCGACGCCAGGATCGTCCCCGGCTTCACGGCCTTCTCGAGGTCGGAGAGGACCGTCTTCTTGACCTTCTCGTTCTCCACGACCGCCTCGACGACGACGTCGACGGCGCCGAAGTCGCCGTAGGAGAGGGTCGGCGTGATCCCCGCGAGGACCTGCGCCATCTTCCCGGCGGTCATCTTCCCGCGCTCGACCTGCTTCTCGAGGAGCTTGGCCGCCTCGCCCATCCCGAGCTCGAGCGCCTTCGGGGCGATGTCCTTCATCAGGATCGGGACCCCCCGCGAGGCGGACTGGTAGGCGATGCCGCCCCCCATGATCCCGGCCCCGAGGACGGCCGCGCTCTGCACCGGCTTCGCGCCGCCCGACGCCTTCTTCGCGAGCTTCTTGACGAGCTGGTCGCCGAGGAAGACCGAGACGAGGCCGTGGGCCGTCGGGGTCTTCGCGATCCTCGCGAAGGTGGCCGCCTCGATCGGGAGCGCCTCGTCGCGGCCGAGCGCCGCGCCCTTCTGCATCGCCTCGATCGCAGCGACGGGGGACGGGTAGTTCGGGCCGGCCTTCCCGCCGACGAACGCCTTGCCCCCCTCGAAGACCATCCCCGCCTCGACCTTGTTGAGCGGAAGCGGCGCCTTCTTCTCGTCGCGCCGGCCCTTCCAGTCGAGCTTCCCGTCGGCGGCGTCGGCGAGCATCCGGAGGGCCACCTCGCGGAGCTTCCCCGGCTCGCAGACGGCGTCGACGGCGCCGATCTTCAGGCCGTCCGCCGCGGGGTACTGCTCGCCCGTCGCGATCCACTCGATCGCGTTGTCCGCCCCGCACATCCGCGAGAGGCGGACGGTGCCGCCCCAGCCGGGAAAGATCCCGAGCTTCGTCTCGGGGACGCCGACCTTCGCCGCGGTGGAGGCGACGCGGAAGTGGGCCGAGAGCGCGAGCTCGAAGCCGCCGCCGAGGCAGAAGCCGTTGATCGCCACGACGGACGGGCACGGCAGGTCCTCGAGGGCGTTGAACGTCGCGTCGGTGTCGAGGAGCCAGGCCGCGAGCTCCTCCTCGCTCCTCCTGAAGTGCGTCAGGAACTCCGTGACGTCGGCCCCGACGATGAAGACGTCCTTGCCGCTCGTGACGAGGAGCCCCTTCGGCGGCGCGGCGGCGAGGCCGGCGACGACCTCCTTCAGCTCGCCGAGCGTCAGGCCGTTGAACTTGTTGACGGAGTCGCCTTTCAGGTCGAACCGCAGCTCGACGAAGCCCCCGTCCAGCGGGACCGTCTGGATGGCCTGCCCTTCGTACTTCATCCGCCTCTGCTCCTTCCTCCGGAGTGCCTTCGGGAATCGGGTCGGGATCGGTCCGCGATCATATCCGCCGCGGCGCAGCACGGCGTCAAGGGGTGGGGTCAGGTCTACCATCTACACTCTACGGGGCGAGCGGGCGTCGCGCTGGGCTTCGCGCTCCCCCGCCGACATGCGCCCCGCGGCGTACACTTGGAGCCACCCGCCCCGCTTCGGAAGGAGGATCGCCATGTCCTTCGTCTCGTCCGAAGAGAAGACCCTCGCTTTCGTCGCCGCTCACCTCGGGGCCTCCCCCAAGGGGCCGCCGCGCTCGCGGGAGAAGCGGCGCCCGGTCGTGACCGTCTCGCGCGAGACCGGCGCCGGCGGGAACACGTTCGGCGAGGCGCTCTGCGCGTGGCTCGAGCAGAGCCAGCCGAAGGGGCGGGGCCCGTGGGCTCTCGTCGACCGCGAGCTCGTCGACAAGATCCTGGAGGACGACGCGCTCCCGGACCGGCTCGCCTCCTGGTCGCCGGAGGACCACCTCGCGGGAGTCTCGTTCGTGATTGAGGAGCTCCTCGGCCTCCACCGCGCCACCTGGAAGCCGATGCAGGAGACGACGGAGACGATCCTGCGGCTCGGGGAGATCGGGAACGTCGTCCTCGTCGGGCGCGGCGCGAACGTCATCCTCGGGCACCTTTCTCAGGCGTTTCACGTCCGCCTCGTCGCGTCGCTCGAGAGCCGCGTCGAGAACGTCGCCGAGGCGCGGGGCCTCTCGAAGAAGGCGGCCCGCGCCTGGGTCGAGGCGGAGGACAAGGCCCGGCGGCGATTCATCCGCCGCTACTTCCAGGTCGACGTCGCCGACCCGCTCCTCTACAACGTCGTCGTCAACGTCGACCGCGTGCCGATCGACGAGGCCGCGCGCATCGTCGGCGAGGCGGTCCTGACGCGGGCCGAGCGGGGGAGCTGAGGCCGACGCGACGCCCCGCTTCGCCGCTCGCGCGGCGTCAGTAGCTCCCGCACTTCGGGCAGAGGTCGGCGTAGAGCTCGTCGAGGTGTCCTTCCGACTCGGGCCCCACGAAGCCGCAGCGCGGGCACTGGAACGAGAAGAAGCGGATGCGGCCCTCCCGGCGGCAGCGCGGACAGTCCACGGTGCCCGTCCCCCGGCAGTAGCCGCAGAGGATCCACTGCTCCTCGTTCCCCTGGAAGCGGATCCGGCCGAGCGAGCTGCAGCGCGCGCAGGGACCTCCGAGGCCGGTCCCCCTGCACGCGGGGCACTTCGCGAGTCGTTCGCGCGCGAGCATGCTGTCCTCCCGGCCATCGCGGCCGCGGCTTGCGTTCGTACGTTCGGAGAGCGCTGGAGAAAGTCTACGCCCCGGGCGCCTTCCGATCACCGCTGAAACGCGTACGAGACCTTCAGGAAGAGCTGGCGGCTCTCCGGAGGGAGCCCGCCGTCCTCGGAGAGCGTCCGGGCGTCGCCGTAGCCGAGGAAGACGACGCTCTGCCAGTTCAGGCGGTACCCGAGGAGGGCCGACGCGGAGAAGGAGCCCGACTCCGCCTCCACCTCGGTCGGGTAGAGCTCCGGCGCCTGCCAGGCGCCCACATACTGGCCGATGACCCGGACCCAGGCGCGCGCCGTGAGGGTCCACGTCGCCTTCAGCCGCTCGACGTGCGCGGTGAAGAGCCGGGGCGAGCGCCCGTCCGGGAGGTCGACGTCCATCCAACGGAGCTCGCCGGCGAGGTCCAGCTGGAGGTGGTCTCCGGGCCGGAAGACGGCGCTCGCGGTGAGCCAGCCGCCGCTCCCCGTGCGCGCCCCCTCGAAGTCGATCTCCTCCCCGATCGCCCCGTCGAGCGCGATCCCGGCGAAGAACCGGGAAGGGACGGCGCTCAGCGAGTAGACGAGGCGCTTCCGCGGGAGGACCCGGCTCCCCGCCCGAACCTTCTCGCTTCTCAGCTCGAACCGCGCGAACCCGTTGAACTTCGTGTCGAACCCGACCCCCGGGGCGACGACCTGGCTGAGGAGCTCGCCCTCCCGGTCGACGAGGTAGTCGGCGAAGAAGAAGGTCCTCACGCGGGAGAAGAACCCCTTCGGGCGGAACGTCCGGCCCGCCCCGGCGTACCCCTCGCGGAAGCCGACCTGCGGGACGAAGCCGAGGTCGGCCCGGAAGCCGTCGGAGAAGTCCTTGTACTCGAGCCCCCAGTCCCACGTCTCGGTCGTGTGCTCCCACCAGACGTCGGCCCCGTGGCCCGAGAGGGACCGGCCGTCCCATTCCGTGGCGAGGTCGGGACGCTCCGGCGTTTCGCTCCACGACCAGAGGAGCTGTCCCGTGACCAGGTCGGTCTCGCTCAGGTTCAGGCGGAAGTCCGGGCCGAGGACGCGGTTGCTCGCCGAGCCGGCCATCTCCTTGGCCGTGACGAGGAAAGACGCGAAGGAGCGGCCGACGTCCCGCCGGACCCTCCCGACCAGGTCGAGCGACCGGAAGTCCTGCTCCGCGAGATCGGAGCCGTTCGGCCCGGGGAGAATGACGCTCCCGCCCCCGCGGTCCTCGGCGACGAGGGCCGTCCAGCTCGTCCCGCCGAGCCTGCCTGTCCCGCGGAGACCCCAGCGCGGCGACGTGACGGACCGGGTGTAGACCGCCTGCACCGGCGTCGAGAGGAGGTCGACCCCTTCGAGGAAGAAGGGGCGCTTCTCGGGGTAAAAGAGGGCGAACCGCTCGTTCACGCCGATCCGGGCGACGTCGGACTCGATCTGGGAGAAGTCGGGGTTGAGCGTCCCGTCGAGGGCGATGCCGGCGGAGGGGGTCCACTTCACGTCGAGGCCGCCGTCCGGCTCGACGGGCTTCGCGACGCTCCCCGTCCCGTCCGCGCGGGGGACGGTCTCCTGCGCGGCGGTCGCGTAGGGCGCCACGACGAGATGCCCGCCCGGGGGGAGCCCTTCGAGGCCGGTCAGGACGTTCTCCGAGCAGATGAAGCAGTTCCGCCCGCGCGGGAGCCGGGCGGAGAACATCTGGTAGCGGAAGTCGCGCGGGCGGTTGCGGTAGAGGAGGATTCCCCAGGTCTGCGGGTCCGCCCGGTCGTAGCGGAGCGTGGAGAACGGGATCCGGATCTCGAGGTTCCAGCCCGTCGGCGTGATCCTCGCCGCCGCTTCCCAGTGGAAGTCGGGCGAGGAGTCCTCGTTCCCGTCGTCCGTCACGGCGTCGTACTGGACCCCGCGGGGGTTCGCGAGGAAGAGGATCGCCGTCCGGCCGTCGTTGCGGGTGTCGAGGATGATCCCGGCGTAGTCGGTCCCGCCCCCGAGGACGTCGCGCTGGGCGAACGGCGCCCGGATCTTCCCGGGCTCGGGGTCGTCGCACTCCAGGGCGGCGTAGAGGTACCGGCCGTCGTAGGCGAGGCGCCCGACCGTCCGGACCTTCGGCGGGAGGTTGTCCCCCGGGTTCGTCTCGTAGAAGGTCTCGACCCGCGCCGCTCCGAGCCAGCCGGCATCGCCGAGGTCGCCGTCCAACGTGATCGGCCCGGTCGCGCGCGTGACCCGGATCTCGGCGCCACGCAGCCCGTCCGCCTCCTCCTGAAGACAAAGCGCCGGACCGGCCACGACGGCCAGCCCGGCGAGGAGGAGGAGGGAACCTCGGGCTTTCACCCGCCCTCTGATACGGACGGCGGGGGCGCGGGGTTTCGCCCCGCGCGCCACCTTTCGTCCGACCCCACCTCCGGGGCTACTCAGGCCGCTTCGGCTCCTCGGCGAGCTTCCGCGCCTTCAGCCGGTCGCCCCCGTCCTTCGCGATCGCCCGGTACCACTCCTCGCGGTACTTCGGGTGGGTGACGCCGCCCTGCGTGTCGCGGACGTTGCCGTCCATGTACTTCCAGAGGAGGTGGTCGCCGAGCTTCTTCCAGCGGGCGAAGACCAGGTCGCCCGCGCCGACCGAGTACTTCGTCAGGTAGTCGCGGGCCGCCGCCGGAGAGGCGGCGTGGAGGCGCACGGCCTCCTTCTCGATCTCGGGCTGCTCGGCGAGGAAGCGCCCCTCGAGCTCGTCCTGCACCCGGCGGACGTCCTGGATCATGTCGCTGTAGCGCGAGTAGGTCCAGTTCGAGACGAAGTTGAAGACCCAGAAGGCCGAGTCCCACGAGAAGGCCGAGAAGTCGGCCGTCCCGACCGCGAAGCTCTTCGGCACCTCGCGGATGCCGCAGTACATCGGCGTGTAGACCGTGGAGTAGGTGTCGTCGACGCCGAACCAGAGGACGCCGCCGACCGGGTTCGGCAGGAACGACCGGAGCTGGGCGACGAACGAGTAGCCGGTCTGCTGCGTCGAGATCGCCCGCTCGTGGACGTAGTCGACGCCGTCCACCTTGAAGCCCATCGGGCGCCAGCGGTAGGGCAGGACGAACGGCCCGGCGCCGATGTCCTTCGTCATGTCGAGCTCGGTCCCCTCGAAGTGGTCCCGCATCAGCTCCATGACGTCTTTCGTCGTCAGCTTCCGGTCCGGCTTGACAGCCCAGGGCATCGGCTTGGCGCCCGGGACGGCGAGGATCCAGTCGGACGAGAGGTTCAGCGACGGCGCCGCGCGGCGGAAGACGCTCCAGACCCGCCCGTCGCAGCTCCGGAGGGTGCTCGCGCGGAGCGGGGCGTACGCGTCGGCGAACGAGAACTCCTCGTCCTTCCCCGTGAACCAGCCCTTGTCGCGCGCGAAGGAGACGACGTCCTTCGCGAAGAGGACGTTCTTCGGGTCGTTCCGCGGGAACTGCCGGATCCGGGCCTGGTTCGCGTGGGCGGAGATCGTCCCGTCCGGCACCTTCACGGCGACCCAGACGGCCCCCTTCTGCTTCTCCCCCTTCCCGATGATCTCGAGGACCCACGCCTCGTTCGGGTCGGCGATGGAGATCGACTCGCCCGACGAGGCGTAGCCGAACTCGTCGACGAGCGTCGTCATCACCTCGATCGCCTCGCGGGCCGTCCTCGACCGCTCGAGGCCGATCCACATGAGCGAGCCGTAGTCGATGATCCCGGACGGGCCTTCCAGCTCCTTTCGGCCGCCGAACGTCGTCTCGCCGATCGAGACCTGGTGCTCGTTGATGTTCCCGACGACCTGGTACGTCACCGGCGCCTGCGGGATCCGGCCGAGCGTCTTGCCGGTGTCCCACTCCACGATCTCGCGCATCGCGCCGAACGTGTGGACCCCGGCCGGCGTGAAGTAGAGCTCGCCGTACAGCTCGTGGCTGTCGGCGGCGTACGTGATCATCGTCGAGCCGTCGGCCGAAGCCCCCTTCGTCACGAGGATGTTCGTGCAGGCGGGGGCGTCGGGCGCGGCCAGGGCGAGGGTCGCGGCGAGGACGAGGAGGGCGGCGGGCTTTCTCATGCGGCTTTCGCGGCTCCTTAGAAGGGGCCGCCCTACCCGCGATCGCCGCGGGGAGCCGCCCACGGGAGGATCGTACCGGAGGCAGGACGGCCGCGCCCGGCGCGCGCCGGAACGCAGGACCTCTCGGGTCCTACTTCGAGAGGAGGGTCCAGGCCCCGATCGCGAGGAAGCCGACCCCGGCGATCGTCTTCAGGAGCTTCGGCGAGAGGAACCGCTCGAGCTGCGAGCCGACGAGGACGCCGATCCCGGCCGCCGCCGTCAGCGCGAGCGCGGCGCCCGCGAAGACGACCCACTTGCTCGTCTGGCGGTCCGCCGAGAAGAGGAGCGTCGCCAGCTGGGTCTTGTCGCCCATCTCCGCGACGAGGACCGTGAAGAACACCGTCGCGAATGTCTTCCAGTGCATCGGACCGCCTCCGCCCCGCGTGCGTCGCCGCGCGAGGCGCACCGCAACCTGAACGCGGGAGGATACCGGAGCCGCTCGCGCCACGCCTCTCCGGCCGCTACGATCGCCCGGTGGGTCCCGTTCACCGCACTCGGGCCCGGGGCGGGGCGTTTCTCGGCGTGCTCTTCGCCGCGGCCGCGGGCGCCGTCCCCGCAGCGCGCGCCGCAGAGCTGCCGAAGTCGGGCGTCATCTCCCGCCCGAAGGGCTTCTCCACGATCCGCCTCGTCGCCCCTCCCGGCCTCTCCGTCTTCCTCGGCGACGTCCCGGTCGGCACGACGGACGTCCTCCGCCAGGGTCTCTGGCTCGAGGACCTCCCGGCGGGCCGCTACGTCCTGCGCGTCGAGAAACCCGGCTTCGAGCCGAAGACCGTCACGGTCCTCGTCGGCGAGGGCGACACGAAGGAGGTGCGCGTCCTCGCGCTCCGCCCGAAGCCGACCCCCACGCCCGCTCCGCCGGAGGCGGCGACGGCCGCGTCGTGGGCCTCCTCGATCTCCCGCCGCGCCTCGAT